>CAZONT010000141.1:0-9786 GCA_964581285.1 uncultured Planctomycetaceae bacterium | reverse complement strand
GGCGGTAGCGCCATTCCTGGAGGCCTTCGTCGAAGTCGGTCATGAGTTCGAAGAGAATGGCAAGGTCGGGGGAGTTCTTGTAGAGCCGCAGGATTTCGCGCTGGACCGGTTCGCTGGCGACGTTGGACTTGGTCAGGTCGCGGTTTTTCAGCATCGGGGGGATCGTCGCGCCGTTGAGTTCGAGGAAGTCGTAGAAGTGATCGATCAGACTGCGCTCGTGCTGACGTTGCTGCAGGGCGTGGTAGCCGGGGCTGTCGGCGCGGTAGAGCTTGGCCATGTCCATGTCTTCGCGCTTGTAGCCGAGGACGTATTCGAGCTCGCGGAACTGGTAGGACTGGAAGCCGGAGGCGGTTTCGAGGCGATCGCGGAAGCTGTTGAAGGACATGGGGGTCATGGTTTCGAGGATGTCGAGCTGGGCGACCAAGGTCTTCATGACCGTGCGGCAGCGCTTGAGGGTGTGAAGCGAGGCGTACATGTCGCCGGCGGTGAAGTCGGACTTCACTTTCTCGAGTTCGTGGAGCAGGACTTTGAACCAGAGTTCGTAGACCTGGTGGATGACGATGAAGAGCATCTCGTCGTGCTCGGGCGGCTCGCTGCGGGGCTGCTGGAGGGTGAGGAGCTTGTCGATCTGGAGATAGCTGGCGTAAGTCAGTGACATGCGATCGGCCTCACGAGAATCATGAACAGCAGCAGGATGATTGCGGCGACGATCACCTCAATCATTCGGCGGACGATTCGGTCCTGGCGGCGGGCGCGTTGGACCGCTTCGGCGTAGGGCGTCCGCGTGAATGAGACCATTGTATAGAGCGGCGTGTAGAGCGCCGGGAGAAAACGGTGCAGGGTACGGTCCAGCTTCTTGTACCAGAGGAACGAGCGCTGGCCGGTTTTGTCGCGCATTTCGACGAAGTTGGAGATGGCGAGATCCGCGAGGGCGTCGGCGTTTGGCTTGCGACTTGCCTCGTATTCGCGGAAGGCGCGGTTCCAGTCGGGGGCGAACTGCTTGAGACAGTCGTCGAGGACGATGCAGTCTTCGAAGGCGGCGTTCATGCCCTGGCCGTAGAAGGGGACGACGGCGTGGGCGGCGTCTCCAAGCAGGGCGACGCGGCCGGCGTACTGCCAGGGACGGCAACGAACCGTGACCATTGAGCCGGTGGGGTTGGTGCGGAAGTCGTCGAGCAGGGTGGGCATGAGCGGGACGGCGTCGGGGAACTGTGACTCGAAGAAGCGGCGGACGTCTTCGTCGCCGTGGATGGTGGCGAAGCTGCTCGGGCCTTCAAACGGCCAGAAGAGGGTGCAGGTGAAGGAGCCGTCGGGGTTGGGCAGGGCGATCATCATGAAGCTCTTGCGCGGCCATATGTGCAGCGCGTTCTTCTCCATCCGCCACGAGCCGTCGGGGTTGGGCGGGATGGTCAGCTCTTTGTAGCCGTGCTCGAGGTAGTCCTGGCGATAGTCGAAGCGGTCGAGGCGTTGCATGGCGCGGCGAACGGCCGAGAAGGCACCGTCGATGCCGACGAGCAGGTCGCCAGTGGCGTCGACGGGCTGATTTGTTTCGGTGTTGAGGAGGGTGGCGGCGGGGAGGTCGAGGTCGACGTCGGTGCAGCGGTGGTTGAAGTGAACGCGGACGTTGGGGAACTTGCGGGCCGCGGTGATGGTGGTGTTGTTGAGGGCCGCACGGCCGATGGAGTTGATGCAACGCGAGGGATCGATGTCGTAGGGCTGGAAGTGAAGATGGCCGTCGAGGCCGTGGATCATGCGGCCGCGCATGGGAATGGCGCTTTTCAGCACTTCATCGGCGAGGCCGACGCGTTCGAGCGCGGCAATGCCGCGGGTCGAGAGGGCGAGATTGATCGAGCGGCCGCCGACGAAGTTGCCGGCGCCGGGGTCGGCGCGGCGTTCGTAGAGATCGACGGAGTAACCGGCGCGGCCGAGGTAGGTGGCGAGCAGCGCGCCGCCGAGGCCGCCGCCGATGAGGACGAAATGGGGTTTGTCAGGCGAGGCCATCCAGACGAATGTTTACCATCGTCGGGGCCGCGCGTCACGTCAGCTTGACCATGAAGTGGTAGGACGAGATGTGCATGCCCTCGCGAAAATAAAAGGCGTGCGCGTGGTAGCGGTTGACGCCGGAATCGAGTTGCAGCTCGGTGCAGCCGGCGGAGCGGGCGTGCTGTTTGAGCCAGTCGAGCAGGGCCCGGCCGCAGCCGCGCGAGCGGTGTTGTTCGTCGGTGACGAGATCGTCGACGTACATCTGGCGGCCGACGGTGAGTTTTTCAAAGATGCGAAAGCCGGCGACGGCGCGGACGACGCCCTCTTCCTCCAGAAAAGCGAGTTTGAAGCCTTCGGCCTTCTGTCGGCGGACGCGGTCGACAAAATCGCGCTTTTCCAAGTGAGGCCGGAGCTGGGCCATGACGGGAAAGCAGCGGGCGATGTTGTCGGCGCGTTCGGCGAGGCGAATCGTGTATTGGGACATGGGGAGAGCATAATCGCCGGGTTGCGCGTCCCATATCCCGAGGATATTTTCCCCGGCGGCCTGACAATCGTAGGGTTCAACCACGCGGGTCGCACGAGTGTGTCCGGCCCGCCGGGGAGAGAAGCATATGAAACTTGCACACAGAATCGTCGCACGAATCGTGGTGGCGGGGTTCATCCTCGGCACGCCCAGCGCCGTCTTTGCCCGAAACGGAAACGGAAACGGGAACGGCGGGAACAGTGATGGGCCGAGCCAGGGCGAGATTCGCACGGCCATGCTGAGTCTGATAAATGCCGCGACGGGCGCGCTGAACAGCGGCGCGTGCAGCGGTGACCATCAGATTCCGGAACTCCCGGAGTAATTTCGGTCTTTGGTCTTCCTCGCGAAACGCGGCCGGGGCTCGGGGCCGCAAACATTTCAAGCTGCCCGCCGGACGAACCGATTCCTTTGCGGGAGACGTTCGGATCCGGCGGGTCCGAGTCGGCGGCGGTCCCGATTGCGGGGCCGGCCGCCCGTCGCGGCGAAAAGTGCGGACTCCCGCAGCACGCGCCGGTCGCCCCACCGCCGTTGTCCACGAAGGAGACAACTCATGAAGTTTGCACGCAAGTTCGCGGTTCGGTTGGTTGTTGCCGGCGCCCTGATCGGCGCGCCGCACGCGGTCATGGCGCAGAATGTTCTGACGGATGACTCGTACGGCGGCGGCTGGAAGCTGGCGCTGGTGAACGGGGCGCTGTCGGCGATCACAACGATTGGCGCGGCGGCATGCTCAGGCGTCAGCGGTTTGGCGGCCGGCGGCATTCAGTCGATGCTCAGCGGCTCGTAAGCGGGCGATTGCTACTGTTCGAGGGAATGATGCGGGGGCGGACTCGGTCCGCCTTCGCTTTTTTTTGTGCGCGCGGTTCGCAAGCGTCATTGAAGGGCGACGGGGTCGACGTCGACAACCAGCGACTGGACGCGGGCCCGAATGGCGTTGGTACCGCGGAGGGCATCCATTCCCTTGAGCATTTCCTTGGCGGTTCGGAACCGAACAAGTACCTCGTAGCGATACTGATTGCGCAGCCGTTCGATTGCGCACTTCTGCGGATCGAACACGTCCGCGGCAGCGCCGTATTTCATGAACGTTTCGCGCAGCGTTGTCACGAAATCGCGGGCGGCCTTTTCCAGCTTGGACTGCCGCGCATCGGCAAGGACAAATCGCACCAATCGCGTATGGGGCGGAAGCGCGGCCTTCTTGCGGCTGGCGAGTTCGTCGATGGCGAAGCCCTCGTAGTCGTGCTTGACGGCACGACGGATGACGGCGAGGTCGCTCGCGAAAGTCTGGACGAGGACATGGCCACCGATCTCACTGCGGCCGCTTCGGCCCGCGACCTGGAGGACGAGTTGGAAGGTGCGCTCGGCGGCGCGGAAGTCCGGCAGGGCGAGGGCGGTGTCCGCGGTGACGACGCCCACGAAGGAGACGAACGGAAAATCGAGGCCCTTGGCAACCATTTGCGTGCCGACGAGGACGTCGACTTGGCGGGCTTCAAACGCGTCGAGGACGCGGGCATAGTCTTCCGGGCGCTTCATGGCGTCGCTGTCGAGGCGGGCGACGCGGGCCTGGGGGAATTTCTCGGCGAGCTCGGCCTCGACACGCTGGGTGCCAATGCCGAAGCGGACGAGGTGGCCGCCGCAGCCGGCCATGGCGCAGCGCTCGGGAACGATCATCCTCTCATGGCAATAGTGGCAGTGGGCAAAGCCGGTCGCGGCGTGGAAGACCATGTGGACGCTGCAATTGGGGCAGACGACCGGCGTATTGCAGACGGGGCAGAAGAGGAAGCTGGCGAATCCGCGGCGGTTGAGGAGCAGCACGGCCTGCTCGTTGCGGCGCAGGACGGCGGATAGATGGCTTTCCATGGCGCGCGAGAGCAGGTGGACGCCACGGCGTTCCTTGTGCTCGTCGCGCATGTCGACGAGATGGACGTGCGGGAGGGGCAATCCCTTCACGCGGTGCGGAAGTCGGACAAGTTCGTAATTGCGATTGGTGCTCGCGTTGAGCCACGTTTCGAGCGACGGTGTGGCGGAGCCGAGGACGATCGGGATCGATTCGAGCTGGGCGCGTTTGATGGCGACGTCGCGTGTGTGGTAACGAGGCGAGGCCATGTTCTTGAAGCTCGGCTCATGCTCTTCGTCCACGACGATGAGGCCCGGGCGAGGACAAGGTGCAAAGACAGCCGAACGCGTGCCGATAACGAGGTCGATCCGGCCGGCGGCAATGGCGGACCAGAGACGGGAGCGCTGGACGTCCGAAAGGGCGCTGTGGAGCACGGCCACGCGCTCGAAGCGCTTTGAGAGGCGCTGGACTGTTTGGGTCGTGAGGGCGATTTCGGGGACGAGGAGGATGCACTGTCGGCCGGCGGCGATGGCGCGGCGCATGCCGCGGATGTAGACCTCTGTCTTGCCACTACCGGTGACGCCGTACAGCACCTGGACGCGAAATGTGCCGGCGTCGATGGCGGTGTTGAGTCTCGTGAGGGCGGCACGCTGGTCGTCGTCGAGATCGAAGGCGGGCTCGGCCTGATCGGCAGGCGTGGGTCGCAGTGCCTCGATGTCGGTGCGGATGTCGATGGCAATCAGGCCGCGGGCGGCGAGCGTCTTGAGCACTGCCGGCCCGCAGCCGGTGTCCTTGAGCAGGGTGTCCATTCGCATTTCGCCGCCGGCGGACTTCAGTGCGGCGATGATGGCGGTCTGCTTTGGCGTGAGCCGGTCGGTCGTGTCGGTGGCGAGGCGTGCGTAGCGGATGCTCCTTGAGCCGGCGGCGCGTCGGACACCACCCGGCAACATGGCCTGCAGCGTGTGGCCAAGTGGCGCGACGTAGTAGCGCGAAATCCACTGGCCGAGTTCGAGGAGCTTGTCGGAGATGAGTGGGCGGTCGTCGAGAACAGATTCCACGGGCTTGAGCGTCGTGTCCCAGGGGCCGCGGCTGACGGCTACGCAAAATGCGGGCTGCAGTGTGCCGCGGGCGCCGATCGGAACGCGGACTCGGATGCCTGGCTGGACGCGGTCGGCAAGTTCGTCGGGGACAAGGTAGGAGTAGGTCTTGTCGATCGGCGCAATGGTGGCAATGGTTGCGATGAGTCCGACGCGCTCGACGCCCTCGGTGATGAGCATGGTCTGAGTGTGTGCGTCGGCCCGGGTCACACCGACATTATATGACGAATCGGGTTGGCCTCTCGTGCGGCCGGTGCGGCGGTCGATTGCCGCCTGGCGCGGCGGCTCGTAGATTAGGCCGGTGATGGTTGAAGTCAGCGGATTGACAAAAGTGTTCCCGACGACGTCCGGCGAGGAGAAGCGGGCGGTCGATGGACTCTCGTTTTCGGTTGGCCGAGGGGAAATTTACGGGCTGCTCGGGCCGAATGGGGCGGGGAAGACGACGACGCTGAGGATGCTCAGCGGGCTGATCACGCCGACGAGTGGGGAAGCTCGGCTGGCGGGGCACGATGTTCGAGCGGCGCCGGACGCGGCCAAGCGATCGGTTGGGTATCTCACGGCGTCGACGGGGCTCTACCAGAGATTGTCACCGCGAGAACTATTGGAATTCTTCGGTGAGCTGAACGGAATGGCGCCGGAAGTGATCCGGCGGCGAGTGAGCGATCTTGTCGAGTGGCTCGACATGAAGACGTTTGCAGATCTCAGGTGTGGCGGGCTTTCGACCGGGCAGAAGCAGCGGACGAGCATCGCGAGGGCGCTCATCGCAGACCCGCCGATTCTGATTTTGGATGAGCCGACGCTGGGATTGGACGTGATGACCAATCGCATCATTCTTGATTTCATTCGAGCGGAGGCGGCGCGCGGGAAGACGATTCTGCTGTCGACGCACTATCTCGATGAGGCGGAGATGATGTGTCATCGGATCGGCCTGCTCTATGACGGGCGGTTGATGGCCGAGGGGGACATGGCGTCGCTGCGGGCTCGCGCCGGGAGGCAGCGGCTGAGCGAGATCTTCCTTACCCTTTGCGGGCAGGAAGAACATGTGCTGAAGATGCCGGATATGACAGCTGCCGTCGGTGACGGGGGGCGGATGTGAACCTTCGGCGGGTGTGGATCATCTATCGCAAGGAGCTGCTGGAGGCGCTGCGCGATCGGCGGACGCTGATCGCGATGGTGCTGGTGCCGCTGTTGCTGTACCCGGTGCTGATGGTCGTCGTGGTGCAGGCATTGCAGGTCGAGAGATCGCGGCAGGAGCGGGCAACTTACAGGATCGCGGTGCCCGACAATGCGTTGCGACGCTGGTTCGTGGCGATCCTGGCGGCGGACGCGCCGACGACAACCACGAGCCAGCCGGAGGAAGCGGCCGCTGCGACTTCGCCGCGACGTCGGGCCCGGGTTTCGGGGACACAGTTCGAGATTGTGGTCGTGGAGGGAGCGCTCGATGAGTCGGTGCGCGGGGGCAATGTACAGCTTGCCGTGACGATCGAGCCGCCTCCGCCGAAGGATGCGCTGGGCGGCGACGTCAATCGCACGGTGAAGATCTACTACGACCCGTCGGAGGTCCGCAGCGAAGTGGCCATGCGGTCGATGCAGCTCATCCTTGACCGGCAGTCGCAGCGGTTTGTTACTGAGCGGTTGAAAAAATCGGGGCTTAACAACGAACTGCTCGTGCCGCTGCGCATCGCGGAGGTTTCGGTGGCCAGCCCGGCGCGGCTGGGCGGGGCGCTTTTGGGGCAGATCCTGCCGTTTCTCCTTGTGATCATGACAGTCACAGGGGCGATCTATCCGGCGATCGATCTGACGGCCGGGGAGCGGGAGCGCGGGACGCTGGAGACGCTGATGGTTGCGCCGGTGCCGCGGACGCAGATCATGGCGGGAAAGTTCCTGGTCGTGACGACGGTCGCGATTACATCGAGTGCGCTGAATCTGATTTCGATGGGGGCGACGATGCGATTCACGGGAATCGCCGAGGCAATGTCGGCGGCGCTGCCGAATGCGGGGCCGGTGGTTATTCCGGTGCAGGTGCTGCCGATCGTGCTGGCGGCGATGGTTCCATTTGCGGTGCTGTTTTCAGCGGTCATGCTGGCGACGTGCAGCTTTGCGCGGACATTCAAGGAAGCGCAGAACTACATGACGCCGGTCATGATCGCCGCACTCATTCCTGCGATGATCATGTCCTACATGCCGAGCGTGCGGCTGGCGGGGCCGATCACGGTCATTCCGGTGGCCAATGTGGTCGTGATGCTGCGGGAGCTGTTTGTCGGGCGGTTCGACGTCGCGGCGATGGCGGTCACATTTGGGTCGACCTGTTTCTATGCGGCGGCGGCGGTTCTCGTCGCAGCGAAGCTCTACGGGCAGGAGGCGGTGCTGTTTTCCGACGTGGGGAGCTACCGGTCGCTCTTGAGCCGGCGGCTGATGCGGCCGGCGCCGCGACCCGGCGTGGCCATGGCGGTGCTGCTGACGGCGGTCATCTTTCCGTTATCTTTCTTCTGGCAGACCTCTCTGACGACGCCGGACATGTCGCCGCAGCGCCTGGCGGGAATGACGATTTCGCTGATGCTGCTTTGCTACCTGTTGCCGCCTCTGGTCGTCGCGTGGTACACGCGGCTCGATTTGCGCGAGACGTTTTCACTCCGGCCTCCCAGCGCGCGATCGTGGCTCGGCACGTGTCTCGTTGCCGCCACTGCGCCGGTCCTTTCCGTCGCGCTCGCCCATCTCGTCACCGACTGGCTCCCGCAGTCGCAGGAAGTTTTGAAACTCATGAGCGAGCAGGAGCATCGGATGCTCGCATTGCCGACGGTGTGGCTGCTATTCACGGTTGCGCTGTTGCCGGCGGTGTGCGAGGAAATGGCGTTTCGCGGGTTCCTGCAGGCAGGGCTAAAGGCGAGCATGCGGCCGGTGTGGCTTTGTGTGGCGGTAGGGTTGGTGTTCGGCTTGTTTCACGCTGACCTGTGGCGAATTCCGACCACGACGGTGCTCGGCATCGTACTGACCGCGGCATGCTATCGGAGCGGGTCGATCTTTCCGGCCATGCTGATTCACCTGGCAAACAATGCTTCGGCGCTGCTGTCGACTCAGCATGCCTGGCTGGCGCGTTATCTGGGTGCGGAGCAGCCGCATTCGGCGGCGGTCGTGGTCGGCGCGGGCGTTGCGAGCGTGGTGGGACTCGCGCTCATGTCCCGTCGCAGTAAATGACCGTCACAGTCGTGAGAGCATGCGAATCTCTCTCAACAATTTGAGCGAGCACTGCGATCCAAAGTTGCCGGGCGACCTGCGGACGCTGGCCGCGTTCATTCGGATCTACTGCAGGCACAAGCATCCCGACGCAGAGAAGGCAGTCGTTGTCCTGAAGGACTTCGATCTTGCGGCGTTGCGCATCGGTAAGACTTCACTCTGCACGCCGTGCGCCAAGCTTCTTTCACATGCGTTTGTCAAACGGTCGCACTGTCCATTCAATCCCAAGCCGGCATGCAAGCACTGCCAATCCCACTGCTACCAGCCGGCGTACCGCGAGCAAATTCGGCAAGTGATGAAGTTTTCGGGGCGGAAGCTAGTACTCTCCGGGCGGTTGGATTTGTTGTTCAAGCTTCTTTTCTAGGCGGAGTCGATGGATCCGTCGCGATCGACGTAGCCGTGCGCTCGCGCCGGCAGCGCCGTCGCGAACAGGATAGCCCCGAACGCGGCTGCGGCCACGAGGCAGGTGAACGCCATTCCCCAGCCGCGAAGTTGCACCAGCCGTCCAAGGCCCCAGCCCGACACTAAGGTGCTCGCGTAGCCGAACACGCTGGTGAGGCCGACGGCGGTCGCGGCGGCGCGTTTGGTGGCGCGGTTTGCGACGAACACTGCGACGAGAGCCTGTGGGCCGTAAATGAAGAACCCGGCGAGCATCAGCAGGGCGGTGTTCACACCGAGGGCCCTGGCCGGCGAGCGGCTCAGTGCCAAGACGGTGACGCCGCAGAGGAGCATCCAGATCAGGCAGACGGGCGCCGCGCGGCCGCGGAAGATGCGGTCGGTGAGCCAGCCGGTGACGAGCATTCCGGCGAGGCCGGCTGCTTCGAAGGCGGCGACCATCCAGCCAGCGTGCGACAGATCGATTCCCTTGGCTTCCTTGAGCATGGTGGGGCCCCAGTCGAGCAGGCCGTAGCGGATGGTGTAGACGAAGAAGTTCGCGGTCGAGACGATCCAGATGTAGGGGTCGCTGAAGACCTGTTGCCACAGCAACGCGCCGTAATCGGCTGGGGCGTTGGCGACGTGGGTGCCCGGCAATTCGGGGAGGCCGACAGATTCGGGAGTGTCACGCAGGTTGATGAAAAGCAGAATCGACATCGCCAGTGCGATTGCGGCGGGGACGA
>CAZONT010000140.1:0-9837 GCA_964581285.1 uncultured Planctomycetaceae bacterium | reverse complement strand
GCCGTGCGAGCAAGCCCGAGAAAGGAATCCACGGGAAAGTGGTTCACCCCCGTGTTGAAAACGCCGGGGAAGGCGCTGCCGGTCCATGAGGCATGGATGCCCTGAACGAACGGGTTCATTGTCGGAATCGAGTTCAGCGTCGGTGAGACGCAGTTGTTGATCCACGGATTGACGAACGCCGGGTTCTGGATGCCGGCCAGGTTGGTCGGGATCATCGTCGGGATCGTGTTCGGAATCCCCGTCGTGAGGTTCGGCGTCACGAGCGGATTGATCGTCGCGCCCGGAATCGTCTGGACCGGATTGAACGTCGGGTGGATGTTGTTGACGTACGGATTCAGCGTCGTGCCGAAGCCCGGCGTCACGTGCGGGTTGACGTAGTTCGTCACCGGCGTGTTCAGCGGGTTCGCGAGCGGGTTGAAGGTCGGCGCCAGATGCGCCGCGGCAGCGAGTTGTTGCTGCTGAATCAGCGTCTGGGCGACGTACGGATTCACCGTGGCAAACGGATTCACGGCCGCAAACGGATTGACTGCGAACGGCGTGTTCCAGGCCGAGATCTGCGGGTGGAACGTCTGTGCCAGCGGATTGACGAACGAGCCAAACGCCGCCGTCGGGCAGCCGCAGGCCAGCGGATTGATCGTCGCGTACGGATTCATCGCGACGTACGGATTCACGCCGGCAAACGGATTCACGGTCGCGAACGGATTGACCGTCGCATACGGATTCAAGGTTGCAAACGGATTCGTCGCAAACCCATGGGCCGCGAACGGATTCAGCGTTGCGATCTCATGGGCAAAGTTCAAGAGCGGGTTCACGGTCGGCGTCGGAATGCCGCCCATCGCGAAGCCCTGCGGCGTCACGCCGCCGAAGACATCGGCGATCCGGGTGGAGTGGCCGTTCACGCCGGCGTTCGGCGCGGTCGGGTTCCACATCGTCTGTGGGTTCTGCACGGTCGTCATTCGGGTGTTCTCCTTCCCATTGCGGGAATTCTTGACTGCCGCCGCGCCGACCTCGCACGGGTTGGGCTCGTCGCCCGAGGACGCGGCAGCGGCATTTCCTGTTCGGCGTCGGATGCAAAGACTTGCACAAGCCGGTCCGCGCACCGGCCACCCGACGTTGCTGGCTATCGGAGCCGCCGCCACTCCCGGATCAGCCCGACTCCGCCGGATTCGCCTCAACGCCGACGACATGGCTGACAGTGCGTGTCGAGAAATCGCGTCCCCAGCATTGCCCCGCGCCTCCGGCCGGGGTTTCAGCCCTGCCGATGGCACGCCGATATTTGCGCGACGGTCTGAATAAAAAATCCAATCTTAATACGAGTGCGCCGAGGAGAACGATTCCCGCGCGACGCCGCGCACCAGCCGTCACAACATTGATAACCCGCCCTTATCAATGCTGCCGCCGCCGGATGGCGACCTCGTGCGTCCGATTCGGCGCGTCGCCTACCTCGCCGCCCGAACCTCGGGAAACAACATTGCCAGGCGCTGCGTCCACCCCGCTCGAAACGCGTCGACGACCGCCGCCGGGGCGTCATACGCCGACAACCACACCATCACCTCCGCCCGGCCGTCGCGAATGTCGAGCTCGGTGCGGAAGAACGCCCCGTTCCACTCCTCGATCGTCCCCGCGAATTGCTTCCCTGGAATATTGACCTGCACGATCCCGCCCAAAGTCTCCCCCTCCGCCGTCCGAATCTCGTAGCGATCGAACTCCTTCAGCCCATCGATCCGCCCGCCCGCCAGGAACCCCTCGCCGCTCCAAAGCCGCCGCCAAGTCTCCCCAATCGAAACCGCCGACTTCCGACGTAGCCAAACCGCCTGCCGTGTCCGGCCCGCATGTCGCTCCAGGTAGTGCCGCAACCCTCGCAGCTCAAACGCCCATCCCCGGCTGATCGACTCAAACTCGTCGTCCCACGACGCATCCCGCCCAAACCCGGAGTGAACCAGCCGCAGCACGGTCTTGCCGCCCCGCGACTCGAGGAAATAGTCGATCGCGATCTGGCGTTGCGGCTCTTCGGCCCCCGGCCCGGGCCCGAACGCATCCGACATCTCCGCCGGATGGTCGAACCAGCGCTTCATCTTCAGCCCCAGCCGTCGGTTCGGCTCCCAGATCTCGATCTGCTGCTCCGCCTCGAACTCCGGCCCCCAGGAGATCCAGATCGACCCGCCCTTCCCCGGCCGGACCCGCGCCTCCAGCGGAAACCACCGCATCAACTCGCCCGCGTAGGTCAGCGCCTTCCAGACTCGGTCGACCTGCGCGTCGATCTCGAGCGTCATTTCAAACATTCGCGAGTCCGGCTGCGTCATGTCGCCGCTTCTCCCGCTATTTCGTACCCACCGGGTGCCCCGGCGACGCAGGGCCAAACAACTTCGTCATCAATGCCTCGTACCGCTCTCCGATCTTCTTCGCATCGCGAGCAGCGTCGCCATACAACGAAAACCACACATTCGCGTCCGGCTTGAAGCTCGGGAAACAACCCCGGTCGATCTTCACGCGGAGATACGCATCGCCGAATTCCGAGACGATCGCCGCAAACGCCGCCGGCGGCTTGTTGATGTATACCGTCCCGCTCAACCGATCCCCCGACGCCGTCCGAATCGAGTACCGATCACCCTCCTTCGCTCCCTCGACCCCGCCCTCGGCCAGCAATCCCTCGCGGCCCATCAATCGCCCCCACGCCTCCTCAACCGGACAACTCAGGAATCGCCGCACGGCCACAACCTCGCGCCGCGACCCGCGATGCCGTTCCAGGTAGTGCCGAAGCCCGCGCATCTCGAACGCCCAGCCGCCCACCGTCCCGTCGTACTGCGCATCCCAGGCCGGATCGCTGCTGAACCCCGAATGCACGATCCGCAGCACCGTTTTGCCGCCTTTCGCTTCAAGGTAGTAATCGCACGCAATCTGGAACGGGATGGGAAACATCGGCTTGCCATCCGGCCCGACCGTTCCGGGCGGGATCGGCTCGCAATAGATCAGCTTCAGATGCCGGTTCTCCTCCCAAACCGCGATCGGCGACTCGAACTGGTATTCATTCCGCCAGGAGCCCCACACCGTTCCGCCCACGCCCGGCTTGACCCGCGCCTCGAGCGGGAACCACCGCGTCAATTCCTCCGCGTCGGTCAGCGCCTTCCACACCGCCTCGACCGGCGCGTTGATCACAATCGACGTATCGATCTGTCGCGGCTTGTCCGCCTTCGCTTCCGCGCTGCTCATGTCGCTCTTCCTTTCGATTCAGGCCCGATCTCGTTGCCCTGCTCATCTTTGGTGATCGCCGGATACGCTCCGACGTTGAATTTGAACAGCCGCCCGCCCGCCGACTTCTCGTCGTGATACTTCGCGACCAGCTCCGCGATCGCGTTCGCCAGCTCCTCGCTGAACGCGTTCCGCGCCGCGGCATCCGCGAATCGCACATCGGTCTGCAACGTGAATGTCGCCAGCTTCTTCCCGGCCTTGTCCGCCCGCCGCTGTAACGTCGCCAGATCGCGAATCGTCCGCGCCGCCACCGCCACCTGGTAGGCCGAAGAAAACTTGTCCGCCACCCGGCTGGGGTCCGACGCCATCGTCCCCAGCACTTCCGGGCTGATCAGGTACGACGTCGCCGTCGCCCGCACGATCCGCTCGACGCAGTTCCCCTTCCGCCGCTCCTCGACCGGCTCGACCAGGCCCGCCTTCTCCAGCTCGCGGAGGTGGTAGTTCACTTTCTGCCGGGGCAGCTTCAGCTTCCGCGAAAGCCCCGTCGCCGAGTCCGGCTCCGCGAGGTGGTCGAGCATCCGTAATCGGAGCGGTTCGAGTAGCGCCGCCGCTTGCGCTGCCCCCTGCACCACTTTCACCGCCAGTGCCGCCATCGCTCACCCTCGTTCAGCGCTACATCTCCCACCAGATTAACACCGACAAACATAGTTGTCAAGACAATACTATTATTCGGAAGTACTTTTCAGTTCGAGACTTCGACAAATTCGCTGCCTTCACGGCCCGACCCACACCCCGGCACGCGCTGTGATTTTCTTCAAAACGGCCGCAAATCGTGCGGATCGATTCCGACGAACCGCCCGACCCCCGCGCCGTATAATCTTGTGTGGTGGTTCATGCCTTCCTCGGTCGCCACAACCAAGGAGTACCCAATGGACATTCAGATCACGGGAAGAAATGTCTCGTTGGACACCGAGCTGCGCGCCATGGTCTCGCGCCGATTGGAATACGCCATCGGCCGATTCGCCAAGCGCATCAACCATGTGCAAGTCCGACTCGCCGACCTGAACGGCCCGCGCGGCGGCGTCGATCAGAGTTGTCGAATTACCGTCCTGATTCGCCCCCGTGGCGAGCTCATCATTGAAGAGTGCAGCGCCGATCTTGAATCGGCCGTCGGCCTCGCCGCCAACCGCGTCGGCCACGCCGTCCGCCGCGAAATCGACCGCCGCCGAACAGCTCGCTCGCGCCGCTCCGTCCGCGCCGCGTAACCGGTCAGCCCGTAACCGCCGGGTCGGCCGCCTCGATGATCTCAATCACTTCCTGCGCCGATCGCGCCTTGATGAGCCGCTCGCGCACGAACTCGCTGTGCGCGATACTCGCGATCTGCCCCAGCAGAAAAACCTGCAGGTTCGGCCGCTCCGATGGCGTCACCAGCAGAAACAACAGTTGCACCGGCTCGGTCGACTTCGGGCTGAAGCTGATCCCCTCTTTCAACCGCCCGAACACAAGCACCGGACTGCGCAGTCCCGGACACCGCGCATGCGGAATCGCCACGCCGTGTCCCACGTCCGTCGCCAGTTCTTTCTCCCGGGCCGCCGCCAGCGACCCGATGTCCACGCCCGCCGGCAGCCGATCCGCTGGGATCACCGCCGCCAGTGCCCGAATCGCCTCCTCCGGCGTCTGGGCCTCCACGTCCAGCACGATGCCGCCGCCCGCCAGCCCCTCCTTCAAGAATACCTTGGGCAGACGCGGATACTCGTCCTCGATCCGCCCGACGATCTCCTCCAGGATGTCTTCCAGCGTGATCAGCCCGATCGACCGATTCTGGTCCATCACGACCGCCATGTTTGCCCCGTCGCGCTGCAGGTGCTGAAGCGTCGCCTCCAGCCGATCCCGAGGCCCAACCACCCGCAACGGCCGGATCAGAGTCGTCCACTGCGACCCGTCTACTCCCGCAACAACCAAGTCCTTCGCCAGCAAGTACCCGACCGGCCGTCCAGTCCGCGGATCGACCACCGGCCATCGCGAGTAGCGATGTTCGGCCACCGCCCGCAGCACCTCTTCGCCGCTCGCCGTCTGCGGCAGCGACTTCACGTCCGACCACGGAATCATCGCGTCGCGCACGGTCTGCTCGCCAAGGTCGAAGATGTTTTCGAGCACCAGCAGCCGGTTCAGTGAAAACTCACCCCGGGCCTGCGCGATCGAGAGCAGCATGCGCAGCTCTTCCTCAGAATGGGCCACCTCGCCGTGGTCCGCACGAAGCCCAATCTGCCGGAGCAGCCAATTCGACGCCCCATTCAGAATCCGCATGGGCACGTAGAAAACGAAATACGCCAGACGCAGCGGATACGCGATCGCCAGTGCGCTCTGCTCCGCCCGCCGGATCGCGAGACTCTTGGGCGCGAGTTCGCCGATCCAGATGTGCAAGAACGTGATGATCGCAAACGCCCCCACGGCCGAAATCGTGTGGCTGACCTTGCCGGTCCACCACCCCGGCAGATCGACAATCGCCCGCAGCACGCCCGCAAACGCCGGCTCGCCGATCCACCCCAGGCCGAGACTCGCAACCGTGATGCCGAGTTGCGTCACCGACAGGTAATTGTCGAGCTGCGTGACCATCGCCTGCGCCATCCGCGCCCGCCGTTTGCCCTCCCGGGCCAGCTCCTCGATGCGCGTCGCCCGCACCTTCACCAGCGCGAACTCGGCCAGCACGAAAAACCCGTTAATGAGCACCAGGACGAACGCAATCAGCACGTAAACCAGCGTCGTCCAATCGTACGTCAGTGCCGCCCGATCCATGTCGACTCCACGCCCTGTCGATTCCGGGGTTTCGCTCCCGACCGACCGGCCGCACAGCTTACACGGAACCCCGCCGACAGGCGTCGGCTCACTCCCGACGACTTCCTCCCACACGCCGCCGAAGCTTCGACTACGATGAATGACGATGCCCACCGGCCCCGCCGAAGATCCCAATGCAAGCCCAGGCGGACGACCGCCGCGCCGCGCGCGCTACCGCGGCACGCACCCGCGCCGCTTCGACCAACGCTACAAAGAGCTGCAGCCCGAAAAATACCCCGGCATGCACGAGCACATCCGCGCCCAGGGCCGCACCCCGGCCGGAACGCATGTGCCCGTTCTCATGGCCGAAGTCATGGAAACGCTCAAGCCCGCGCCCGGCGAAATCGTCGCCGATTGCACTCTCGGCTTCGCCGGACACGCCCGCGAATTTTTGAATCGAACCGCGCCCAACGGCCGCCTGATCGGCCTCGACGTCGACGGCGAGCAACTCGAACGCGCCCGAGAAACGTTGGCAAACTTCGGCGAGCGCATCACGCTCCACCGCGGCAACTTCGCCGGCCTGCCCAAGGCCCTCGCCGCCGCCGGCGTCGACTCCGCCGACATCATCTTCGCCGACCTCGGCGTCTCGAGCATGCAGATCGATGATCCGGCCCGCGGACTCTCCTACAAGCACGACGGCCCGCTCGACATGCGGCTCGACGGGCGCGGTCAGCGCACGGCCGCAGCGATCCTGGCAACGATCCGCCGTGACGAGCTGGTCGCCGCCCTCCGCGACTTCGCCGACGAACCCGACGCCGAGCGCATCGCCGACGCCGTCATCGACCGCCGCGAGCACGAACCCATCACGACCACGCGCGAATTGGTCGATCTCGTCCTCACGTCCAAGCGCCTCACGCGCCGCTCCTGGAGAAAATCAACCGTCGCAGAAGAAGGCCACCCCGCCGCCCGCACCTTTCAAGCTTTACGAATCTTGACGAACGACGAACTCGGCGCGCTCGCCCAACTGCTTCGGACTGCGCCCGCCTGCCTCAAGCCCGGTGGACGCCTCGGAATCATCAGTTTTCACAGCGGCGAGGACCGCATCGTCAAGCACGCGCTTCGCGAGGGTGTTCGAAATGGCGTCTATGCCGATATAAACTCCGATGTCGTTCGGCCCTCGCGCGACGAACTCCGCGACAATCCGCGCAGCGGTTCCGCGAAATATCGCTGGGCGCTCCGGGCAATGCCCGGGTGACGCGTGGCGATTCCGCCGCACCCGCTGTAGAATCTCGCGGTCGGATTTTCGCCTTTCGTGGCTCCATCAGGGCCGGCACCCGGGCTATTCTGGTAAGAAAGACCGAGGCCCGGAATCCGCTATCGATAGGGGCAACCTCGCTTCGTCCTCGTGAAAGGCACAGGAAAAACTGCATGACCGCCATGTCCAATGTCACGACCGGGTTCTTCGCGAAAAAGAACCGCAAGTTCATCATCGGCGGCGGAATCGTCGTCGTATTGCTCCTGGCCTACTTCGCCCTGCGCGGTCTCTCCTTCGCCGGCTTCCTCGACGGCGAAATCGAAAAGGTCTCCATGGGTGACCTCGTCATCCCCATCACCGCCCCGGGAACCATCGACGCCAACGAACTCGTCGAAATGAAAGCCAAGGCCAGCGGCGAGGTCCAGATCATTCACGTCGTCGAAGGACAGATGGTTAAGGAGGGCGACCTGCTTCTCGAGCTCGACCCGGTCGACGAGCGCCGCAACCTCGAACGCGCCGAGACCAACCTCGCCCGCGCCGAGTCTTCGCGCAGCCAGGCCCAGATTCAACTCACCGAAAACGAGCAAACGCTCCCGATCAACACCCGCCGCGCCGCCGCTTCGCTCGAAGACGCACGCGCCCGCATGAGCGTCGCCGAGGTCGACTGGGAGAAAACCGACGCCCTCTACAAAAAGGTCCCGCCCGTCGCCAGCAAGCAGGAGTGGACCCTCCGCAAATGCGGCTGGGACCAGGCCAAGGCCGCCGTCACGACCGCCGAAGGTGAATACGAGCGCGCCCAGGTTCAGGAAAAAACCGTCCTCGACAACTCCAAGCAGAATCTGAAGCTGGCCGAAGCCGCGTTCGCCGATGCCAAGAAGCAGCTCGAAGAAGCTCAGCTCCGCCTCAAGGAGACCCGCGTCCTCGCCCCCAAGGGCGGTATGATCTACGCCGTCCGCACGCGAAAGGGCGAACTCGTCCAGAGCGGAAAGACCTCGCTCACCGGCGGCACCCCGCTCCTCTACATCGCCGACACCAGCAACCTCGTCGTCATCGCCCAGGTCGACGAAGCCGACATCGGCGCCGTCCGCCGTCTCTCACCCATGCACGCCCAGCCCGGCCACACCCGCCCGCTCACCGCCGATGAAAAAGCCACGCTCATCGGCAAGTCCGACGGCAATACCCCCACCACGACTTCCGCCCCGGTCGATCCCGAACTGGAAAAAATGATCGGCCGGCCCGTCAAGGTCTCCGTCGAGGCCTACCGCGGCGAAAGCTACGAAGGTGTGATTGAACGAATCCTGCCGCAGCCTCAGAAAATCAACAGCGTCCTCACCTTTGACGTCCGAATCGTTCTTCGCGGAACCGACATCCAGAAACTCCTCGGCATGCAGGCCGACGTCGAGTTCACCGCCGACAAGGTCGAGAACGTCATGCGCGTGAAGAACGAAGCCATCTTCAGCGAGGGTCGCGACGCATTCGTCTACATCCCCCAGAAGCAGGTCGGCTCCAATCGCCTCGACGAGAAGAAAGTCCCCGTCAAGATCGGCGTCACCGACGGAATCTGGACCGAAATCCGCAGCGGCTGGCCGGACGGCATGACGGACTATTTCATCAAGCGCCCGGTGAAGACCCAGCGCGAAAAGGAAGAGGCCGACAAGGGCAAGTAACCCGCACCGCGTGCGGTCGAGATCGCATGGTCATACGCATCCGACAACTTCGTAAGCATTACGAAATGGGCGACAGCGTCGTCCGCGCCCTGGATGGCGTCGACCTCGACGTCAACGAGGGCGAGTTCCTCGCCATCGTCGGTCCTTCGGGCAGAGGCAAGAGCACCATGATGCACCTCATCGGCTGCCTCGATCGCCCCACCTCCGGAACCTACGAACTCGACGGCGAACTCGTCAGCAGCATGTCCGACAGCCAGCTCGCCGTTGTTCGCAACCGCAAGATCGGCTTCGTCTTCCAGACCTTCAATCTCATTCAGCGCACCAGCGCCGTCGACAATGTCGCCGTGCCGCTCTTCTACGCCCGCAAGACTTCCGTTCGCGAGCCCGCCCTCAAGGCCCTCGCCCGCGTCGGCCTCGAGCAGCGCGCCTGGCACAAACCCAACGAGTTGTCCGGCGGCGAGCGCCAGCGCGTCGCCATCGCTCGCGGTATCGTCAACGACCCCAAGATCCTCCTCGCCGACGAGCCCACGGGTAACCTCGACTCCAAGACCGGCCGCCAGATCATGGAAATCTTCCACGACCTGCACCGATCGGGCGTCACCATCGTCCTCGTCACCCACGAACTCTCCGTCGCATTGCAGGCGAAGCGGATCGTCCGCATGAGCGACGGCCTCGTCTGCGACGACCGGCCGGTCGACGACGCCCTCCGCCACGAACTGACCACCAACACGCTCGTCCCGGACGCCACATCGCCCCCAACGGCACAGGTTGTATCACCGCCGCCGGTCGCCCGCGTCCCCGTCGCCCGCCCGGTGAAGGTGTAGCCGACCATGATGTTCTTCCTCCGCATCGTGCTGATGTCGCTCCGCAGTCTGCGGATTCATCCCCTGCGCACGATCCTCGCCACCATGGGCGTCGTCATCGGCGTCGCCGCCGTCGTCTCGGCCATGT
>CAZONT010000139.1:0-9861 GCA_964581285.1 uncultured Planctomycetaceae bacterium | reverse complement strand
TGTCGCACGGGCGTGTAGTGACAGGGCGTCAGCGCCGACCGCCGACACAGCTTCAAGATACGTTCCAGCAGTTGCTGGTTGTTGTCAATCGTCGTGTGGGTCACCTCGAGGGCGGAGACGTCGGTCGCCATGTGCTGGCCGATGACGGGATAGTCGCCCCAGTAGTTGTCGTACCAGTAGTAGGGATGCTTTTCGGCGACGTTGCTGTTGCGCGTGCTGACGAGGGTCGTGCCATTGACCGACGAGTCGTCGGCGTGCTGGACGTAATTGTTGACGCGCTGGGCGTTGTGGCCGATGGGCATTGGCGTCGGGTTCTTGGCATTCGTCTCGGCGTAGGGCCAGTCCTTGTTGAAGGCGTCGATGACGATGACGCGCTTCATGTACTTGGTCTTGTGGTCCTGGGCGTAGTGGCGGGCGACCTGGGTGGCGAGGAAGCCGCCGTGGCCGTGGCCGACGATGATGGCGTCTTCGTCGGGGTCGGCGTCGATGTCGTTGACGACCTTGAGCCAGTCTTCCGGACCGACGACGGTGGCGTTGATTTCGTGCTGGTGGAGCTCGCCTTCGAGCCAGTACATGCCGTCGCTGCTCTCAGCGGGGGTGCCGCGGATGAGATAGACGCGCGGGCCGGAGAACTCCCAGCCCGTGGGCTGATGGCAGCCGGTGGCGGCGATGAGCAGGATCAGGCCGAGGAGCATGGCGCCCGACCAGATGATTTGCTTCATGGCTTCTTTCCCCGACGGCTCGTGAGGCCGCGTGAAAGATCGTATGCCTGCCGGGGTGCAGAGTGAAGCGTGCGACGTGTTGCGTTGGAGGGGTTATTGGGACCCTCCAGAGGAATTTGAATCGTGGCCTTCGGAATGCGGATTTTCGGGGGCACTCGGATTGAGCGTGGGGTTCGATTTGCGCTCGGGTGACGGCGCTGGGCAGGGCAGAGCGGCCGTTTGGGGCGGGCTGGCGGCGTGCAAGACGGCCTGGGTGAGCTTGATGACGTGGGCGTCGCCGCGCTGGCGGACGGCGTCGATCTTGCAACGGGCGGCCTGTTCGACCATGAGTCGGGAGGCGGCGAGACGCTGGCGCATGAGGAGGATGCGCTGGAGGCGCTCGAAGGCGGCGTCGCTGACGACGTAGGGATCTGAGATATCGTCTTCGTTGGCCGGAATGTCGTAGTCTTTCGGATCGGCGGGTTCGCGGTTGGCGGCAAAGATGCGGAGAAACTCGGCGTCGAGGATTGCTCCGAGTTCGTCGGCGGGGTCGCGGCCGGCGGCGCGGGCGATTTCGATGGACTCCTGGACGGCGGCGCGGGCGCGGAGCCGGGCGGCGTAGCGATAGAAGGCGGAACGGCTGATGCCGTTGGAGCGGCAGTGGAAGCAGCCGTAGACGTCGGCGAGGGCGGGCGGATCGCGCTCGATGATGGCGCGGTCGAGTCCGCGGCGGTAGGCGGGGTGGAGGCGGTCGAAGATCGTGGAAAGGTTTCCGCCGTCGTAGGCAACGCGTGTTTCCGGGTTCATGTTCTGGTCCTCCCCCTTGTTTTCTGCTGGGACGCGCTGGGACGAGCTGGGACGAGTTTCAATCGGGGTTGAAAACTCGTGTTGCGCTCGATGGGCGCGCGGAATCTCCGGGGCCGCGCCCTTCGACAAGCTCAGGGACCGCTCGCCACGAGGCGACGGAGTGTGCGGCTGATATTGTGTTCGGGATATGTTAGGTTATCATTTGGGGAAGTCAAGGACACAAAAGTCGAAAGTCAGAAATAGTCGACATGTCGAAATTCGGCGAGGGAACGGGCTAGGCATAGGCGAAAGCGGACAGAACGCAGAGCGGGATTAGTCAGCGCGTGCTTGCCTTGCACCTAGTTCGCGTTCCAGGAGGCCCCAGTCCTTATCGACAATCCACGCGAATCGGCAGCGGCCTGCACTGCGGGCGGCCCAGAGCTCGCCCACTGACTTCTTGTGCTGCTCCTCAGTGTCTCGCTCGATCTTCTTCATCTTGTATTCGACCATGAGGAGTGAGCCGTCCGCGAATTCAACGATGAAGTCTGGAAAGTATTTGCCGGGGGATTTGGGCAGCCAGAAGCCGCCTTGTGTTTCGCTGTCGGTATTGCGAAGCCATCGCTTGACTCGGTCACATGCGTCAATTCGGGTCGCGCATTCAAGTTCGTCTTTGTTCATATCCCCAACGAGCGCAAATGCGTGTTTGCCAAAGCGATGTCCGTCAAACGTCTGGCACGGAGCGTACTCATCCTCCGGAAGCTCGAATACCAACGCCGGGCTCGTCTCAATCGCGTTCGGTTGCTCGCGAATCAATAAGTCGGCGGCACGACGGGCTTGATCACGACCATGCGCCGCAACGCGATAGCGAATTAATGCGACAAGCTCGTGCCGCCTCCGGACTATGACCGGAAGCGACAAGCCCCGGTTGTCTGTCAGGAAACTGACGACGCGCTGAAGCCAGGGTTGGCTTTCGGATTTTGAAAGTCCCATGAACGTGCCGTCTCGGTGCAATTCTCGATCAAGCCAGCTTGATAGCTCGACAGTCGACCAATCGTCGCCTTCGCCGACAAGTTCCAATTGTCGAAGTCGAACGTCGCCAGCAGCCTGCGATTCGAGCGCTTCGCCCTTCAAGTCGATGAGTGCGGCAGCGCCAACGCGGACGTCGTCGCCGAACGCTTCGCGATCGATACCTGCATCACATGCGTCGAGGTTCCACGAAAATGTGTCGAGTTCTTCCGGTTCGAAAAGGGTGTGCTTGCCGTCGCGCACGAGGGCCAAGCGAGGCACTTGCATGGGGTCGGCGAATTCGCCGAGGCTTCGGGCCGTTGTTCCGGGCGGGCGTTCCTGCTGCCAGAACGCGTCGATCGCTTGCCGATCTTCGTCGGTGCACACAGCCGCGCGCAGGGCAATTGCTTCACGGGCGGTGATGGTTCCGGCCAATTCCAGCGTCTGACTCTGCTCGTCGTACTTAATCTTCGCACGGAGTGTATCGGGAATTTGGGCGTCCGGCGGTGCTCCGCTAAGTTTGATCTTTCCGAAGGCGAGTCCCTGCTGCGAGGGCAACGAACGAACTCGGAGCGCGTCTTCGGCGGCGCGTTCGTCGAATCCGCACGTTTGCACCATTCGGTCGCGCAATTCCATCGCGGTGCGGACGACGTTGTCGCTTAGCACGAATGCATAGGCCCGATCGAGCGCCGGAATTCGCGTTGGAAGGGCATAGGGTTGACGCATGATGCGCCCAAGCAGTTGTTCGACTGCCGTCGGCGTAGCGGCGTTTCCTATTGAGCCCAACACATATGCGAAGGGGCAATCCCAACCCTCGCGCAGCTTGTCGACAGTCACTACATACCGCACTCTACACTCGGCACTCATGAGGTCTTCATCGCCTATTTCATCAAGCGTGCCTGTGCAGATCCGCACCTCTCGCTCATCAATTTGCAAGCGGTCGATCAATGCCCGCTTCACGACTTCGGCATGATGGGTTTCTTGCTTTTCGCGCTTTGACTGCGCCTGAATTAGTGCCAAAGGTCGAATGTGCAATCCGCCGTCCTGTTCGAATTCGAAGGCCTTAGCCTCTAACTCGTCGCGGCGCTGTTTGGCGGCGGCCAGCACTTCGAGCCAATCACCCCGACTCTCCAGATCAATTGGCAGCTTTATCATGCCCTCGTTCTTTAGTTGGAGTGCGCTCACCGGATACAGCACGTTGCTCGCATAGAGTTCTCGCGCCGGGTCGTGCTCCTGCTGAGGCGTCGCGGTCAGCTCGATGACGCAGGATGGTCCGAAGCGTGTCAATGACTCAAAACTGGTCGGCGTGCGGGCATTGTGGGCCTCGTCCATGATGACTATGGGCTCGCGAATTGATAGCGCATTCGCTAATGACAGATTCACGAGTCCATTCGGGTCCTTGGAGAGCCGGGACTTCAGGAATGCCGGAAGATCATCAAAGGCGGATTGCAGGTATCCGTCGTCGCGAAAGATGCGCCGATTTGCCTCGACCTCCGCGCCGCTCTTTTCGTCCTTGACGCGGTAAGTCTGAATGGTGGTCACGATCACCAGCGGGGCGCGGCCGGCCACGAGGTTGACCTGCTGCAGAGCGTCTTCGATTGTGATCACGGACACGTCCGGACCGAGGGCGTCGCGAAGTGCGAGGTAGTGATGATCGTACGGTTTGTCGCGGAGGACTCGGAGCGTTTGGTCGCGAATCGTCGTGTTGGGGCAAATCCAGAGGCAGGCGGGCGCATCGATGCCGATCAGGCGCTTTGCTACGGTCCCAATAGCGTGGGCGGCAAAGAGCGTCTTACCTCCGCCGGTCGGCAGTCGCAGGCAGATGTACGGGACGCCGTCGAAGCCGGGAGGCGAGAAGTAGTCTCGGGCGGTAGCGAGCTCGAACGCGTCTCTCTCGGGGCGACGTGCGCCGGTGGCACGGGCCGCACGAACGGTGCCGCAGTACTCGGCGAGCTTCGCGTCCGTTTCCTTCTGGTAGTTCTTGAGACCGAGGCGCATCGTCTCAGCCCTCTCGCAGTGAATAGGGAGTTTGCCGAAAGACGATGTTCAGGCGCTGAAGTGTCGATTCGCCCAGTCGGCAGGCCTCGCCGTAGATGACGCGCGGTTCGTCCGGACCATTAGGGTGCGGCGGGAGGGCCTGCAACATTGCATGCGTTAGGACGTTTCCACCCGCTGGCCGTCTGTCGCCGAGGATGCCGTTATAGAGCAGGTAGACCGCGCGCCCCTCGTGAACTCCCAACATCGGGCTGTCCTTACGCGGGCGTGAGGTTATTGGGACACCTGTTGCAATCACATACACGTAGCGTGCCAGGTCGGCGAATGGAACGTCGGGATTGATCTCGCCCTGTTTGTCGAAGAGAGTCCTTCCAAGTCGGCAGAAGCGGAACCCACCCCCGAAACCGTCGATAGCTTCCGCATTTGTGTTTTTGTAGCCTTCGATGAGCTTCTTGAGGCGCTGACTGGTAACCGTTCGGGCAATTCGTTCGTCAATCTCGACGAGGATAAACTTGCGGTGCCCTCCGTCAGCTTTGTTCAACTGACAAACTGCGTGTCCTGTGGTGCCGGAGCCGGCGAATGAATCAAGAATAGTGTCGTCCTTATTCAGGACGAACGAAAGAAACTCGGTAAGGAACGCCGAGGGTTTGGAGAATCCGAAGATTCGCTTTTCGTCCGGGAACATCGCCCGAACCTCATTCGCGCCGAGACGCGTATCCATTTCGATAACGCTCGCCAACTTTGCTTTGTAATCTTGGACGTAGAGCTTTATTTCGATGATCTTGGTTTCGTCATCACCGAAAATGATCCGCTTCGCATTGAGGAGTGCCTGCATTGTCTCTGGCGGGAAGCGATATCCCATTAACGGAATCTTGCACGGTCGCCCGGTTCTCTCGTGAGGCACATCATAACGGTAGCCTTCTTTGCCAGGGTTATGTACGCTCTGGCTGCCCGTGAAAATGCCGCCGTCATCGATATACTTGTATCGATCGAAGGGCCACATTTCTTCCTTGTGCTGGCGAAACCATTTTGTATAGAACGCTTGTCGCTCTTCAATGTTCGGAAACTTTGTTCGTAGTTCGTCTGCAAATGAGATGAGGCGATCTTTCACGGGCAAAGCTAAGGACTTCCAGACAGGGGGTAGCAGGCGCTTGTTGCGAGCGAAGCACCAGACATATTCGTGCTCGCTGCTGATGTTTGTTGGATTGTTGTCGGTGACGTTCCGCCAGATAAGAGAGCCGACAAAATTGGACGCGCCGAACACCTCCTCCAAAATCAAGCGAAGGTAGGACACCTCGTTCTCGTCTATGCTGACAAAGATGATTCCATCTCCGCGAAGCAGCTCGCGAAGCAAGACTAGGCGGGGATACATCATGCACAGCCACTTGTCGTGCCGGCAGAGATCTTCTGCTTCCTTGCCGACGACTTCGCCGAGCCACTTTTTGATTCGCGGGTCATTCACGTTGTCGTTGTAGACCCATCCCTCGTTGCCGGTGTTGTAGGGCGGATCGATGTAGACGCATTTGACCTGACCCTTGTAGCGAGGGAGCAGGGCCTTGAGGGCTTCGAGGTTATCACCTTGGACGAGCAGATTGCCGGCGTCCGGGTCGCCGGCGGAAAGATCGCGATCGCACTCCAATAGGCGCAGTGGCACATGCCGGTGGTGTTCGACGACGGCTTCCTTGCCGATCCAGTTGAGCGTGGGCATGGCGCAAATGTAGAGGGCGCGGCGCGGTCGGGCAACGGGACCGCTTGGTCGCCACGGCGCGTACAGAAAGCCCCGCTTTCTCGCGCGCGCGGCTCGTACCGCCGGGCTCGCGCCCGGTGTTCGGACGGGTGCGCGGCGCGTACGGCGGATCGACGGGCTCACCGATCGCGGGAAACCGCCGGGCGCGCCACGGCGGTTGAACCCGACGCTGAAGCCAGAGCAGAAGCGACCCCACCCTGCCTCCCCTTGGCAAGGTGAGGAGGCGCGCGAACCTGCTTGACACATGATGAATCCGGCCTTGTATTGGGTGATTCGCGCTGGGGCGCGATGCGGTTATTGGACGTGGTTCATTTCTGATGTCGGATGGCTCCAAAGCTCTGCGGGTTGCGATCGGCGCCGATCATGGCGGGTTTGAGCTGAAGGAGCAGATCAGGGCGTGGCTGACCGGTCGCGGGTATTCGGTTTACGACTGCGGGACGCATGACAAGACGGCCGTTGATTACCCGAAGATCGCCCGTGCGGTGGCCGGCCGAATCGCGGACGGGTCGGCCGATCGTGGTATCATCATCGACGGCGCGGGCATCGGGTCGGCCATGGCCGCCAACAAGGTGGCCGGCGTGCGGGCGGCGCTGTGCTACGACGTGTCGAGCGCCCGGAACAGCCGGGAGCACAACGACGCGAACGTGCTGACGCTGGGCGCGCGGCTGATCGGGCCGGGGCTGGCGGAGCAGATCGTCGAGACGTTTCTGGCGACGGATTGCACGGAGGAGCGGCACAAGAAGCGCGTGGCGATGATTGAGGCGGTTGCGGATCGGCCCTTCGACAAGCTCAGGGACCGGGGCGAGCCGGCGGCGGCTGAAGGGCCGAAGACGCCGCCCTTCGACGGGCTCAGGGACCGAGGCGAGACGGCAGTTCCGCCCTTCGACGGGCTCAGGGACCGAAACGCGGCGGCCGCGATGGAGAAACGCTTGGACGAGTTGTCTCCTGACGACATTCAACGGATTGCTGAACGGATTCGGCAGCTGATCGGTCCTGCGGCGATGAGCGCCGGAGCGTGCTCGTGCTGCGGGAGCGACTGTCATGGACATTGCGCGCAGCACAATCCGGACACGGTTCGCGGGCTGCTCGGGATGGGGGCCGGGCGAATCGGCAACCGGCTGGGGACGGGGCCGCTGCCGAAGGATGTCGCCGGGTACATCGACCATACGGCACTGAAGCCGGAGACGACGGCCGACGAAGTGCGGAAGCTGTGCGCGGAGGCGGCGGCGAGCGGGTTTGCGACGGTGTGCATCAATCCGTGCTGGGTGAAGCTGGCGGCGGAGTGCCTGAAGGGGTCGGCGGTGAAGGTGTGCAGCGTGGTGGGATTTCCGCTGGGGGCGAACGCGACCGAGACAAAAGTGCTCGAGGCGCGGCGGGCGATTCGCGACGGGGCGCGCGAAATTGACATGGTTATCAATGTCGGGGCGCTGAAGGGGCGCGACGACGAGCTTGTGTATCGCGATATTCGCGGGGTGGTCGAGGCGTGCGACGACGGGCGGGCGATCAGCAAGGTGATCATCGAGACCGCGCTGCTTTCGGATGACGAGAAGGTGCGGGCGTGCCAGGCGGCAAAGCGGGCGCGGGCGGATTTCGTGAAGACTTCGACCGGGTTCGGTCCGGGTGGGGCGACGTCGCACGACGTGGCGCTGATGAGCCAGGCGGTGGCGGGGACGGGGATGGGCGTGAAGGCGTCGGGCGGGATTCGCAGCTTTGAGGATGCGAAAAAGATGATCGAGGCGGGGGCGACGCGGATCGGGGCCAGCGCGGGCGTGAAGATCGTGAAGGAAGCGCAGGGCGCGCCGGCACCGGCTGGAGCGCCGAATCCCAAGGGCAAGGGCGGGGACAAGTATTGATTCGCCGCATGACGGCGCGGGATTGACGCGATATGGCTGAACTACGCTGCTACGTGTTTCTGGATCAACTGCAACCGCAGAACGCTTCGTTCTGGGCGACGGTGGCGCAGGGGTTTCTGCCGAACAGCGGGATGGCGTCGCTGTTTGTCGAGATCTCGCCCGGCATTGAGATCAACCACCTGACGGACGTGGCGCTGAAGGCGACGCCGGTGAAGCCGGGGATGCTGATCGTCGAGCGGCTGTACGGCATGCTCGAGGTTCACAGCGAGTCGCAGGCGGATGTGCGGGCGGCGGGTGCGGCGATTCTGCGGGACATGAACCATCGCGAAGAGGATCGGATCAAGCCGCGGATCCTGACGAGCTCGATCATCCGGCGGGTTGATGATCATCAGAGCCAGCTCGTTAACCGCATGCGGCATGGGAACATGCTGCTGGCGGGCGATTCGTTTTACATCATGGAGGTCGAGCCGGCGGGATATGCGGCGCTGGCGGCCAACGAGGCTGAGAAGGCGGCGGAGATCAACATTCTGGAGATTCGCGCGTTCGGCAGCTTTGGACGCGTGTATATCGGCGGCGAGGAGCGCGACGTGGTCGTGGCGTCCGATGCGGCGGTGAAGGCGATCGAAGGGGTCGTCGGCCGTGCGCCGAAGGCAGGAAAAGAATAGATTGGAACACGGGTTGCTAACCGGTAACTGCACTGTACGGAGGTTTGTTCAAAATGGCTGAAGCACTCGGAATGATTGAGACGCGCGGTTTTGCCGCGATGGTTGAGGCGGCCGACGCAATGGTGAAAGCCGCGAAGGTCGAACTCGTCGGCTATGAGAAGACGGGCGGCGGGTACGTCACGGCGATCGTGCGCGGCGACGTCGCGGCGGTGCGGGCGGCGACGGACGCCGGGCAGGCGGCGGCGTCGCGCGTGGGCGAGATCGTGACGGTTCACATCATCGCGCGGCCGCATGCGAACGTCGATTCGGCTTTGCCGCTGGGTCGCGGCGAAGAGGGTAAGGCCGAGATGAAGAAGACGACGGCCAGATAGCCGTCGGCGACCGGCATTCGGGCGTCGGTTGGACGGCCGAGGGCGGATCGTTGGGCGCTCGCGCTAAAGGCACTTCATGCTGCTTGCAAAGGTCATCGGTACCGTTGTCTCCACCCGCAAGGAAGAGTCCATGGCGGGTCTGAAGTTCCTGCTGCTGCGGCCGCTGGACGCGGAGGGCAAGGAGACCGGCGCACCGCTGGTGGCGGTCGATGCGGTCGGGGCGGGGCTGCATGAAATCGTGATGTTTGCCGCGGGCAGCTCGGCGCGGCAGACCGAGGCGACGCGGGACCGGCCGTGCGATGCGGTGATCATGGCGATCGTCGATAGCTGGGAAGTGGCGGGCGAGCGGAAGTACAAGAAGTAAACGCCGAAACGCAGAAACACTGAAACGTCGAAAGAAATCGTGGCGTCGTTGACTGAACAACAGATTGATCAGATTGCGCAGCGGGTGATTGCTTCTATGGGCGGACCCGCGCGGAGTTCGACCCCCCCTGGCCCCCCCTTGCCAAGGGGGGGACATGTGGCGGCGTGGTCGCCGGGGTTGCATCCGAATATTGATGCGGCGGTGACGGCGGCGCGGGCGGCGTTCAGGGCGTTCTCGGCGCTTTCGATGGCGAAGCGCGGGGAGATCATCGCGGCGATTCGGCGGTCGATGATGGAGCATGCCGAGGAGTTGGCGCGCGAGGCGCACGCCGAGACGGGGCTGGGGCGGGCGGAAGACAAGGTTATCAAGAACCG
>CAZONT010000138.1:0-9877 GCA_964581285.1 uncultured Planctomycetaceae bacterium | reverse complement strand
AGGTCGCGGTTCGTCGCGGTGATGATTCTAACGTCGGTCGAGATGGTCTTGGTGCCGCCGACGCGGACGAACTCACGCTCCTGCAGGACGCGGAGGAGCTTGACCTGGGTGTTGGGGGAGATGTCTCCGATTTCGTCGAGGAAGATCGTGCCGCCGTCGGCGAGTTCGAAGCGGCCGATTTTCTGGCTGATGGCGCCGGTGAATGAGCCTTTTTCGTGGCCGAAGAGTTCGCTTTCGAGGAGCGTTTCGGGGAGGGCGGCGCAGTTGATGGCGATGAATGCGCGGTCGCGGCGCGGGCTGAGCTGGTGAATCTGGCGGGCGGTGACTTCCTTGCCGGTGCCGGTTTCGCCGAGGAGCAGCACGGTGGCGTTGCTGCCGGCGACGCGATTAATCAGGTCCTGCACGCCGCGGAGAGCGGACGAGCTGCCGATGATCTGGAGCTGACCCTTGACGGTTTCGAGCAGAGCGCGTTTTTCTCGCGTGAGGGTTTCGTGCTCCTGGGCATTGTGGGCCGCGTGGGCGGCGAGATTGCCGAAGATCTGAAGCAGGGCGAGGTCGTCTTCATTGAACGACTGGTTGTTTTCCTTGTTCAGGACTTCGACGACGCCGATGACTTCGTTCTTGTAGACAAGCGGCGCGGCGATGATCGTACGGGTCTGGAAACTCGACTTATCGTCGATGCCGCGGAAGAAGTTCTCGTCCTGGCGCACGTCGGCGACGATAACGGGCTCGGCGGTGCGGCAGACGTGGCCGGCAATGCCGAGGTTGGCGTCGAACTCTTCGCCGATGAGTGCGTCGCTGCGATCGCCGACGGCGGCTGCGAAGGCGAGCTTGTGGCGACGGCGGTCGAGCATGAGGACGCTCGATGCCTCGGCCCGCATGACCATGGCGGCCATGCGTCCGATGGAGGAGAGAACCGTATTAGGATCGAGGGTGGCGTTGATGGTGGCGGAGGCCTCGATGAGAGCCGAAAGCGTACGCGGCGGCAGGCTGCGATACGGGCTGGACTCTGTCACGCTGAAGTCCCCTCGGATTGCCATTTTGATTGGTTGCCCAAAAGTGGGTTTAATTGCCCGCACACGGTGATCGTCTCTAAACTCTGATCTGGACGATATTTTTGTATCGCGGTTGTGTCAAGGGCGAATTGAGAAGGCCTGTGAACTGGGTAGAATCGGATTGTCTTAACCGGGTCGAACCGACCGGGCATCCCCATCGTAATTGCAGATGAGAGCAGTGCATACAGGCGACCGCCCGGAAGACCCGTCGGACGAGGAACTCTTGCGGGACTTTCTCGCGGGAGACGCCGGTGCATTCGAACGGATAGTCCAGCGCTTCGCGACGGAGCTGTTCACGTTCGTGTTTCGGTTCGTCGGGGGCGCAGCAGCGGCCGAGGATGTCGTGCAGGAGACGTTCCTGCAGGTTCACCAGTCGGCAGAAGGATTCGACAAAGATCGACGATTCAAGCCCTGGCTGTTTACCATCGCGGCCAATAAGGCCCGCGATCATCTCCGCAGCCGGGCTCGGAAACGCGAGCGGTCGGTAGAGACCGGGCGAAGCAGCGAAGACGAGGGTCCGTCGCTGCTGGAGATACTGTCCGATCCGTCGAGCGGACCGGACGCGGCGCTCGAGGCGAGCGAACAGCGAGAGATGGTGCGGCAGGTCGTGGACGGCATGCCGGAGCACCTGCGGGAGGTTTTGGTGCTGGGGTACTACCAGCGGTTTTCGTACAAGGATATCGCCGACGTGCTCGGCATTCCGCTGGGGACTGTGAAGAGCCGGCTGCACGCGGCGGTGGGAAACTTCGCGACAGCGTACCGACGACGAGTGGAAAGAAAAGCGAGCGAGCCATAATGCCTGTAAACGATCCGACATTTGTTGAAGACCTGGTGGGATACCAGCTCGGGATCTGCGACGAGCAGCAGCGTTGGGCCGTCGAGTCGCGGCTCGGGACATCGCCCGAGGCACGTTCGACGGCCGACTCGCTGAAACGGGTGCTGCACCCGCTCAACACGTACCAGGTTCTCCCGCCCGCCACACTCGTCGACAACATTCTCACCCGAGTTCAACAGCCGCAGTCGATCTTTAAGTTTCCGGCCAAGGGCAAAGCGACCGTCGAGGCGACCGATGCGGCGCCCGGCGGCGGACGGCCGGTATTGGCGATGCGCGAGCTGTTGAGTCTGGCGGCGGCGATCGTGCTGTTTGTCGGGGTATTCGTGCCGGGGTACCAGGCGGCGCGGAACAACGCGTCGAAGGGGCTCTGCATGGAGCAGATGCGGGTGCTGGGGCAGGCGCTGAACAGCTACGCCGACTCGAACAACGGCATGCTGCCGTACAGCCCGGCGTCGATGCTGTCGGGCAATATTGTCGGCACGGCGTCGCTGCCGAAGGCGTCGGGGAATCTTCAGGCGTTGCAGGCGGGGAACTATGTGCCGGGGCAGCGGTCACTGGCGTGTCCGGGCGATCCGCGCGTGGCGAACGGTGCGAATGTCTATAACGTGCAGGTGTTCGTGGTGCCGCAGTCGATCCGGCAACTTGTGCCGTATTCGCCGATCATCAGCGATCCGAATCCGCTGGTGCATGACGGGCGGTATCTTCCGATCGATGCGCTTCGCAACTCGGACGCGCATGGGAACAATGCGGGACAGAATGTGCTGCGACTGAACGGGACGGCCGGCTGGAACGATCGGCCGACGGTGGGGGTTGATGGCGATGACATTTTCCGGGTGAATGATCCGCGGACGTACGCGCGCGAGCCGTCGCGTGCGCTGAGCGATGCGTTCCTGACTCCGTGATGAACAACAAGGGCGATGACGCTGCGTGGGCGCGAATCGAGATTCGCGGCGGCGACATTACGCGCCTGGCGGTGGATGCGATCGTCAATGCGGCGAATGAATCGCTGCTGGGCGGGGGCGGCGTCGATGGGGCGATTCATCGGGCGGCGGGGCCGGAACTGCTGGCGGAGTGTCGGGGGCTGAACGGTTGTCCGACGGGACAGGCGAAGATCACGCGCGGGTATCGGCTGGCGGCGAAGCATGTCATTCATACGGTCGGGCCGGTGTATCGGGATGGACGCAGCGGAGAGCCTGAGAAGCTTCGCTCGTGCTACGAGATGAGTCTGCGGCTGGCGGTGGATCACCGCGTGCGGACGATCGCATTTCCGGCGATCAGTTGCGGCGTGTATGGCTATCCACTAGCGGATGCGGTCCGGATCGCGCTGACGACGACGGCGGCGTTTCTGGCTGGGCCACATGCGATTGAGCGGGTGACTCACGTCTATTTCGGCGAGCGGGAGCGCGAGGCGGCGGAGCGGATTGCGGCTGAGATTCGGGCCGGATCGGGCGGCTGAGCGCGGCTTGCCATGCGAACTTTTTACGGCGAGGCTTGGACGCGGAAGGAGAACTCATGCGGCCGGTGATTGGCGTGACGTGCAGCATTGATGAGTCGAAGGATGAGGGCGGGAAGCTGCGGGCGTATGTGAACGCAGCGTACACGGATGCGATCTTTGCGGCGGGCGGATTGCCGCAGCCGTTGCCGGTGCCGCCGACGGTTGATGACGCTCTGTTGCGCGAGTTGGTCGGGAGGTTTGACGGGTTTCTGTTCACGGGCGGGGCGGATCTGAATCCGAAGCACTATGGGCAGGAGAAGCACGCGCGGACGCACGTGATGCATTCGCGGCGGGATGCGCTGGAGATCGATCTGTTCCGGGAGGCGGACCAGGCGGGCAAGCCGATCCTGGCGATTTGCCTGGGATGCCAGGTGGCGGCGGTGGCGCGCGGCGGGTGTTTGATGCAGCATGTGGATGATGTGCCGCGGAAGACGTCGGTGGTGCATCATTTGCCGGGCGATCAGTCGGCGTATCACGAGGTCGAGGTCGTGCCGGATTCGCGGCTGGCGAAGATCACCGGAAAGGCGCGGTTTGAGGTGAACAGCCGGCATCATCAGATTGTGGATCGGGAGCAGGTGGGCGGGGGACTGCGGGCTGTGGCCTTCGCGCCCGATGGGGCTGTCGAGGCGGCGGAGCAGGCGGATGGACGGTTTCTGCTTGCGGTGCAATGGCACCCCGAGGATCTGGCTGATCGGCCGGAGCATCTCAGTTTGTTCCGGGCGCTGGTCGCGGAAGCTGGGAAGCGTTAGTTCTCGTTACATCTCAATTCAGGCGCCAGCCGAGATACACGCAACGAGTGCGCTGATGTCGCGGCCGTCGCGCGAGCCGTCTCCGTTCACGTCCGCGCAGCCGCAGGTGTGGCCGGTGAGCAGGCAGGCGATGAAGCGGTCGATGTCGGCGGGGGAGCAGGCGCCGTCGTTGTTGGTGTCGCCGGGGATGCAGCCGAGGTGGGCGATCCAGGCCTCCGCTTTGCCGAGGGGGTTGGTGCCGCTGCCCGCGATGGTGAGGCCGTCGGCGGAGACGCCGTTGGCTTCGGAGAGGACCCAGCCGGTGAGGTCGAGGCCGAAGTCGTCGGTGAGGCGATCGCGAAGGCGGCGGATTCCGGAGTCGGCGGTCCAGATGAAGGCCTCCTTGCGGATCGGGCCGGTGCTGGCGGTCTCGCCGACGCCGACGACGACGCCGGTGTCGGAGACGCCGTTGGCCTGACTGTCGAGGTCGCCGCCGGGGAGGTCGCTCAGTCCGATCGTGACTCCGCTTTCCCAAAGGAACGCCTCGCGGCTCACGTCGGAGTAGGTCGCTACGCCTGCCACCTTGAGGCCGTCGGGTGAGACTGCCAGCGCTGTGCCCCATTGTGCGGCTGGCGGGAGATCGAGTGTCTGCATGAGTCCGGGCGTCCAGCGGAACGGCGGCGGCGACGGGGACAGCGCGAGCACGCCGACGATGACATTGCCGTCGTGATTGACGGCCCGGGCCAGTCCGGTGGGTGTCGAACCGGGGAAGTCGAGCGAGATGTTGGTCATGACGCCGTCGCGCCAGCGGAAGGGGAAGTCGGGGATTTCGGTGCGGCTGATGCCGATGACGGTGGTGCCGTCGCCGGAGACGTCGAAGCCGTGGCTGTAGAACTCGCCGCCGGGCAGGTCGCCGAGCGGCTCCATCACGCCGTTGACCCAGCGAAACGCTTCGGTGCCGTTGGAGGAAAAGCTCATTCCGCCGCAGACGGAGCCGTCGGCGGAGATGCCGCCGGACTCGCTGAGGTTGGAGCCGCCGGTGAGGTCGCCGAGCGGAGTCATGGTGCCGGCCTTCCAACGGTAGGCCATGAAGGTGGAGCCGCCGATATTGGCCTGGTCGGAGTTGCCGGTGACGGCGGAGCCGTCGGAGGAGATGTCACGGGCGAAGCTGCCGAAGCGCGAGCCGGGGAGGGCGCCGAGACCCTGGAAGAACGGAGGGCCGGAAGCGTCGACGGCGATCGCGATGACGAGGGTGATGGCGGCGATGCGTGCGACGACCCGTGGATTGCGGTGGCGGGGCATGACCGACCCCTCTTGATGCGACCCATTCAGCATACGCAAGCGGCGAGCGCGGCTGCAAGCGGGCGGGTGGGGATAGGTGGTGTTCGTGACCCGGCCGGGCCGGCTCGTACAATGTCGATATGACGACCATCGCGCATTACATCGACGGCCGCCCCCAGACGCCTTTGTCGGGCGGATATCTCGACAATATGGAACCTGCGACGGGCAAGATTTATTCCCGCGTGGCGGATGGGGACGCGGCGGACGTCGAGGCGGCGGTGGCGGCGGCGGAACGAGCATTTCCGGCCTGGTCGAAGATGGCGGCTGGGGAGCGGTCGCGAATTCTGCTTCGGATCGCCGACCTGATCGAGGCGGACCTGGAGAAGCTGGCGCTGGCGGAATCGATCGATACGGGCAAGCCGCTGACGCTGGCGCGAACGATGGACATACCGCGGGCGGCGGCGAACTTTCGGTTTTTCGCGACGGCGATTCTGCACTTTGCGAGCGAAGCGCATGTCACCGATGAACAGACGCTGAATTACACGCTGCGCGAGCCGCGCGGGGTGGTTGGGCTGATTTCGCCGTGGAACCTGCCGCTGTATCTGCTGACGTGGAAGGTCGCGCCGGCGCTGGCGACGGGAAACACGGCGGTGGCGAAGCCGAGTGAACTGACGCCGATGACGGCGCACCTGCTGGGTGAGATCTGCACGCGGGCGGGGTTGCCGGCGGGTGTGCTGAATATCGTGCATGGGGTGGGGGCCAAGGTGGGGGCGGCGATCTCGACGCATCCGAAGATCGGGACGCTCTCGTTCACGGGCGGGACGGCGACGGGGCGGACGATCGCGACGGCGGCTGCGCCGCTGTTCAAGAAGTTGGCGCTGGAGATGGGCGGGAAGAACCCGAACATCGTATTCGCGGACGCCGACATGGATGTCGCGCTGCCGATGAGCGTGCGGGCAGCGTTTGCGAACCAGGGGGAGATCTGCCTCTGCGGATCGCGGATCTTTGTCGAGCGGGCGGCGTATGCGGGGTTTGTCGAACGGTTCGTGGCGGCGGCGAAGGCGCTGCGCGTGGGCGATCCGCTGGAGGCGACGACGGACCAGGGGGCGCTGATCTCGGCGGCGCATCGCGAAAAGGTGGAGAGTTATGTCGAGATCGCCCGCAAGGACGGCGCGAAAATACTCTGCGGCGGGCGGCGGCCGTCGGGGCTGACGCAGCGGTGCGCGGGTGGGTTTTTCTATGAACCGACTGTGATTGTGGATTTGCCGCCGACTTGCCGGATTCTTCGTGAGGAAGTGTTCGGGCCCGTGGTGACGATCGTGCCGTTTGACGGGGAGCGCGAGGCGATCGAACTTGCGAACGGGACGGAGTACGGGTTGGCGGCGATCGTGTGGACGCCGAATCTGGCGCGCGGGCACGCGGTGGCGCGGGCGGTGCAGTCGGGGACGGTGTGGGTGAATTGCTGGCTGGTACGCGATCTGCGGGTGCCGTTCGGGGGGATGAAGCAGAGCGGGGTGGGGCGCGAGGGTGGGCTTGAGGCGCTGCGGTTTTTTACGGAGGCGAAGAATGTGTGCGTGAAGGTGTCAGAATGAAAGAAGGCGTCGAGAAGTTTCCGGCCTGCGCGGTCTGTGGCGCGCCGGCCAATGTGCATGAGAGTCACCTTGTCTCCGGCGACAAGACCGGGGAGAAGCCCTTCGAACGGCATCTATGCAGCCGATGCGCAGGCATACCGGAGGCCGATGCAAAGACGCGCGAGAAACTGGAGCAACTCCTGCGCGAGGAATTGAAGAAACGTAGCGGGCAGACCGTGACGAGCTCGCGCGCTCCTGAGCCGGTTGGGGCTTATCCGCATGCGAAGCGAGTTGGGAACTTGCTGTTCCTGTCCGGGCTTGGGCCACGGAAGCGAGGGAGCCGGGAGATTCCAGGGGTCACGATGGGGGCGGACGGGCGGGTCGCTTCGCACGATATTGCCGAACAGTGCCGGGCGGTGTTTGAGAACGTGCGGCTCGTTCTCGGGGAGGCGGGGGCTGGGTGGGAGGACATCGTTGATGTGACGGTGTTCTTGACGGACATGAAGGGGGATTTTCCGATCTTCAATCGGCTGTATGCCGAGGCGTTTGCCGGGCCGGGGAAGCCGAATCCGACGCGGACGACGGTTGAGGTGACATCACTGCCTACGCCGATTGCGATCGAGTTGAAGGTCATTGCGGCAATTTGAGGCGGAAAGCCGCCGAAATTCATCCATTCAGCGCCTCGGTGGGGTTGACTCGAACGTCCCAAATTCTTTACACTACGAATTCTACCCGACGAACGGGCTCACCGTTCGCGTCTTTGGGTTTTGTTCGGGTCGCACGCGGCGGCACAGTCGCGGCGGATGCGACCGAGTGGAGGCGGAAGTCATGCGACGAAATTGTCTTTGCATTGTTATTGCTTCGATTGGAATCGCTGGCGCAACGGCCGGTTCTGCCAACGCGGTGGGCCCGAATGTCATCTATTCGGAAGTGGTGACGGCGCCGTCTGGGTCGGTGCCGGGAGCGCTGGGAGCGGGTGCGGTGCCGGTGGCGACGAACTGGCTCGCGATCGAGGAAGTGGTCGTCCGGCCGGATGGCGGGCAATGGATCGTCAAGGGCCGCACGACGCAGGCGACGACGAACGATTCGATTCTGATGATCGGTTCCGGCCTGAGCGGAACGATGTTTGCGCAGGACGGGCAGCCGTTGCAGGGGGGCGTCGCGGGCGAGCAGTATGACTTTTTTGATACACCGACTCCGGCAGCGTGGGACTCGGCGGGCAACATCGCGTTCTCGTGCCGGGCGAAGGGCGGGTCGGCTGCCACGTTTGAAAAAGTCATCAAGTACAACGGCGTCTCGCACGGCGTCGTGCTGCAGATGGGCGATCCGGCGCTGGGGCTGGTCGACAATCCTCCGGGCGCCTCGGGCGACGAGACGTTTGGCAATTCGATCAATTCGGTTCACCTTCTGGACGACGGGCGGGTCGGATTCGTCAACACGCCGGTCACGAACCTGAGCTCGACGCGATACCCGGCGTTCTTCCGCGGCAACACCTCGTTCCGGCAATCCGGCATCAGTGCGATCGGCGGCAACGTCTGGGATAACTTTGTTTTGGACGGTGCAGGCGGGACTCCAGACGGCGCGCACTGGTTTGCGCGGGGTGACGACGAGAATCCGAATACCGCAGTCGACGGCATCATGGCGGTGGACGATGTGGTTGTTCTGCGAGAGGGCTCACCGGTCGCAGGGCCCGGCACGCCGACGATGAGCGCGGTGAACTTTGCTCGAATGCTCACGGATGGAACTTGGTATGCGCGTGGAAACGATCCCGCGGGTGATGACTGGGCCGTCCGCAGCGGCACGTTGCTGGCCAAGACGGGCGACCTGATTTCGGGTGCGGAGCATTGGGGGAACTCGATTGTCGCATTCACCGGCAACCTGCTCGGCCAGTGGGTGATGGCGGGGAATACGGACAATGCTGATCTATCGAAGGACAACGTGCTGGCGTATATGGGCACGACGGTTCTGCTGCGAGAGAGCGATCCGATCGACGTCGATGGCAACGGTTTGTACGACGACAATGCGTTTGTCAATTCCTTCCAAGTGGATGATTTGAACCTAACGCCGGATGGAAATGTGTACCTGCTCGTGACGCTCCGAAACGCGGCTGGCACTGGGATCGGCGACGCGTTCCTGCGGCTGGCGGTGCCCGAGCCGACGACGCTGGCGCTGCTGGCGGGCGGGATCGTGGCTGCGATCCGACGGCGGCGACGCTAGGACAACGGCAAGTCACTTAGGATCAACGCGGCCGGCCTTCGGGTCGGCCGCTTTGTTTTTACATGGAACGCAGGACGGCGCGCACGGGGCTGGCGTCGAAGCCGATGAGCTTCAGGGGAAGGGCGATCAGTTCGTACTCACCGGGCGGGACGTCGTGGAGGACGAGACCCTCGAGGATGGCCATGTCGTTTCGCAGTACCGCAGCGTGCGAGGGAAGGTCCTTGGAGGTGAAGAGGTCGATGCTGGGCGTATCGATGCCGATGAGGGTGACGCCGTCGGAGGCGAGGCGGTCGATCAGCTCGGGAGAGAGGGCGGCGAAGTCTTCGTTGAAGTGATCGGGGTCGGGGTAGGTGTTGGTGGCGAAGAGGACGCGCGAGGTGACGATGGGAGTCGTGAGCGCGTCCACTCCGATTCGCGTGCCGGGCGCGGCACTAACGCGGATGACCTGGCAGGGGCCGAGGTAGAGCGAGAGCGGGCGTTCGCCGATTCCCTGGGCGTCGCGGCCGTAGTGGTTGGGGCCGTCGGCGTGAGCGCCGAGGTGGACGGTGGCGCGAAGCGTTGAGAGCGTGAGATTGGCGCCTCTTTTCATGTCGCAAAGCACTTCGCGCGAGAGCGGCGTATCGCCGGGCCAAGCGGCGATTGCGGGTGTCAGGGCCGGAGTGATGTCGAAGATCCGCGTCATAGCTCGTGCCGGA
>CAZONT010000137.1:0-9915 GCA_964581285.1 uncultured Planctomycetaceae bacterium | reverse complement strand
ATCGCCCGGCGGACATCCTCCGCGTGTTCGCTGATGAACTTAATATCCAGCATATTGCTCCCAACTCTTTGTGCGGTTGCTATCTACACGCGCTGCCAAAACCCGTCAAACCACGCCTCGCAAACGCTCCGCGACAACGTCGGTCGATAAGTATATAAATAAGGAGGCCCGCCTCGCGTTGCCTCCGGAGGTATCCGCGTCCTTGTTTCCGTCGCGTCCCCAAAACTTCCATCGATGCGCCATCCTGATCGCGCTGGCGGGACTCACCGCGCCGATCGCCGGCTGCACCGCGCTCGCGCAAATCCTCGGCAATTTGATCCCGTCCGGCGGCTTCACGCCGACAACCACCAACACGACGACCGGCCCGCCCTATCCGCGCAAGACCGTCTGGCGAAACTTCCTCGTCGGCAACGGCTTCTCGGGTCCCAACATTGTCGCCACCGCCGACTTCAATCTGGACGGCCGCCCCGACATCCTCACTTCCTTCTCCGGCAGCAATGTCCAGACGCCGTCGCTCGTCATCTTCTTCCAGGTCTTCCAGAACGGCACGATCTCCTTCACCGGAACCACCATCTCCCGCTCCAACTCGCTCGCTTCCATTGGCGGCCTCGCCGTCGGAGATATCAACGCCGACGGGCGCCCCGATGTCGTCGCCGCTGCCAACGGCCAGATCTTCTTTCTCCGCGCGCCGACCGACCCGACCGTCGGCAATCAGTGGCAGACCTTCACCATCGCCCAGTCCAATCAAAGCGGAATCGGCCAGTGGCACCAGGTCGCCCTGGCCCAGATTGATAACCTCTTCGGCCCCGACATCGTCTGCGCCAACGACACCCCGGGGCAGCTCAGCGTCTTCTTCGCGCCGCAACTCATCAATGGCCCAAACAACCTCACCGGCACCGGCTGGACCCGTTTCGACATTGACGCGACAACGCGCAGCGGTGCATTTGGAGTTGCGTTGAATGATGTCGACGGCGACGGCCGCATGGATGTGATTTCGTCCGCGCCGAGTGAAGCCAACGCGAAAATCGCCTGGTACAAGAACCCCGGGGGCTCGGCCACGACGGCCTGGTCAAAGTTCGCGATCGGAAACGCCCGCGGCGTCACAAAGCTCGAAATGGGCGACCTCAACCAGGACGGCCCCAAGGACGTCGTCGGCATGAATCCCCTGCAGCCCTCCGGCCAGAACTCGAATGACGGCATCCAGCTCGTCTGGTATCAGCGGCCAACCGACGTAACGACGCCCTGGACCGGTTTCGTCCTCGCTCAATTCATCAGCAACACGCCCGTTGATTTCGCGATCACGGATGTCGAAGCCAACGGCCGCCTCGACGTTGTAGCCGCAACGAACACATCCAATACACTCCGGTGGTTCTCACGCCGTGACAACGTCACGCAAACCTGGGTCGAAAACAACATCACCGACCTCAGCCAGACGCCAACCGGCATCTCGATCGCCGACATTGACCTGAATGCCCGTCCTGACGTCGTTGCCAATCTCATCACGACGAACGACTTGGTGAATTGGTACGTGAACCCCAACTAACACACGGTACGTATCCGACCTAGTCTTCGAGGTCGCGATCCCCCTCGGCCGGTTGCGTCGTCCCAGCCAATAACTGGTCGAGCTGTTCCGCCGATCCCCGCGGCAACGGCGCGACTACCCACTCCCCATTTTCCTTGTAGACAGCAACCTGGATGCGCCGCGTCGGCGTCCCGTGCTTCACGGCAAATGAATGCAGGTCATACTCCGCCACCAGCCGATATGCCGGCGAGGGGATCTGCTTCAACTCGGGCAGCTTGTCGACGCTCACGATGCGAATCTCGCGGCACGCGTTGAACATCGACACGAACGCCCGATCCGACGGCGGTTCGAGCCGTCGCGTGAACAACAGTCGAAACTCGCTGTACTTCCCGCTCAGACACGCCCGCGCGAAGCGGTCGATGAATGCGTTGAGCGATGGGTCGTAGCTCCTGGCCGTCGTCGGAAAGACAAACCCCGGCGCCTTCGAGGTGTCGATCTCCGGCTCGCTGACCCGCGCCTCTTCCTCCCACGGCTCGGTCGACTCCCCCGTCGCCAGCACGTATGCCACCACGGTCAGCAGCCCGCTGGCCAGGAGGATCAGCACCAGCAATACCATTCGCCGAAACGCAGGTTGTCGCGGTCGATCGGACATAGGGACGGCAGTTTACAGGAATTTCCGCGACCGCGCGCGGTCTCGTTTGGAAAGACGTGACGCGTGAGACGCAGGCAAGATCGTCGATTGGCGGGGCGGCGAGCCGGAGGCGCGCGTCAGCCGGTTGCAGGATCGGAAGCCGAGGTGAACTAAGGCGCGCGATTCGACTCTTGCGGTCGATAGAAGAGGATCGCGTACATGCCGACGAGCATCGCGATGTCCTTGATGAGCAGAGGCGTGCCGACCTTGCTCGCATCCTTCGTGCAGCCGCACTCGATGTTCAAGCCGTGGGCCAAGGCCCAGGAGATGGCCGCGATGAAGATGACGAGGAGCAGGCCGACGATCACCGCGCCGGCTCGCCGCCACGGTTGGACGAGCAGCGCGAGTCCGCCGGCCAGCTCCCACCACGGCATGAGCAGGGCCTGAGCGTGGACGACCCAGAGCGGCGACATCTTGTATAGCTTGATATTGGCGGCGAACTTGGCCGGGTCTTCAATCTTGCCCCAGGCGGCGTAAATGAAGTAGATGCCGACTACCCACGCCACCAGCAGTTCGAGTTTTGACCAGAGTTCGCGACTCATGGCTGCGAGCCCTTCATGGTCGGAACTTCGGGATGCTTGCTGATGAACTCCCAGCCGCCCTCGAAAACACGCACGTTCTGCTGGTTTTCCTTGAACTGCGGAAAGCCCATGAGGAATTCGTAGATCGTGTTGCTCGCCTCGCACTTGCCGCCGCCGCAGTAGATGATGATCCGCTGATCCGGCGGCAAGAGCGTCATGATGTCGGCGATGTGCTCTTCCTTTTTCGTCGCCGGGATGCTGATGGCGCCGACGACGTGACCTTCGACGTATTCCTCGGGATTGCGGGCATCGACGAATGTCGCGTCGCCCTTCTGAACGTGTTCCAGGAACTCTTCGGCGCTCAGCTCGGCTGTTTTCTTGAGTTCGGGATTGTCCGACAGGTTCAGACTCTTGGTCGGATCAAGCACCCAGTCGAGCGGCTTCGACCGCACGGCGTTGGCAAAAGCACCGACGCCGGACGAAACTACGAGCAGAACGATCACGCGAAGGCCAACGCGGTCCATGATCAGTCTCCCTTAGCCCGGATGACGGCGATCAATGACCGCCACTGGGTGGCGTCACCGGCGCGGCGGGAGCAACGGGCTTTGCGGCCTGGCCCGGATTGGCGGCACCGATGGGGACGCGAATCGGCTGCTGCGGGGTCGTCGCGACCTGCGGCGCGGCAGTCTTCACGACTTCGACGGGGACCGTGACGTTCTCAAATCCCTTGTCGCTCGTTTTGAAAGTGATCTTCACCGGATTGCTCGGCGAGACTTCGTACTTCGCCGGGAACTTGACGACGATGCGGAATCGCTTGCCGGGGGCATCTTCGACGAGCCGCACCGGCAGCTTCGAGTCGGAGCAGACAACGTCAGTGAGCTTGAGGTCGTTGCCGGCGTTGAACGTGACATAGACCGCGCGCTCCATCTCCATTGTCAGAGTGCTCGGCACAAGGATCTTCGCCGGCTGCACCTCGACGCGGGCCGGAATGTAGGCCGTGGCCGTCAAATTGATCTGAGGAGACTTCGGATTGCCGGTGTCGGCCGTGATCTGCGCCACCTGCGAGCCGGTCGGCATCGGGGGCAGAGCCGTCACGGTGATTTCGTATTCCTTGCCGGGCGTGAGCGGCTTGACGTCAACGCGGAACATGGGGTTGTTGCTCTTGACGTTCTTGAGGTCGATCGGCTGGTCGAGCTTGTTGACGACCTTAACCGTCTGCACCTTCGGCTTGTCGGTCTCGGTAATCGAGGCGAAGTTGACATAGGCCGGCTGGATATCGATCGGAGCCCAGATCGTGCCCTTGAGCCAGAGGACGATTTCCGGCTGGCCGGGGACGTTGGTCGTGACGCTGATGTTCTTCTGAACGGCGCTGTTCATCTTCTCGGTGCGAAGCATGACGGGAATCTTGCCGGTCTTGCCCGGTTCGACTTTGCGATCCCAGTCACCGGCGACGGTGCAACCGCAGCCGGGCCGGACGGCCGTGACTTCAAGCGTCGCATTGCCGCGATTCGTGAACCAGAAGTCGTGCCGGATTGGATCGCCCGACATGATCTTTCCGAAGTCGTAGCTCGGCGTATCGAACACGATTTGCGGCCCCTGTCCGGGCGTCGCCTGCGACGTCGGCGTTGCGGGGGCTCCCGGGACCGCCGGAGCTGCACCGTGTGCAGCGGGCTGAGCCGGTTGAGCGGCGGGTTGGGCCGCTGGTTGAGCGGCGGCGGGCGGCGTGGTCGGCTTGGCCGGAGTCGCCGGCGGGGGATTGTCCGCCATTAATGCCGGTGAAAAACTGGCGACAGTCAATGCAGCCAGCGTCAGGATCGAAACACGAACGACAACATTCCGCGATGACATTTGCGATACCTCCAAGATGGATTGCTGAATCCGGTTTTTGCTAAGCCCTTGATATTACCTATACTTGTATATCGCCGAGCGTGGCTTCGAGCGGATGATCGCCACAACCAGCCCCGGCGACTTGCCGCGAATGGCTCTCGTTTATTCATGACTTTTCGGCTTGCGCTCGCCAAAAAAAGTGGAAGAATAGGTATCCGCGGTGCGAAGGCCGGAACGGCCATTCATCGCGATCGACGATGCGAGATACCGTGTCTCACGCCATTTTGGACGATGTCCGGTTAGTGCCGAGCCGACCCGAAATCCCGGATCGTGATGATCTCTCGGCGCTGGCCCGGGCCGCGATGTCCGGTAACGAGCCGGCGTTCGAGCAGATCCACCGTCGACTCGGGGCGGGGCTTCATCGGTTCTTTCTGAAGCGCACGCGCGGACAAGCAGACGTCTCGGACGAACTCGCGCAGCGGACGTGGATGCAGGCCTGGAAATCGCTGCGAGATCGACGCTACGACCCGGCGCGGGCCGCGATTTCGACCTTTGTTTATGCGATCGGCCATCATGTCTGGCTCCAGCATCGTCGCTCGACGGCCACCGGACTTTCGATAACCACGGAATCCGAACGACTGTTTCACCTGGTCGAGTCGAACGAGGACGATCCGGCCCGCATCATGGCCGCGGCGGAGGTCCTTGAAGCGGTTCGGGAGAGCTTGCGCGAAGACGGGGGCACGGACGGACTGAGCGACGAGGAGCGGGTTGTCATTCGAGCCACGGCGGACGGGCAATCGGAGCGCGAACTGGCGGCAAAGCTTGGAGTTGCCGCCAGCACCATTCACGCCCGAAAAACGGCCGCATTTGCAAAAATGAGACGAAAACTGAGCCGGAGCGGGTTGTCGCCGGAGGATTCCGAGCGCGGAGGCCGGTTCGGCGAATAACAGTTTGAGGCGCGCTGCGGCGCGAGTAAACCATGGACGATCGAGAGCTTGAAATCCTGACCCAAATGAGCGTCGAAAGCGACGATTGGGATCGACCCGAAGCTCCCAGTCCGCGGACGGCGACGTGCCTGTCGATCTCGCGGCTCGAGGAACTCGCCGGAACTGATTCGCCGGTGGAGGCCGTTGAGCAAGCTCACCTTCGAAGTTGCCTGCTGTGCGCCAATCGCTATCGCGCGTTCGGCGGAACGGTCGACGGCGGCGCCCGCTCGCGGCCATCTCGCCGGTGGTTGAACGGAGCGGCCACGGTCGCCGCGTGTCTGCTCGTTTGGGCGTTGCTCGATCCACATCCCGGCAAGCCGCGCGGTTCCGCAACCAATGGGAGTCGAGGCGACGTTCCCGCGGCGGTGGTCTGCATCCTGGGCGATTCGAATTGCGACGGCGTCGCGGACAGCAACGATCTGACGGCCTTTACGCTTGCGCTGCACCATCCCGACGTGTACGCCGAGCAGTACCCCCACTGCGATCTGGTCTGCTCCAGCGATTTGAACGGCGACTGCGAAGTCAACGACAACGACATGGAAGAAATGGTGCAGTGCGTCGGCGGATGAAGACGCACTGAATTTCTTTTTCGTCTACGAAAGCGGCCCGCGGAAACGATTCCGCGGGCCGCCTTGTTTCTCACGAGCAACTCTTAAGCGGTTCGCACTTCGATCTTTCGCGGCAGAGCCGCGGCGACCTTCGGAAGGTGAAGCGTCAACACCCCGTCGGCGTACTCCGCCGAGATCCGCTGACTGTCGATCAGTTCGCCGATCTCGAACACGCGCCGGAAGTCGCCATATCCGTACTCACGCACGAGCGGCCGGACGTTTGCCGTTCCGCGTCTGGCGACCCGGCCTTCGAGCGTCAGTGTGCCGTTCTCGAACTGAATGTCGATGGCCTTTGCGTCGGCGCCCGGCATGTCGGCGACGATGACCAGTTCGTTGGCTCGCTCAAAGATATCGACGGCCGGCATGTAGACCCGGCCACTACTCGTCGGCTCGTCCTGCGTCGGACGCGCCGTTCGCTTCTCAACAGTTGCGGTCGCAGTCATTTCTTGGGTCCTCCAATCATGTCTTTCACTTCTCGGTTTTTGTCACTTCGATTCGACGCGGTTTCGCCTCGGGGGTCTTGGGCAGCGTCACCGCCAGAACACCGTCCTTCAGGGACGCCGCGACTTCGTCCGAGTCGATCGGAACGGGCAGTCGAACGGCCCGGCTGAACTCGCCGCTGCCGCGCTCCTGCCGGTGGTACGTCGCGCCCTCGGCGGCGGGCGGCGTACGCCGGCCCTTGATCGTCAGCTCGCGGCCCAGGACGAGGATTTCGAGATCGCTCATCTTCAGTCCGGGCAGTTCCGCCTCGACGTGGAACGCCTCCGCGTCCTCGCGAATGTTCAGAGCCGGGAACGCGGTCGGCCCGAAGGACGCCGTCGTCAGCGTGTCGCCCACGATCTGGCCGAACATTCTGTCCATCTCGTCCCGCAGGCGGTTGAGTGGGTGAACACCATTTGATTCTCTTGTGAACATATGCAAACACCTCCTATTGAATTCTAAGTCTGGATCGTGCGAGGCGGCCGCCGCAATCGCGATACCCGTCCGCACGACAACGCAAGCACGAAATGCAAACGGCGTGCCAGTCGCGTGCCGGGCGGCTCCGGCGGCCGTGGTCGCGGAATTCGTGGGGAAGCGGAGCTGGTGAACCGTGCCGACTGTCAGGTTGGCAGACAGCGCCACGGGCGAAAAGAACCGCGCCAGCCAGTAGGATGGCGAGGCCGATTCGGGAGACGGTATTTGGTCGCTGCGTGGCTCGGATTTCGACGGACTTTTCGCGGCGGAATCTACCTCCCCGATGAGAAGGCCCTCACGGCCCGACTTCCGATCCGGGAGTTTCATCCTTCCGAGCCGATTCAAGTGCCGCTTCGACACGGCCAGCACCTCCCGACGCAAGCGGTCGTGAAAAGCGGGGATGTTGTACGAGTCGGGCAGGTGCTGGCGGAGCCGCTCGGCCCGGACTCGCTCGCGGTGCACAGCCCGATCGACGGACGGGTTACCGCCCTCGATCGCGCGTGGACGGCACGGGACGGCTGGGTCCCCGCAGTGACGATCATGCCGGAAGTGTCTGCGGTGTCGGGAAGCGCGGCGGTCAGCGATGCCGCGACGCCGTCCACGGCGCCGGCATCGACACTCGCCGAGTTCGGCGATTTCGCACGACGCTGTTCCCTGATGGACACGGGCTCGCGCGAGCCACTCCACGCGCTACTCGCGCGCGCGGGTTCCGGCAATCACACGCTTGTCGTCAACGCGGTCGAGACGGAGCCAAACCTGACGTCCGACCTTCGCACACTGGTCGAGCGGCCGGCGCGACTCGTGGATTGCATGACCTGGCTGGCCCAGCTGACTCGCGACGGCACGGGGAAAGTCGCGTGGCGCGAAGTTGTTCTTGCCGTAGCGCTTCGCCATCGACGCGTCGTGCGGCAGCTTCGATTGCTGGCGCGGGGCCGGCCCATGCGGATCGCCGCCCTCGACGACAAGTTTCCGCAATGCCACCCGGCACTTCTGACGAAGACGCTGTTCGACCGCGAGTTAGCCCCGGGAGAATCGCCGCTGAACGCCGGGGCCCTGATTCTTCCGCTCGCGACGATCCGCGCGCTTTGGAATTGTGCCGCGACTGGGCTGCCTTGCACTTCGCGAGTGGTCACGGTGAGCGGCGACGCGGTCGAAGAACCGGGCAATTTCGTCGTCCCGTTCGGCACACCGATCCGCCAACTCATCGAACGTGTCGGGTTGCGACGACGGGTGACCGTTGCACTGGCCGGCGGACCGATGACCGGACTGCCTCTACCGAATGACTCGGCGGTCGTCACCGGCGACGTGCCGGGCGTGACGTTGCTGTCGCATTCCGCCCGAATCGACGCAACGCCGTGTATCCGCTGCGGCTGGTGCGTCGATGATTGCCCGGTCGGGATCGACCCTCGCGCACTTTCGCAACTCGAACTTCGTGCGCCGATTGATGGCCGAGATCGCGCAGCGCTCGACACCTGTATCGAATGCGGCATTTGCAGCTACGTCTGCCCGTCGGCGTTACCGCTGACCGAATCCATCGCCGCCGTTCGACGTCGCCCGACAACGGGAGCGTCGTCATGACCGGACCGGCCGCGAGTCCTGTTTCCGCGGAGCGGTGGCACGGTGCGGCCCTCCGTGGACCGTACCTTCACTCGGGCTACAACGACCGACAGATTCTCGTCGCTTGGACTCTTGCGGCCGCGTTGGTTGCCTGCTGCGGCATGGTGCTCTTCGGCTATTCGGCATTCGTTGTGGTCGTCCTGAGCGTGACGACGGCCGTCGCCTGTGAAGCGATCATGGCCGCGTTCGTCGAGGTCCGCGATCGGACCGGCCTGCGGCACGCATTGCTGACGGGATTGCTTCTGGCGCTGACCCTTCCGCCGAACGTGCCGTGGTACGTTCCATGCAGCGCCGCTATTGCGGCCATCATCCCTGCGACCTGGATGCTCGGTGGTTTCGGTCACTATCTCTGGCAACCGGCTGTCGTGGGCCGGGTCCTGGTTCAGTTTCTCTTCGCTCAACATCTGAGCTTCGGCCAGGCGCTGATTACGTCTCCCGTCCTGATTCCGGGTCGCTTGCTCGTCGGTGACCTCACGGCAGCCGCCGAAGTTCCGTCAGGTCACTACCATGGCTGGAACCAGACGGTGGGCGATCCCCGGGCCGACGCATTCCTCATCGAGCGGCCGGTTCAGACGCTGCGACGGCTGGCCGATGGCAATCTTCCGGCGGCTCCTGACGCGTCGCTGACAACGGCGCTCCGCGATTACCTGCCGCCATGGGAGGACACCGTCCTCGGCACTGTCCCTGGAGGAATCGGCGAGACCAGCGGCATCGCTCTGATCGTTGTTGGCCTGTACCTGATCTATCGCGGATACCTGCGCTGGCAGATCCCCGTCTGCGGTCTGCTCGCAGCGGCCCTGATGGCCGCGATGTTGCCAATCGTGGTCCCGATCGCCCCATCTCACGGGATTCGGACGATCTGGTGGCCGGTTTTTTCACTGGAGAGCAGCGGTCCCGGGCAGGAGGTCCACCACGTCGGCGTGCAGTATGTCCTCTTTCAACTGACGAGCGGCGAGTTGCTGCTTTGCCTGTTCCTTCTCGCGGGCGACTTTCTCGCACGGCCGATGACGGCTCGCGGGCAGGCGATCTTCGCCGCGGGCATCGGAGCGATCACAATCTTGATGCGGCGTTACGGCCCAGTCGAGTGTGCGGGGTACTGGGCCGTATTAATTATGAACACCCTCGTTCCGGCCATCGACCGGCGGACGCGCCGCCGCCCGCTTGGCGTGGATTCGGCCCGCGCTCGCCA
>CAZONT010000136.1:0-9929 GCA_964581285.1 uncultured Planctomycetaceae bacterium | reverse complement strand
TGTGGCACTTTCCCGGGCATTGCTGCCGGTGGCCGTTAGCCACCACCGTGCCCTGTCCAGTTCGGACTTTCCTCCCGACCCGGCCGAAGCCGAATCGAGCGGCCGCCCGGCCCGCTCTGCGAACAACTTCATTCTAACCGACGAGGGCGCGGATTGCCGCGAGCTTTCGGGCGAGCAGGCCGAGCGAGACGCCGAAGATGGCGTGAGCGGCGACGGTGGCTGCCACGAGTGCGGACGTGACGTGGATGCCGAAAATTCGGGGGTAGGGGGTCAGCAGCATCGCCAGTTCCAGGCCGAGGGCGAAGGCGACGGCCCACAGCCAGCTACGGCGCTTCGCGTCGCCAATCAGGGCGAGATACATCACGCCGAAGGTCAGGCCGTTGCTGAAGTGGTAAATCCAGCCCAGCAGGTGTGCGGCGAGCGAATAGGTGGGCTGTTCGATCGGCTGGCCGAGGAGCATCGCGCCGAAGCGGGGGAAGACCTTGAAGAGATTCATGGGAGGGACGACGGAGGCGATTCCCCATGCATTGGCAAAGACGAACGGCAGACGGAAGAGATCGTAGGCGACGGCGGCGAGCAGGCCGGCGAGCGAGCCGATGAGGACCGCTCGGAAGAGTCGGCGGTCGCCGTGCTCGCGATCGAGCCAGGCGATCGCGAGAAGGAGAAGCGTGGCGGGGACGAGGATGGCGATCGCGAAGGTGCGCATCGAGCAGAGACCGTAGAAATCGGCGAGAAGACAGGCGATGGAGACGGCCGCAAGGACGAAGACAACTGCGCGGCCGGGGAGGTTCCAGCGAATGGGCGGCATGAGGGTTTCGGGCTCAGTCGCTGCGGCCGATTCGGCGTCGGCGCGACGGGGGGACGCTGCAGCTCGTCGCGGGTTCGGGCCTGTCGTCATTGTCGTGGGACCCATGGGATTGCTCAATGCGCGGAGGAGCGAAGTCGGCGTTCCTAAGACAGGGCCGGCCTTCGCGAACCCAGGTTCGTGAAGGCCGGCCCCTTGATTGACCTGGCTGATCGGTGTCGTCGTGCCTAACCGATCCGGGGCCGGAACTTACGCCGGCGACTGATCATCCATGTACCCAAGATGAGCGGAGTGGCAAGCGCCGATCCGCCGGTGGTTCCGCAGTCGCCACCCGGGTTGCTGTTGCAGTCGTCGGAGTCTGGAGTCGGAGTCATCAGCTCTCCGGCGTCGTTGACTGCGCGTCCAGCGTCGTCGCAGCGGTCGCATTCATTGTGGGGCTTGGCTGCAACGTTACTTGGACCGCAGAACGGGCACCCAGCCGAGTTGTATTGCCGGAAGAGATCCTTCAACTGGCCGTAGTTCCCACCCGGATAGACGTCATTGAACATCTGGATGACCTGCTCCGGAGTGAGCGGGTAATCCACGGCGGGCGAAGCCGCATTGAGCAACGCCGCCACGGTCTCGCGTCCCAGCGCATTCAGGCCGGTGCCGCTCAGGCGGATGACCTGGAAGAGGGCCTTGCCGTTGAACGCGTTCTCGAAGCACTTCGACGGGTTTCCGGCGCAGGCGTTCTTGAAGAGCGTTTGCGGCGTGTAGGGAGCCGGCCAGTCGCCGAGATGGCGGCAGTCCTTCCAGTAGCACGGCGTGCAGCCGTCGTTGCCGCCGCAATCCTCGACAATGAGCGTCTTGCAGCACTTCGACTGGCAGCCGTTATTGGAGACGATGACGCAGTAGTCACCGGCTGCGCCGACGCTGACACAGCGAGTCGTCTGGCCACTGACACCCGGTCCATTCCAGAGGTAGGTGTAGTTGCTGCCGCCGGGGGCGCACCACTGCGTGGTCGAGCCGTCGCAGACGGTGCCTTCACCGGAGATGTCGCAATTCGGCTTGCCGGAGACGACAAGCGTCTTGCAGCACTTGGACGAGCATCCGTTTTGAGTGACGATGACGCAGTAGTCACCCGGCTCACTCACCGAGACACAGCGGCTCGTGCTTCCAACAACACCCGGACCATTCCAGAGATAGGTGTAGCCGGCGCCGCTCGGAGCGCACCACTGGACGGTCGAGCCTTCGCAGACAGCGTCCGTTCCGAGGATGGTGCAGTTCGGATCCGGCGTGACGACGAGTGTCTTGCAGCAGCGCTTGCTGCAGCCGTCCTTGGTGACGGTGACACAATACTCGCCTCCGATGGAGACGGTGATGCACCGCGTGGTCGCACCGGCTACGCCGGGGCCTTCCCACAGGTAGGTGAAGCCGCTTCCGCTTGGGGCGCACCATTGCACGGACGCGCCTTCGCAGACGGCGTCAGCACCGAGGATGGTGCAGTTCGGTCCGGCCGTATTTGTGAGCGTCTTGCAGCAGCGCGTGCTGCACCCGTTCTTGGTGACGGTGACACAATACTCGCCGGGGGCGGAAACGTTCACGCAGCGCGTCGTCTGGCCGGCGACGCCGGGGCCCTCCCAGAGGTAGGTAAGGCCGGTGCCGCTGGTGGCGCACCATTGCGTTGTCCCGCCCTGGCAGACCGACGAAGCGCCGGTAATTGCACACTCCGGCGCCTTCTTGATCTTAAGATCCTTGCAGCACTTCTTGCTGCAGCCGTCCTTGGTAACGGTGACGCAGTATTCGCACTCTTCACCTACCGTGACGCAGCGCGTCGTCGCGCCGTTCACGCCGTTGCCCTCCCAGAGGTAGGTGTAGCCAGCGCCCTCCGGAGCGCACCACTGAGTCGATTGACCTTCGCAGACGGAGTCGGATCCCGTGATGGTGCAGTCGGGCTTCTGCTTGACGGTCAGTGTCTTGCAGCAGCGCGAGCCGCAACCGTTCTTCGAGACGGTCACGCAATACTCGCCGGCGGTTCCGACCGTGACGCAGCGCGTCGTCTGGCCGGCGACGCCCGGGCCTTCCCACAGATAGGTCAGGCCGGCACCGCTGGGGGCGCACCACTGGGTCGTCTGGCCCTGGCAGACGCTGCTCGATCCAGAGATGGAGCACTCGGGGCCCGATCCGTTGGAAAGGGTCTTGCAACAGCGGCTGCTGCAGCCCTTGTTATCCGTGACGGTGACGCAGTACTCGCCCGGTGTTCCAACCGTGACGCAGCGTGTCGTCAGACCCGCCACGCCCGCGCCTTCCCAGAGATAGGTGAATCCGGAACCGACCGGAGCGCACCACTCGGTCGTCTGGCCGGAGCAGACGGTGCTGGCGCCGGTGATCGAACAGGTGGGTCCTGTTCCGGCCGAGAGGGTCTTGCAGCAGCGCTTGCTGCAGCCGTTGGCGTCGGTGACGGTGACGCAGTATTCACCGGGGGTTCCGACCGTGACACAGCGCGTGGTCAATCCCGCGACGCCGACGCCTTCCCAGACGTAGGTCAGGCCCTGGCCCTCCGGTGCACACCACTGGGTGGTCTGGTTCGGGCAGATGGTGCTCGAGCCGGTGATCGTGCAGTCGGGGAGCGGATTCACGGCGAGCGTTCGGCAGCAACGAGTGCTGCATCCGGACGCCGCATCGGTGATGGTTACGCAGTACTGGCCGGCTGCGCCAACCGTGACGCAGCGAGTCGTCTGGCCGGCAACGCCGGTGCCTTCCCACAGATAGGTAAGGCCGACGCCGTCGGTCGCACACCACTGCACGGTTTGACCGGTGCAGGTGCCGGCAGGACCGGTGATGGAGCATTCCGGTCCGGTGCCGTTGGTGAGTGTCTTGCAGCAGCGCTGATGGCAACCATTCGCGTCGGTGACCGTGACGCAGTATTCACCCGGAGTTCCGACGGTGACACATCGGGTGGTCAGGCCGGCGACGCCCGTGCCTTCCCAGAGATAGGTCAGGCCTTCGCCTTCCGGTGCGCACCACTGCGTGGTTTTCCCAGTACAAACGGTGCTTGAACCGGTGATCGTACAATTGGGCAGTTGATTGACGGTCAACGTGCGGCAGCAGCGCGAACTGCAGCCGGTGGACGTATCGGTGATGGTGACGCAGTACTCACCGGCAGCGCCGACGGTGACGCAGCGAGTGGTGAGGCCGGCGACGCCCGTGCCTTCCCAGAGGTAGGTCAGAGTCGCGCCCTCCAGTGCGCACCACTGGACGGTTGATCCGGTGCAGACAGTACCCGGACCGGAGATTCCACATTCCGGTGAGGGGTTGTTTGTCAGTTGCTTGCAGCAGCGCGTGCTGCAGCCATTGGCGTCGGTGACGGTGACGCAATACTCACCCGGCGTGCCAACGGTGACGCAGCGAGTCGTCTGGCCCGCGACACCGGCGCCTTCCCAGAGATAGGTCAGGCCGGCGCCCTCATTGGCGCACCACTGAGTGGTCTGGCCCACGCAGACGGAGGATGCACCGGTGATACTGCAGAGCGGCAATTCGAAGTTGGTGAGCGTGCGGCAGCAGCGCTTGCTGCAACCGTTGGCATCGGTAACGGTGACGCAGTACTCGCCGGGGGTGCCGACGGTGACGCAGCGCGTCGTCAGACCGGCAACGCCGGCCCCTTCCCAGAGGTAAGTGAGGCCTGCGCCCTCCGGTGCGCACCACTGCGTGGTCTGGCCGAAACAAACGCTGCCGAGGCCCGAGATTGTGCAATCGGGGAGCTGGTTGACCGTGAGGGTCCGGCAGCAGCGTGTCGTGCAACCACTGGCCGTGTCGGTGACGGTGACGCAGTATTCTCCCGCGGTCCCGACGTTGACGCAGCGGGTGGTCAGGCCGGCGACACCGGCACCTTCCCAGAGATAGGTGAAGCCGGCGCCTTCGGGCGCGCACCACGGGGTCGTCTGACCCGCGCAGACTGAGGCATTACCTGTGATTGAGCAGGGCGGCGGCGCGGAGATAGTGATGTCGACCGCGCGGGCGTTGATGATCGGAGTGCCGGTCGTGCTGGTGTTTGAGGTTCCGGTGATGCAGACGTACGCGGTAACGAGGCCGGGGGCTACCGGCGTGTAGAGGAGCTGAGGCAGTCCCGGTCCGCCGATATAGGACTGCGTCGCGGGCGGAAGCATGATGATCGGGCCGCCATTGACGACCGTGGTGAGGTTGATCGTTTCGTTGTTTGAGTTGCAGATGTCGGGGAAGTTGTTAGGGATATTCCCCGGGGCCCAGAAGCGGACGACAACGTTGCTGGCGCGGCAGTTCTTGAAGGGTGGATCGTTCGGGTTGAGCGGGTTCGTCAGATTGATCGCGAAGGTGAGCTGATTGCCGACGCAGGTGCCGCCCAAGACTGAGATCTGGGCGTTGAAGGCGTTTGTATTGCACCCGGTCGGAATCTCGCCGACGCGCGGCTCGGGCTCGTCGATGCCCTGAGCGAACGCCAGAGCGGCGTGACTCAGCGCGACAGCCGCGAGGGCAGCGGCCCAGACACGGCGGCGGCCGAAGCCACCATTTGACGACACTTTTGATCCAAAACAACCATCGATTGCCTGACTCATGGTTCTCCTCCCGTCAATTCCAAGCCGCTCATCGCGTCCGGCAAGAACTTGCCGCGACACGAATGGACATCCGATTGGGGCACGGTTCCGCGAGGAAATGCTGCCAGGACTAGCGATCCGTGCCGGCCCCTTCCTTAACTCCTCCAGACTAACCCAAATGGGTGATGACCGCAAGAGAAAGTGATGTGTCAACGATGGGATTTCGTTGCCAGCGCGGGACTTATCCGCGAAACGTTACTAAGGGGCGCGGCCGGTGTCGCCAATGGAACAATTTGAAGCCGCGGAGTTATCGGGCGTCCGCGTGAAAGCCGCTGCTAAAACGAGAATTGTTAGGAGCTGATTAAGGTTCAGGCGGGAAGGACGTCCACGATCTCGACGCCGTTGTAGTTGGCGTAGCTCCGGGCGAGTTCCCACGCCTGGTGGAGGTCGTTGGCGTAGACGCGGTGCTGGACGACGGGGCCGAGGGCTTTGTCACCCGGCTTTTTGTAGCGGTACCAGATGATGTACATGTTCACGACTCTCGACTCGAACAGCGGATTCCCGTCGGCGATGGAGGAACCATTATTACGTAGTAGACGATGCGCTGCAAGACATGCTGGAAGCGACGGTCACAGCCGGACTATGGGGCAAAGGTCCGCTGCGGAAGCGATTGCGGAAGCTCGAACAACTCGTAAGCACGCGCGAGCGGGCGGCGCTCGACGTGAGTATCGGGGTGTTCGCTTCGGTAGCGCGCGAGCGCGGGCTGGAGCAGGCGCTGAGTCTCCGGCGGTGCGTCGCCGGGCATGCCCCCCTGCAACCATACCGCGTTCCAATCAGTCGGATCGTTGTTGACGATGTAACAGACCGGCGAGGCGGATTCGGCCGAGGCGCGGAAGTGCGCAAGCCGGGGCCAAAAGGGCTCGAACTCCGCGATGCGGGAGTGCTGATTCGTCAGGTACGACAACAGGTGTGAGTCGAACAGTTCGCCGGTTGCGTATGGCACGTTGGCGGCGACGAGGGCGTCGGCGACCGGCCGCAGCGGATGGACCTTGCCAAGGCGACGATAGAGCCCGGCCTGGCCGATTGACCAACTCAGCAACAGGACCGCCGTCGCGAGGCAGCCGGCGGTGCGCCCGGTCGTCGGCGCGGCCGCGCTGGGTGCGGCGACGGCGGCAGCGACGAGGCCGGGGATGAAGGCCCAGAGGGGGATGAGGTAGCGGATCGTGTTGAAGTCGTGGGCGGCGCCGCTGAGGAGATAGAGGGCGACGAGGCCCGCGGCGCCGAAGGCGAACAGGATGATCGGCGGCGGCGTTCCGGGCTCCAGTCTCAACGTTCGCGCGAAGGCGGCGCGATAGCGCAAGGCGAGCGACAGCGTCAGCGACAGGGCGGCGCCGGCGACCCACCAGTTACCGATGGCGAGCATCGTTTGCCACGTTGGATCGAGCGGTTTCAGCGGGCTCTCGCGGCCGATGCAGACGAGGTCGAGGAACGGCCTCGCATCCGCGCCGAAGAGAAGTGGGAGACCGCTGACGAAGAAGTTGAGCGTCTCGCCGGCCCGCCAGATCGGGCGCATGCCGAGTGGAAGCGCGGGCTCGATTTCGTGGCGACCGAGCAGGCCCGTGATGATGTAAACGATCGCGGGCAAGGCGCCGACGATCATGCCGAACAAGATGACGCCGTTGGCGTCGAGCGTGCGCCGCGCGGATGCGAAGAAGCGAGTTCGGCGGTGGATGAGAACGAGCGCGGCAATGCCGATGACCGCGAGGATCGCGGCGGCGGCCGCAGGCGGCATGAGGCCGAGGAGCATTTCGGTTCGCACGCGTCCGTGCTCGACGGTGGTGGCACGTGCGACGTTGGCGAGCAACACGAACGCAAGCGCGACAATTGGAAGCGCCAGCAGGCCGAGCCGGCTCAACCACTGGTCAATCCGGCGATTGGTTCGTACCGCATCGAGCGGGCGGCTGAACAGTGCGTGCAGAACGATCGGCACGACGAACAGGATGATGCTGGGGTTGATCCAGATGCCGGAGCCGAGCAAGAGGCCGAAGCAGAACTTACGCAGCGGCGCGACCACGCCGCCGAGCGGTTCGACGAACCACTCGCCGTAAGACCAAATAAGCAGGGAGCCCCAGAGGAGGATTTCGATGTAGCCGCCGCGGGCGGAGATGGACCATTGGGCAAACATGGGGGCGGCGGCGATGAGCGTTGCCGCGCCGACCAGTCCTGCAAAGCGGCCAAGCCAGCGGCGGAGCATCAGGAACTGCACGGCGGTCAGCGATGCGAAGAAGAGGGCCGGTGCGAGTCGGAGGGCGGTGATGGGACGGGCGACGAAGGGGCTCAGCCCGGCGACGACGTAGGCCTCGAGGGCTCCCATGTAGCGCTGGCCATAAAAGAAGATCGGGAGGCGCCGGCCGGCCGCGATGTCCTGGGCCATGATGCCGACGATGGCTTCGTCGGAATGCAGGAGCGTTTCGCCGCGCTCGATGAGCGGCCAGCGGGCGGCGATGGCGGTCGCGAAGATTACGACGGCGATGAGCAAGTCGGCGTCGACGAGCGGCCGGCGCGGCCAAGGCGTGTCGGCGAGGGTCGAGGGGGAAGTTGCGGTCGACACGCGGGGGCCTCGGTGGTCGGGCGGCGGCTCGCGGCGCGATGGTTCGATGAGCAGGAGCGATTCCACTCCTGTTATTCGGTCGGGCGAGACCGAATCAGGAGAGCTTTCCGCTCCGTAGAATCGCGATCACGAGCCAGACGGCCATGAAGAATGAAACGACGTAGCCGGCGAGCCCAAAATATCGCAAGGGCAGCCGGAACAGGGTTTCAGAGATGGGGCGACTGATGACGAGGGAGCTTCCGATAAACGTCGCGGCCATGAGGATGGAGAATGCGAGGCGGTTGCTGGAGCGATCGAGTTCGCTGGCGAGGTGGTCGAGATTCTGGTGGCGAATGGTCACCTGGAGCTGTCCGCGGCTGCCGCGGCGCATGAGATCGCGCAACATGCGCGGCGCGTCGCGCAGGACGTTGAGCAGGTGCCATGCGCCGAAGCCGAGTTCGCGCGTAATTCGTTTCGCGGAAAACTGGCGACGGAGCGTGGCGGTCAGGCGCGGCCGGATGATTTCGAGCAGGTTCAGCTCCGGGTCGAGCTGGAGGGCGACGCCGGCGGCGGCGACGAGACTGCGGCCGAGCTGGACGAACTCGCGCGGGAGCATGACGTCATTTCGCCGGGCGAGCTCCATCAATTCGGTGAAGATGGCGCCCATTTCGAGGCGGCGAAGGGGCAGGCCGTAGTACTTTTCCAGCATTTCGCGGAGGTCGCGGCGGAGCAGCGAGCGGTCGGTGTTGGAGCCGAGGGCTCCACTGTCGGCAAGAGCGTCGATGACGAGATCGACCTCCTTGCGGATGGTTCCGACGAGCGCGATCACGAGCCGGCCCATCATGTCGTCGTCGATCTGGCCGACATTGCCGAAGTCGATCAGGCCGATCGCGGCGGGGGCGATGAAGATCATGTTTCCGGCGTGGGGGTCGGCGTGGAAGAGGCCCATCTCGAAGAACTGGCGCATGAAAGCTTCGGCGAGGTGGCGGCCGGTCGCGACGCGATCGAAGCGGTCGGCGTGGTCGAGCACGTCGCGGAGGGGCGAACCGGTGAGAAATTCGAGCGTGAGGACGTTGGATTCGGTCAGGTCCCAGTGGACCTTGGGGACGCAGATATTCGGATCGTCAGCGAGGGCGGTTGCGAAGCGAGTTGTAACGGAGGCCTCGTTGACGAAATCGAGCTCCTTGTCGATCGAGTGGGCGAATTCCTCGACGAGGACGATCGGCCGCGCGAAGTGAAGCTCGGGCACGTAGCGATCGAAGGCGTGCGCAAGCCAACGCAGAATCGTTACGTCGTTGTGGATGACGGATTCAATGCCCGGGCGGCGTACCTTGACGACGACGGTCTGGCCGTCGGCCGTTTCGGCGCGGTGGACCTGGGCAATTGAGCCACTTGCGAAGGGGGCGGCTTCGAACTTTCGAAAGGCGGCTTCGACGGGACCGCCGACGGCTTCGGCGACAATCCGGCGGGCCTCGTCTTCGGGGAACGGCGCGACGTGATCCTGGAGGCGCGAGAGTTCGTCGACGATAGGCGCGGGAAGAATGTCGGGGCGACCGGCTGCGAGCTGGCCGAGCTTGATGAAGGTCGGGCCGAGTTCTTCGCAGACGCGGACGAGTCGCTGGCCGACGCTTCGGACGGCGTCGGGTTCGGTCGCGTGGGGCGGCGGGCCGACGAGCCAGTTTGGCATCGGGATGTAGCGTCGAATCTGAACTCGCTCGACGACGTGCCCGAAGCCGTGCTTTGTGAGGGTCTGCGCGATGACGCGAAGCCGAGCGAGACTGCGGACGGTTTGCGGGAGACTGGCGATGGACATTGGGGCGTACGATAGCGGGTTGCGCGGCGAGGGGCTACGGAAGTGAGAGTCGCTCGCCGGACTGTTAGGAGTTGAGGTTTGCGCCAAATGGATGAACCGCGCCCGGCAGGACTCGAACCTGCGACCAGCGGATTAGAAATCCGCTGCTCTGTCCAACTGAGCTACGGGCGC
>CAZONT010000135.1:0-10023 GCA_964581285.1 uncultured Planctomycetaceae bacterium | reverse complement strand
CTCAGAGGCCGCTGACGAAGGCCTGGACGTCGAGGCCGTCGATGAAGCCGTCGAGATTCACGTCGGCGGCGCAGGCGGTGGTCGTCGATGCGCCGATCAGGACGTCGACGAAGGGTGGGACGTCGATGGCGGTGAGGAGGCCGTCGCCGTTGAAGTCGCCGGGGCGAACGGTGAGAAGCCAGCTCTCGTCGTCGAAGCCGGATGAGTTGGTGGCGCGGACGGTGATCGTGTACGGGAAGCTGGTCGTGACGGGCGCAGCCCACGAGACCGCGCCGTTGGCCGGATTGATCGTCGCGCCGAAGGGGCCGGCCTGCAACGACCAGGTGATGGGCGGCGAGCCCTGACTCAGGGTGGGGGCGACCGACGTGAACGGCGATCCGCAGACGGTGCTGGCATAGGGGATGGGGTTGATGATCGGCGGCAGGGCGGGGACGTAGCTGATGGTGAGCGCGGGCGCCCACTCCGGGATGTCGGTTTCGCGCGAGCTGAAGCGGCGCGAGGCGTGATTGCTGGTTTCAGGGGCGATGATGATCCAGCCGAAGTTGGAGGCCGGGTTGTCGAGCCAATACTGCACGTCGGCGGTGAGCTCGGTCGTGGGACCCCAGGTGATGAACACGGGAGAAAGAACGCCGACCGTCTGGCTGGCGCTGATGGTCGCGGAGCGGTCGCTGCCATCGGTTCCGGCGCCGGGAGAGGTCCACTGGCTGGTGTTGTAGAAGTTGTACTTCCAGGTTGCGTCACCGGGGTTGGGCGGATTGCCGCCACCGCCGCCCGCGCCGCCGGCGACGACGCCCTCGCCCCAATCCTTCAGCAGTCGCCGCAGGGTGAGGACGCGGCTGCTGCCTTCGCTGGTGAACTCGAAGTTGAGCGTCAGGGCGGCGCTGGTGATGGTCGCACCGGCCGGAACGGACGCGGCGACGTTGAACTTGATCAGGCCGCGGCGACGGAAGCCCTGGTTCGTGCGGCCGACATAGATGCCGAAGCCGCCGCCATTGGTGCGCTGGGCGGCGTCGGTCGTCGACGATGTCTCGACGAGCGTGTTGTCCTTGGCGGCGCCGATGGTGATCGTCGCGGCCGGAGACGGCGTCGATTCTGAAATAATGACGAGGACGGCGAGGGACAGAACGAATCGCACGCGAGAAGCCGACATCCTTCGCTCCAACCCCCGATTCTCAACTACCTTCGCAACCCGACGCGACGAAGTAGAACGCCGCAGATGAGCAGCCCGAGCGTCGCGGGCTCGGGCGCCGGCGTAAAGTCGATCGTGAGGATGGGACGGAACGACGCGGTGACGTTTTCGCGCGAGTCGAAGCGCTTGGCGGAATTGTTGGTCACTTCGTCGCCGCGGATGATCCAGCCGAAACTGCTCGACGGATTGTCGAGCCACTGCTGGACGTCGGCGGCGAGGGCGGCGGAGGCCCAGTTGTAGGTTCCTACGACGCTAACACTGGTCGTTGCGCTGGGGGCAGCGGCGAAGTCGCCGCCGGGGCTGGTCCAGAGGTCAGTCGAGTAGAAGCGATGAAGCCAGGTGGCGTCGCCCGGGGTCGATGGACCGCCGCCGCCGCCGAGGGAGACCGACGTACCTTCGCCCCAATCGGCGAGGAGACGGTTGAGCGACATCGCGGTGGACGAGCTATTTGATGCTTGCGAGAGGTGGAGCGTGAGGGTGGCACTGTTGATGGTCGCGCCGGCCGGTACGCCGGCGGCGACGTCGAAGGAGAGGACACCGCGGCGGACGCCGCCCTGGCCGGTGCGGCCGACGAAGATATTTTCGCCGAGGCCGTTGCTGAGCGCGCCGTTGGGGTCGGCGAAGAGGGTGTTGTCGGCGTCGGGGCCGATCAGGACGAGGGCTGCGCCGGCGGAAGACGACGCGAGCAGGATGGCCGAGACGATGGCGGCGAGCGAATAACGTGGGGACATGCGTTTCCTTCTCCCTCGATAGCCCGGCGCGCTGGGCGCTGGGCGGACTCTTAATCATACCCGCGCGGGGGCCGCGGCGCGCGCCATGTTTGGGGCCGGTAATCGGTGAATTCTCCGTTTGGGTGAGCCCAGCGCGGCGCGCGGCCGGCTGCTGTGCGACAGGTCGCGGCGCTTGGCAATGCTTCGCAATCTTTTGACGCGGTTTGATGGACGAATGTGCCAGGGTGCACAGAGACTGCAAACGCCGAAACGCCAAGACGCTGAAACGCAGAACGGGGATCGGCGTTGGCGATCGGGCGGGCGCGATTTTTTTTACGGGAAAACCCGGGAGAACCCGGGAATCGGGGCGGTCTTGATGGCGGGGGTTGGGGGATATCTGTCGTATGGTGGGATGAACAGGGACGGAGGGACGAGGGGACGGAGGGACGAAGTGGAGGACGAGGCGGCCGATGGCCGCGCCGGATGCGGTTCGGCGAGCGGTCGAAGCGGGAAACCACCGGTCGAAAGCAGGCGTGACTTGGCCGTGCATGGAGAAGGATGACTCGTCGACCGGCCCAGGGGCCGCACGAGAATTGGCGAACGGATTCCAAAGGCAGAAACGGGGTCGGGTTGGAACGGAGGCGATCGATAAAAAGTTGGAACGGTGAGAATTTCGAATTGGCGGGGGTTTGGCTCGATTCGATCTTTGGGCGTTGCTTGGCATTACTTGGCAGACCTGCATGATCGTCCCATGCGTCATCGATGGACCTGGTCCGCGCGCGGCGCGGAATCTCCGGGGCCGCCATTGCCGTGCGTGCGCGCAGCGCGGGTATGGCGGCTTGGTTCAGCGTTTGGTGCGGACGAGCAGTCGCCCGCGGTGTCTCTGAGATAGAGGTCTGCCGGCGTGCCACACGACGAGCGCGGAACGCGGAAGTCGGAACGCGGAACAGGGGCGGGGTTGCGATTTGGGTGGCACGGGGGTGGGCGATAGAATGGGTTGGTGAGGGAATGGGCGATTTGCACACGCGATCGCCTGTGGCCGGCCGAGCCTCCGGTTGGCGCGAGACACTGCGAGTACATCATGCTGGTTCGTGGTTCGATGGTGTTGGTGGTGGTACTCTCGGTCGGCGGGCCGGCGTTTGGGCAGTTGGGGGCGCTGATTTATTCGCAGGCACCGAATCGTCTTGGCGGATTCTATTCCGATACCGCGTACACTAACGAGCTCGGCCAACTCGACGGATCGATATTTGCGGATCGGTTTTTACTCAATCAATCGTCGGTCGTGTCACCGCTGCGGTGGTGGGGAATCTATGGGCCGCAGTCGGGACCCATCCAAATTGCTCCCGCTCACGAGGAGTTTCGGATTCGATTTTACGACCAGCAGGGTACGTTTCCGCCCAATCTGCCGCCGGCAACCGTGTTGTACGAAACAACGATTTCCAATCCATTGCGAGAGGAGACCGGCTTTCTCGTTTCGGGCGGATTTCCGGAGTACCGATTCACGGTTTCGTTAGCGAAGCCGTTTGTTGCAGAGACGGGTGTACCTTATTGGATTGAGATTTCTCAACAGAGAGACGTCAGTTCCTTGTTTCGATGGGAGAAGGCGAACTTCGGCGAATACGCAGTTCAATACCCACTGGGAACGCCTTGGCGGACGAATCAGACCGGTGAGCAGCTCGCGTATGAGTTGCGAGTTCCGGAGCCGGGGAGCGCGGTGTTGGTGGGGTTGGTTGGGCTGATGTTGCGGCGGCGGGGGGAGTGCGCGTGAGGTGGTGGGTGACTTGTACGTATGTGGTACTTAGCGCGCTATGGGCGCGGCCGGCGTTTGGGCAGTTGGGGGCGCTGATTTATTCGCAGGTGCCGAATCGTCTGTTCGGATTCGTGTCAGATTCTCAGTTCCGCGACGACTTCGGACAGGTTCAAGGTTCGCTCTATGCTGACCGTTTCTCGATTCAATCCGGAGCGGACATTGGTCAGTTAGTATGGTACGGCCATTACGGAACGCAGAATCAGGATTTTGATCCAGACCCTCCTACGTCGGAAAACTTCCGGATCAGGTTTTACAGTCAAGGCGTCAGCCCGTTTCCAATTCAGCAGCTTCCGGCGGAGGTGCTTTACGACGCGAGTTCTGACCAATTCGCACGCCAGTTCAATGGTGCATTTGTAAACGGAAGGCGTGAGTACAAATTTGTCCTGACGCTGCCTTCGCTGTTTTCTGCGCAGCCGGGAGTGCCCTATTGGCTTGAGATTTCTCAAGTCGGCGATGTGAACTCTGTATTTCGTTGGGAGTCGTCGACCGGCGGCGAGCGCGCTTTTCAGTTTCCGCTCGGATCGGATTGGCAACTGTCGACGAGCGGGCAGATGGCGTACGAACTACGGACGCCGGAGCCGGGGAGCGGGGTGTTGGTGGGGTTGGTTGGGCTGATATTGCGGCGGCGGGGGAAGTGCGGATGAAGTGGTGGATGGTTGTTGCGGTTGTGGTGCTGTGCGCCTCGGCGGCGCGGGGGGATGTGTTGCTGCATCGGCAGGCGCCGGGGCGGACGTTCGGAATCACGTCCGACACTGCTTGGCTGAATGACGGCGGAACTCCGACGAGTTCGCTCATTGCGGACAAGTTCAGTCTTGCGTCCGACGCAGAGATTTGCAGAGTGTCGGCGTACGGATTCTTCGGGGGTACGGGCGTCGTCGACCCAGGCCCACCTGCGGTTGAGACCTTGCGAGTTCGGTTTTATGACGACTCGTCCGGTCTACCCGATTCCGTAGATTATGAACTCACAATCCCGGACCCGAGCCGCACGTTCACGGGACAGTTCATCAATATCTCTGGGGCACGCCAGGAGTACCTATATCAATTGCCGTTGTCACATTGCTTTGCGGCACAGGGGGGCGAAAACTATTGGCTGGAGATTGCACAGATCGGCGACGTGAACAGTCGCTTCAGGTGGGAGAACTCAAATACAGCCGGCGAGTACGCGGTTCAGTTTCCAATCTCCAGCCCTTGGCATGTAACGACGGGTAGCGGCCAAATGGCTTACGAGCTTTGGACGCCGGAGCCGGGGAGCGGGGTGTTGGTGGGGTTGGTTGGGCTGATGTTACGGCGGCGGGGGAAGTGGGCGTGAGGTGGTGGCTGCCTTGTACGTTTGTGGTGCTTGGCTTTGTGGGGACCGGGCCGGCGTTTGGGCAGTTGGGGGCGCTGATTTATTCGCAGGCACCGAATCGAGCGTTCGGTTTTGCGTCAGACACCGCCTTCGTCAACGAATCTGGACAGATCGAGGGGTCGGTTTACGCCGACCGCTTCTCTGTTGCTACGCCTTCGTCTATCGGACAGCTCGTCTGGTACGGGATTTATGGTCCTCAGTTTGGACCGATCCAAGTTCCTCCAGCAAGTGAATCGTTCCGAGTCAGGTTCTACGATCAGGATGGTTCGTTTCCTCCTACCTTACCGCCAGCGGGATTGCTATATGAGTTCAATGTGTCAAATCCGGCTCGAACCGAGACGGGCTTTGGTGTCGGCGCAGGGTTTCCGGAGATTCGGTTCGTTGTCACATTGCCCGCGCCATTTCTTGTTCAATCAAACACGCCGTACTGGCTCGAAGTTGCACAGGTGGGTGAACCGGAATCTTACTTTCGGTGGGAGTCTTCGACGGGCGGCGAGCGCGCGTTTCAGTATCCAATCGGAAGTGCCTGGCAGTTAGCCGGTGGCGGCCAGCTCGCTTACGAGCTTCGAGTTCCGGAGCCGGGGAGCGGGGTGTTGGTGGGGTTGGTTGGGCTGATGTTGCGGCGGCGGGGGAAGTGGGCGTGAGATGGTGGGTGGTGGATTCAGTCGTCCCTACGGGACTCTATCTCTTGGGTGGTGGGTCGTGACCCACTGATGATTCGGTGTGCTAGATTCGGGCGTCCCTACGGGACTTTACTCGGGAAATTGCGACTCGCCTATGAATCGGTCGGCTCTTTCCAGATGCAGGCGAGTCTAGCGGTTGTGGGATTCAGTCGTCCCTACGGGACTCTATTTCTTGTGTGGTGGATCGTGACCCACCGATGAATCGGTGGGCTAGTTTCGGGCGTCCCTACGGGACTTCGTGCCGAGAATTGCGACGCGCCGATGAATCGGTCGGCATTTTCCAGATGTAGCCGAGAGAGGCGAGCGGGGGATTCAATCGTCCCTACGGGATTCTGGATGCGGGGTGGCGGATCGTGTCCCACCGATGAATCGGTGGGCTAAGTTCTGGCGTCCCTACGGGACTTCGTTCGAGAAAGATTGCACCCGCCCGATGAATCGGTGTGGGCTCGTATTGGGCGTCCGTACGGGACTTTGTTCGGAGAGAATTGCAACACGCCGATGAAGCGCGGACCGGCGTGCGACGGTGAGGTGAGCGCTTATCCCCAGACGTAGCGCTCGTCGTACTTCATCTCGTGTCGTTCGAGAAATGCAATGAATTCTTCCTGGAACGAGCGGGTCTTGTGGTGATCGGCCTGTGCGTTGATGTACGCAACCGTGTCGGCTATTCCAGAAATGCTGACGCTGAATGCGCCGTAGCCCTCCTGCCACGCGAAGAACTGATGGGTCGGGAATGCTTCGTGGATCCACTTGGACGAGCCGGCCTTCAGAAACTGAATCGCTTTTGAAGTCGAAAGCGTCGACGGCAGCGAAACAAGGATGTGAACATGGTCATCCGTGCCGCCGATGGCGAGGGCCGTCATGTCGTTTTCTCGCGCGATACCGCCGAGATAGGGCCAGAGTTTTTCTCGTACTTCCGGGGAGATCGACTTGTGCCGCTCCTTGGTGCTGAAGACGTAGTGGATGAGGACGCTCGTGTAGGAGTGTGGCATTGATCAACCCTCTCGAGGCGGAAAATTCAGTCGTCCCTATGGGACTCTGTTTTCAGGGCGGTGGATGGTAACCCACCGATGAATCGGTGGGCTAGTTTTGGGCGTCCCTACGGGACTTCATACGGGGAATTGCAATGCGCCGATGAATAGGTGGGCACGTTTTAGGAGTCCCTACGGGGTTTTGTTCAAGAGAGATTGCAGCTCGCTGATGAGGCGGATCTAGCGCCATCGTTATTGCGCGCGGTTCGATCGGCTCAGCGACCGAAGCGTCCGCTTGTTTGCGCGCGCGGCTCGTGCCGACGAGCCGACGCTGCCGCGAAGCTACGGTGCGATTGGGGGGAAGGCGAAGGGGACGTCGTATTCCCAGGAGGCGCTCTTCACGTCGTGTTCCGGGTGGGCGGTCCAGATGAAGGTCATCTTTCCGGTCGAGGAGACCAGGTTCACGCCGAGCTTGACGTGCAGCGGCGGCCTGGTCGCCCGAACCGACGGGGACATGCGCCAGATCCATTGATTGACCGGCTGAAAGGTGGTCGTCGCCAGCTTGGGCGGATCGTAGAGGTGGGCGTAGCCGATCTCGGCCCAGGTGTCGCAGCGCTTGAACTGGTACGACCAGGCCGCGTTGTTGCCGCGGCTGGCACTGCTGTTGACGACTTCGCAGTCCTGCACGTTGAAGGTGGTCGAGTTGCTGATGGTGACGCCGCCGGTGAGCGAAATCGCGGGGCCTTCCTTGCTGAACGAGACGTCGCCGCCGACGTTCCAGCTTACGCCGGTGGTCACCTGGGCGACGTTGTTGGCCGTCTCGGGGCTCGACTGCTGAAGCCCGACGCTCGCGGTGTTGCCGTCGTAGCCGCTCAAGCCGATGTCCAAGTCGACGTTGCCCAAATACTGGAAGACGCTCTCGCCCGCCTGGCCGTTGGGGTAACGCTGGAAGCGGCCCTTGTAGGCGCCGCCGGCGTAGAAGAGGCCGCGCTGCTGGACGTAGATCCAGTCGTCACCCGTGTCGTTCGAGTGACAGCCGTACACATAGTGTGAGACCTGATAGTTGTTGCCGGAGTTCGAGAAGTTGTCCTGCTTGATGAAGGCGGAGGCCAGCTCGGTCAGCTCCTGGCCGGCGGCCGCGGCGGCACGCTGAAGATTGGACCGGGCGGTGCTGAGCACCGCGCCGCTGCCGTCGGTTCGATGGCCGTTGGATTCGAGCCAGGCGACGAGCAGGTTGACGCGGCCTTGCTGATCGCCGGGGCCATCGGGGTCGGCGGCGGAGTCTTCCGGCTGGTACATCGACCAGTGATAGATGTCGCCGTTCGATTCGGTATCGACGGCGAAGACGTCGGCGTAGGCGACGGCGCTGGGCATTTCGAAGTCGAATGGGTCGCCCTGCAGCAGATCGATCAGGGCGTCGGCGGCGGCCGCGTCGGCACGGACGATGAGGATCGGGTTACGGGCCTGAAAGGTGGCGACGATGCCCGCCTTCTGGGCGTCGCTCAGGCCGGCGAGGGCGGTGTCGGCGATGAAGATCGGGGCGTCGGTCGAAGTGTCATCGTATGGGGTGAAGGTGAACGAGGCGGCGAGTTCCTCGGTCAGCGGCCCGGCAAAGGTTCCGATGCGGTAGACCTTGGCGGTTGAGACATCGGGAAGGTTTACGGTGTTCTGGAGGATGGTTTCCAGTACCGCCGGATCGGGGAGTTCCGGGAAGAGTTGAGGGATGCAGCCGCTGAGGAGTAATAGAGCTGCGGCGGCGGTGATTGATATGCAGTGATTTTTCTCGTGACGGGTCACAGGAGTCCTCCGGGCCTGAGAATGCAAATGGGCAGACACCGGAGCTGAGCCTGCTGCCGGTTGGCAATCCAACGAGTGATCATTTTACTCGCGCGTGGCGTGGCGTTCAATTTGAGGAAGCAGAACGGGGCGGGGCTCAGGGGTTGAAGTCGAAGTCGAAGGGTTGGGGGCCGGCGCCGTCGTGGAAGTCGATGGCGATGGAGATGGCGAGGGGGCGATTCGCTGCGCGATCGACGGCTGATGCCAGACAGGTTGCGTCGGGGGCGAGGCGGAGACTGAGGGCTTGCGCGGCGGCGGATGATGAGCGGGCCCATGCGGCGGTGATGCGGAAGCCGGCGGGCGAGATCGGGCGGGTGAACTCGTCGTAGAAGTAGAGGCGGAACTGGCCGTCGGGGGAGAGGGCGCCTTCGAGGTGGTGGGTCTGGTCGGGGGCCATGAAGAACTGGCCGCCGTGGCGCGGGTTGTGGTCCTGGTGCGACTTCAGGTGCGAGAGCTTCATGCCGCAGACGGGGCAGCGGCCGGGAGCGGCGTAGGCGCGGTCGGCTTCGCAGCGCATGGGGCAGGAGTAGGAGGCGACGGTCGCCGGCGTGACGGCTTCGAAGCAGATGTTGAAGGGCTCGGAGTCGGCGTAGATGTTGGCGAGGTCGACGAATTGGAGGGTGGCGTTGAATGTGCCTTCGCGGGCGGCGGTGACCATGAGGTTGATGTGGACGTTGCCGGCGTCGTCGTGGAGGAAGTCGAAGGTCTGGCCGTCGCGGGTGAGGATGGGGCGGAAGGTGCTCGGCTCGAAGAAGTTGAGGGCGGGGTCGGCGGAGAGGCGGCGGAGGGCGAGCAGGTGGCCGAAGTGGAGGCGGCACTGGTCGCCGAAGAAGCTGTCGGCGGCGATGGTGGCGATCTGCGGGACATCGTGGAGCCAGCGATCGGCGAAGGCGTCGTCGCCGGGGAAGAGCTGGGCGCAGAGGGGGCGGCCGGTCGGCAGAGTGGGGACGATGAGTCGCGGCGGGGAGGCGTTGTCGGCGGCGACGCGAAGGAGGATTTCGTGGGCGCGGGCGGAAGACGACGCGAGGGCGAGCAGCGCGCAGAGGGCGGCGAGGCATCGCCGTTTGTCTGCGAAGCTCGATGGACTCGCGGTCATGTGTGTTTCCTGCGAGTTCGCGCGGCTAGAGGCCAAGCAGGTCGTCGACGAAGCCGCTGATGTCGGCGGCTGTAAAGGTTCCGCTGGCGGACATGTCGGCACAGGCGCAGGCCGGGTCGAGGGCGGAGCCGCCGGTGACGCAGGCGACGAACGTCTGGATGTCGTCGCCGTCGACGGTGACGTTGCCGCTCAAGTCGCCGCGGAGATTGCAGACGGGGATGACGAGGAAGCTGGCGGATTCGCCGGCGGCGAGGACGTCGCCCGCGGTGCGGGTGGCGGTGATCTTGATGGATTCGGCGTTGGGGTAGGTGACGCCGACGATGGTGATGGTGTCGGTGGCGGCGTTGATCTGGCCGGTGGTCGTGCCGCCGAGCGAGCCGGTC
>CAZONT010000134.1:0-10082 GCA_964581285.1 uncultured Planctomycetaceae bacterium | reverse complement strand
TTCGTGGCAATGTCGATCACCGAGACGTTGTCTGACTGTCCATTTGCCACGTACAAGAACGCCCCATCCGCAGTCACAGATACGCCTACAGGGCCATCTCCGACCGCGATGGTCGCAAGCACCGCGTTCGTAGCGGTCGCGATTACGGAGACTGAGTCGGCGTATGTGTTTGCGACAAAGACTTTGGCACTGTCGGGTGTAGCCGCAACGCCGTTCGGCTGATCGCCGACTGGGATTGTGGCAGTCACGGTTCCGCTAGACACGTTGATTACTGAGACAGTGTCGTCTTGATTATTGGCGACGTATGCCTTCGTGCCATCGGCTGTGACTGCGATGCCGCCGGGATCGTTGCCGACGCTTATCGTGCTCGACACGGTATTGGTTGCCGTATTGATGACGGATACGGTGTTGCCATTCACATTCGTGACGTATGCCTTTGCCCCATCTGGCGTTATGGCGACGGCTGATGGTGCATCGCCAACATTGACGGTAGCTGTAATTGTGTCCGAGGAAGTAGTAATGACCTTCACATTGTCGCCATCTGAGTTCGCTACGTAGACGGCGCTACCATCCGGCATTGTGGCGAGGCCTTCCGGCCCGCTGAAACCGGTGATGGTCGCGGACACAGTGTTGGTAGCAGTATTGATGACCGACACAGAATCGCCGGAGATGTTGCTGATGTATGCCTTGGTGCCGCTCGGGGTCACGCTGACGCCATTGGGCAGGCTTCCTACCGACACAGTGGCAGTTACCGTATTCGAATCGAGATCAATAACGGAGACATTGGCTGCCCCGTAGTTCGCAATGTACGCTGATACGGCGTGGCAGGGAATGCTAGCGAAACATAGAATGCCGAAGAGTGCGAGAGCAAAGCGGCGGCCGGACATAAAGACTCCATTGTGGTTAGCGATGCATTGGGGAACCCTACAGCGTGTGCGTAAACAAACGGTTAACCGCCAAGCCGCCTGAGGGCCGACATGACGTACCGGGGGTTTAGCGGCCGCGGCCATGTGCCTGGCGCTTGGCAGAGTCATGGCGGTTCAGGTCGCGTAGTAGCGGCTGAAGAATCTGCACGACAGACGCGATAGCCATGACCCCCATAGAGCACATTGCGACCTTGTTGAATACAACAGCGTCGGCAGCGGGTGCGTTGCGAGCCATCTGCTGTGCGGTGTTGGCGAGGTGAAGTGGGTTGGGAGTGGACATGCGGGCCGTGGTTCGTGGTCCGAATGACGTAGCACAATCTGCTACTTGTGTACATGAAAAATGCGGACCGAGTGCATGGGAGTCGAGCCCCGCGCACACTGTCAGGTTGGGGTCTACCCCAGCCTGATGTCAGACAGTTTGCGCGGAGCCTGTCAGAGTAGAGTCGCTTCAAGTATTTGTTGACAGGTGCGGCGCGATGTCATAGACCATTCCTGACAGTATGGGGGGAAGGTGTCGGGGAAGGGTCAACGGATCGGGTACGTACGGGTCAGTTCGTACGATCAGAATGCGGAGCGGCAACTCGAAGGCGTGCAACTCGACCGCGTGTTCACCGACGCGGCATCCGGAAAGGACACCGACCGTCCTGAACTCAAGGCGCTCGTCGCTTACGCCCGCGAGGGCGACACGATCGTGGTCCACAGCATGGACCGCCTGGCCCGCAACGTGGACGATCTGCGCCGCATCGTGCAGGAACAGACCAAACGCGGCGTCCACGTCCAGTTCATCAAGGAAAACCTGCTGTTCACCGGCGAGGACTCGCCGATGGCGAACCTGATGCTCACGGTGCTCGGCGCCGTCGCGCAGTTCGAGCGCGACCTCATCAAGGAACGGCAGCGGGAAGGCATCGCACTGGCCAAGCAGCGCGGCGTCTACCGGGGACGTAAGCGGGCACTCTCCCCGGAGCAGGTACAGGAGCTTCGGTCGCGGGCCGCTGCGGGTGAGAAGAAGGCCCGGCTCGCCCGCGAGTTCGGGATCAGCCGGGAGACGCTCTACCAATACATTCGGGAATCCGAGCAGGCGGAGGCGGCGTGCTCGACCTACTGACGATCGCACTCGAAGCGCACAGCGATGAGCGGAACAATCACCGCCGGTACGAAGTGTCCGTCGGCCGCGACCTGCTCGGCGACTGGGTCGTCACCGTCCGCTACGGCCGCGTCGGCGGGCCGCTGCGGGAACTCCGGTTCGGAAGCCACGACCCGGACGAAGCACGAGCGATCGTGCATGATCGGCTTCGGCGGCGGCTTTCGGCTCCGAAGCGGATCGGATGTGCGTATCGGCTAAAGTGCGTCAAGGCAGAGAGGCGAGTAGCCGTCTGGCAATGGGCGCCTCCAAGCATATTGGGGCCGATGCTTCCCTGAGTCAGCGGCGCGGCCCGGTGCGAGGCGCGCGACTCAGCGCTTCCTGCAGCCTGTCATAGATATGGCGGTCGGTTCCCGCTAGCTCCAACTGAGTATCGGAAAGGCCCAAGTGCGTCAGCATGCGAAAGAACCGCTCTTCGCCTTCAGGATCGGGCGGCGGCGTCTCAAAGAACAGGACGGTGCCGCGCTTGTCGTCCGAGCGTGTCGTCACGACAACATCGCACGGATGCACGCCAAAGCGCTCCAACAGGTCGTTTGTTTTTGTTAGTATAGCTACGGTGTTATTATCGATCATGCACTCTACGCGATGACGCTGATCTCAACCCATACAACATGTGTGCGCGCAAGTCAATGCTTGTGCTTATGACCGCGCCATTTCGGCGCCGCGAACATGATGGTCTGCGCTCAATCCGGCGTTGCGTCACAAATTGCTCGCACGCCGGTAATCAGAAAGCGGTCAATCGGCGCAGAAAGTAACTCTGAAGGAAGCGATCGTATGAATGCCTCTGTGCTCGTAATGTGCCGCAACACATCGGCGAGCGGGCGACAATCGACGCCTGTCAGATTAGTCACGAAAGCAACCGTATCATCCGGCGGATACAACTCGTAGCCATAGTACACGATACGGCCTAGTGATGTGAAATTGAAGAGGTCGATGTGCTGCTCGGGCTGGCCCTTGAGGAACAGCGCAATCTTACTTGGGTGGAGTGCCACGAAGACCCACATGGGCGAGCCGTTTTCTTTGCGACCGTAGAGTAGCACAATAGTCTCGGGCGATTCCGCGGAGAGCGGAGTGGACACCTGAAGCGTTGATTCGTACGACGCGAGTGAGACTCCCTTCTGCCGAAGCTCCTCCGCGATTGCCGGCGCGATGCGGGTGAGGTGGGTGACATCGCTGCTGGAGTCGCACCGCCCTATCAGCGAAATGGCCAGCGCAAACTCGGAAAGCGTGTGTTCGTCAGACGCGAGTGGAGCGAGGCCTGGTGGATGAAGCAGGAGGTTGTCGCAGCGCGTGCCTAGAGCTTCCGCTATTCGTGCAATCGTGTGGAGATAAGCTCGATTGCCGCGGAGGAGCCGCTTCAGCGTTCTGATGTGGATGCGGGCGTCGCGCGCCAGCTTGTCCAGACTAAGCCCCCGGTGCAATCGAAGTCGCTCGATCTCATCAGTGCGACATTCATGTGCGCGATCTGTCGTGTTGTCCATGTGTGCTCGCCCAGATGCCACCGAGATTTCCCGCTTCGCGCAGGGGAGCTGTCCTTGGCTCCCACGTATTTTTGTCGTGGATAGAGGCTGAGGGCAAGTCACCGAGCAACGGGCTCGGTGGGCCTCGGCGACACCCTGAGTCTAGCGCCGGGAGGTCTGCTATGGCTGAATTCTTCGGACTCCTGCGGGTACTCGTGATCTGTGGCACGCTGCTGTTCCTGGCGATGCTGGTCCTCTTATCCCTACCGGCAAGTCGGCTCCGTACCGTCGGCCTGGAGCTTTTGAAGTACGCGGCAGCAGCCGGACTCGTACTGCTCATCCCGAGCCCGATCGACATCGCGCCCGACGCAATTCCGGTCATCGGATGGCTCGACGACATCGGCTACATCGTCGCGGCGGTCGCGTCCGTCCGCTCGGGCCTGGGCGAGCGGAAGAAGCGGCTGATCTACGACGAAATTGAAATGGCCGAACTCCGGCAGCGCGCGAAAGGAGCGGGCGATGTCCACTCCCAGAATTGAACTCGTTCCCATCGACCGCCTCGTCTGCCGGCCGCAGGTGCGCGAGTTCACCGGGTTCGGCGACGAGGAGCTCGCCGGGCTGGCGCAGAGCATCCGCGAGGCGGGCATTCTCGAGCCGCTCCAGGTCCGCCGGGAGGGTGACGCTCTGGTCGTTCTCGATGGCGAGCGCCGACTACGGGCGGCGCGGAAGGCCGGCCTGACTGAAGTTCTGGTCATAGTGGAGGCGAAGTCGCTCTCCGATGGTGAAGTGCTGCACAGGCAACTCGTCCTGGACGCCCAGCGGGTCGGGCTGTCTGCGATGGAGCGCGGAGCGGCGATCCAGAAGCTGATGTCGGAGACGGGATGGTGTGCACGCGAGGTCGCGGTCAAGCTCGGCCTGTCTCCTGCGAGCATCTCGAAGTTGCTGACACTCACCGTACTGCCCGCCGAAGTGCAGGCGGCCGTGACTTCGGGCGCGGTTGGCATGAGCACCGCCTACGAACTTGCCAAGCTCGCGGATTCTGCGGAGCGACAGCGGCTCTGCCAGCAGGCCGTGAACGGCAGTCTGACGCGCGAGGACGTGATTCAACGAGCCAAGGAACTGGAGACGCAGCGGGCATCGCCCCGGCGCCCGGTACGTAAGCCGCGCGCGGCGCGCGAGCGCGTCAGCATCCCGCTCGGTGACGGCCGGTCGGTTTCTGTGTCGGCGCCGACGCTCTCGGTGGAGAGCCTCATCGCGTGGTTCGCCGACCTGGCGGAGCGGATCAGGTCGGCGGGCGCTGACGGCCGGCCCCTGGCGGAAGTCATCGAGGTCATCTCAGGCAACGGCAAGTAGGAGACTCGTCATGGAACTCATCCCCTCGTTCATCGTGTTCATCATCGCGGTGATCTGGAAGTCGGAGCAAGAGACAAAGCGCAAGCTCGGTCGGTGAAGAGCAGGTGTTGCGGGAACCCCGCGGAAGCAGGGCACAAGCAATTGAGTTTCTCGCGCGTGGTGCGCGGCATGGTTGCGGGAACCCCGCGGAAGCAGGGCACAAGCAATGGAATGGATCGGCATCATCAGTCTCGTCGTACTCCTGGCGCTGTGCGTGCGAAACCTGCGGCGGCGCAGCCGTCGCGCGAAGTCCGCAGCGCCGGACGCGATGTCCGTGCCCGTGGTGCGGTGGTCGGTAGATGATGTGTATACCGTGCGGATGGCCACCGAAAACACCCTGGTCGTCGGGGCCAGCGGCGCGGGAAAGACGACGGGGAGCGGGCGTGCTCTCGCTCTCGGTTTGCTCGGAAATGCAAAAGCTGGCCTCCTCGTATGTTGTGCGAAAAGTTCCGAGGTTGAGTTGTGGGAAGAGTACTGTGCCGCGACGGGACGCACCGCGGATCTTCGCGTCATACGCCCCGGCGGTCCCTGGCGGTTCAACCCCGTGTCGTACGAACTGGCGCGTGAGGGCGCCGTTGGCGCGGCGGAAAATGTCGTCGGCTTGCTCGAAGCGATTCTTGAGTGTGCAGATCGTCAGGGTGACAGCGGCGGGGCGCGCGATGACGAGACGTACTGGCGGCGCGCGACAAAGCAGCTCATCCGGAACTTCGTTGACCTGCTGATCCTGGCGACCGGCACCGTGAGCATCGACGCCCTCTACAAAGCGGTGATCGCGGCCCCGCAATCACTGGATGAAGTCCGCTCCGAGCAATGGCGCAACTCGTCGTTCTGCTTCAAGCTGCTGACGGAGGCGGACAAACGCACGAAGAACAGTTCACAGGAGCAGGACTTCGCGCTGGTCGCCGACTACGTGCTGTGCGAGTTCTGCACGTTGTCGCAAAAGACGCGATCGGTCGTCGTCTCGTGCCTGACCTCCCAGCTCGACCCCATGCAGCGCAGCGTGCTCCGCGAAATCTTCGGCACGGATACAACGCTGACCCCCGCCGACTGTGAGAAGGGCGCTGTGATCGTCTGCGGGTTGCCGACGCAGGTCTATCGAGAAACCGGCGTTATCGCGAATGCTGTGCTCAAATACTGCTGGCAGCGCTGCATGGAGGGAAGGCGGCTCGATGCGGCAAGTCGCGCGGTGTTCTTGTGGTGTGACGAGTTCCAGACGTTTGCCAGTTCGCGCGATGCCGCCTTCCTTGCGGCCTGTCGGTCGTCCCGCGTCGGGTGCGCCCTCCTGACCCAGGGCGTGCCTGGCGTGTACGCGGCGCTGGGCGGCGGCGACAAGGGCCGCGCCGAAGCGGATTCGATCTTCGGAAACTGCGGGCTGAAGGTCTTTCACGCCAACTCTGATCCGCAGACGAACGAATGGGCGTCCCGTCTCATCGGCCGGACGCTGCAATACCGGGCGAGCGGCAATCACTCGCACCCGTCGGACGACCAGATGACCGCGTTGCTCGGCCTCGACTGGGCGCGCGAGAACGGCACCACGAGCGGCGGGTTCTCGGAGGTCATGGAAGCGGAAATCGAGCCGCGCGAGTTCACCCGTCTTCGCACGGGCGGGCCGGACAACGGCTGGATCGTGGACGGGATCGTGTTTCAGAACGGAAGGGTGTTCAAGGCATCGGGCCGGAGCTGGCTTCCGGTGCAGTTCAACCAGAGGGCGTAGCGCCCGCGTGATGTGAGAGCGACAGAAAGGCGGCGCAGTCCGCCGGCGCGGTGACTGCGCGCCCGCAACGGAGACTCGACGATGCTGGAACAGAGACAACCCGAGCCGCTCTTCTCGAAGACCGGCGTCAACAACTTCCTCGGTGTGTTCTTCTTCATCGTCCGCACCTTCGGCGTGACGGTCGAAGTCTTCCTGCGCCGGTCGGATTCGTTCGGCCAGCGCTACTTCGGCCTCCAGGCCGCAGTGGGTTTCGTGCTGATCCTGTTCTGGCCGGTGCTGTGGCAAGGCCACTCGGCCGGGCCGATGGTCGTCTTCCTGCTGCTCTACTGGCTGGCGCTGCTCTGCGCCAGGATTCGCACAAAGGCGCGCGTGAGGCGCGGCGGTCCCCAGCCGCACACACTTTTCAACGGCACGCCCACTCTTCAGAGGGTCTGGCGGCGCAGCCCGGAGCATCGGATCAAGACGGTCATCGAGCCCCTCTACGTCTGCCTCATCGCCCTGTGCGCGGCGATCGTGAGCGTGCCGCTGGCAACGTACCTCGCGCTCGCCGGTCTGTGCGCCGCAGTTTCGTCCGGCATGAGCGGCGCGCTCCAGCACCGCCGCACGATGGACCTGCACGATGCCTTTCTCGAACAGCGCGATTCGGCGGAAACGTTCCGCCGCATGCGCGACGGTCGGTAACTCTCTCACTCACAGGAGAACAGATTCATGGCACGCCAAAAGAACACAGCACGCAAAGAGAAAGCACCCAAGATCGGGGCCGGGCACGCCTCGGCGATGTTCCGGCAAGGCTTGGCGGAACTCCGCGCGGCGCTCTATCCCGAGTCCAACATTGCGCAGCCCACTGTTTATGGAGTCGCGGGCACGAAAACTCCCGGAGAGGTGATGTTGGACAAACAGGGCGAGTCGCGCGACCCGGATGAGCGCCCGTCCATCCTGAGCGAGAAGCTCAAAGAGGCGGAGCAGCAGCGTGACGCAGACCGTGGCCGTGAGCCCGAACCCCCGCAGCAGGAGAGGGAGTGACATCATGCATCACGCACTGATTCCCGTCATTGAGCTCGCACTGGCCGGGGCGGCGTGGGCGTGGTCTCGAACCAAGAACAGCACGGCAACTCGGCCCGCCGATTGGACAGGCAGTCGAACGCTGGACCTGCCTCTGCGCGAGGTCCGCGGAGCAGTGGCATTGCACCTGGCAGGCCGCGGATGCGTCGTCTTCGAGTGCGAAGACACTTTCGACGTTTACCGCCGCGGCGATCGGTCCGTGACGCGCGTGCCGTGGGAGCGGGACCTGCGCTGGACCGAAATCCCGATGCTCGTGGGCACGATTTTCATCGATGTGAACGGCAAGACAAGCCTGGACTACCGGGTGTGGGCGTGGCCGACGGTCACCTACTCGTCCGCCGGGAAGGAGTTCTTCCTGCGACAGGCGCAGGCCGAGTTCGATGGAATCCTCGCTGTCCTGGACGAACTGAAGGTGGAGCGCGAGGGCGCTTCGCATGCCCGACGCAACGGTCGGCACCGTTGGTACCCGGACGACGACGAAACCCGATCCCGGCGCGAAGCGCCTGCCTCATCGGCTTCGCTGGACGCCGACCTTGCCCTTCTCGGCCTCGAACGCGGCGCCACGCTGGAGCAGGTCAAGAAAGCCTACAGGGTCGCCTGCCACAAGTACCACCCCGACCGGCTCACCGGCCAGAACGTCGAGCCGCACCTGGTCGAACTGGCGGTGCAGCGCTTCAAGGAAGTGTCGGCGGCGCACCAGAGGCTCTGCGAGCATTTCGCGCAGACTCAACACGCCTGACCCGGAACCACAGGGAGACGAATGCTCGTGCGGGCGGAACAGGCCAATCTCGAACCGGCGGAGCGGCGCGAGGGCGCGCCGATCGCCCTTCCTCCCGGCACGCCGGCGTGGATCACGCCCGAGTTGATCCGCCTCACGCTCAAGGTGTGGCAGCCGTACTACGCGGAGCTTCTCACGCCCGATGACGCCGTTACAATCGTCCAGAACGCGGGACGGTTGTTCGGGCACTTGTCGCGGGAGTGAGCAGCATGAAACGCTTCGTCGCCCTGGCACGGGTCAGCAGTCGGGAACAGGAGCGCGAGGGCTTCTCGCTCGCGGTCCAGGAGGACGCTCTCCGCCGGTACGCGGCGACCGCCGGCGGCGAGATTGTCCGCTTCTTCCGCATCGCGGAGACGGCGAGCAAGAGCGACGAGCGGAAAACGTACCGCGAGCTGATCGCCTACGCGAAAAAGAACGCGGAGGAACTCGACGCCCTGCTCTTCTACAAGGTCGATCGTGCCGCCCGCAATCTCTTCGACTACGTGGAACTGGAGCGGCTGGAGAGCGAGTACGGCCTCGCCTTTATCTCCGTCTCCCAGCCGACGGAGAACAACCCCGCCGGCCGCATGATGCGGCGGACGCTCGCCAACATGGCCAGCTTCTACACCGAGCAACAGTCGGTCGATGTCCGCGAGGGTCTCGCCCGTCGCGTCCAGGAAGGCTGGTTCGTCGGCAAGGCGCCATACGGCTACCGCAACGTCCGCAAGGATGGTCGCTGCGTTACCGAAGTCGATTCGGCCGCTGCGGAGAAAGTCAAGAGAATCTTCCACCTCTACGCCTACGAGCCGCTCACGCTCGATGGGCTTCGGGACCGGCTGCACGCCGACAGCATGGAGTACCGGCCCGATGTTCCGCGATTCACGCGGAGCAAGCTGCACGCGATGCTCACCGACCGGGCGTACATCGGTGAGATTCCATTCAAGGGGCAGTGGTATCCGGGCAAACAGCAGCCGCTCATCGAACGCTCCACCTGGGACCGCGTGCAGGCCCTCCTCGGCGGGCACGTCTACCACGCCCATCAAATGACCTTCGCCGGCGAGTTCATGGCCTGCGGGCATTGCGGCCGTGCCGTCACCGGGGAACAGGTCATCAAGCGCAGCAAGGGCGGGGATCGCCGCTACGTCTACTACCGGTGCAGCGGCTACACCGCGCCCGGGCATCCGCGGGTGCGGGTGCCGGAACCCGAACTGGAGCGGCAGGTGATCGCGATCTTCGGCCGCATGAAGGTCGAGGACCCAGATGTCCGCGACTGGTTTCGCATGGTCCTGGCCTCGCAGACGCGGGACGCCCAGAAGGACGCCCGCGCCCAGCGGGAGGAACTGACGCGGCAGGCATCGCTCCTGGTCGCCCAGCAGGACCGCCTGCTCAACCTGCGGATCGCCGACGATGTGGACCAGGAGACCTTCGGCAGGAAACACACAGAGCTACGCGACCGGCTGGCGTCCATCAAGCTGCAACTGGACGTTCTGGACCGCTCGCACGACGAAACGGCGGAGCTGGCGGCGAAGGTGTTTGAACTCTCGCAAACCCTGCAAAATCAGTGGGTTTCTGCGGATTACGCCACCAAGCGGCGAATCCTCGAAATCGTCTGTTTGAACTGCACCCTCGA
>CAZONT010000133.1:0-10176 GCA_964581285.1 uncultured Planctomycetaceae bacterium | reverse complement strand
TGGATCGGCGTCACCCCCAAGAAAGACTTCAAGGCGGCCATGGACGGCCTGCTGGGCTGATCGCCGGGAATCGGTGATGCACATATGACCAGCGAGGCGGTCGCTCGATGCGCCTGACCGGCCATCAACCGCTTGAGTACGCCGAGGCCGCGCTGATCGCATTCGGCGTGGCCGTTTGCGTCACAGCCGTTTTCTCCGTCGTCCGACGCCGGGCATGGCGCGAGGTCGCCAGACTCAAACCTGTCCCAACGGCATCCTTCACTGCGCTCGACTTGCTCGGCTATTTCCTGCTGACAAATGCCGTCGGCATGCTCTGCCTTTCGCTGCTGGCGCGACCGTCACCGACTACCGCCCCTGCGGCCTCGCAGCCGGATCGACTCATTACCGAGGCCCCTGCCAACGCCGCGGCCAGCTTTCTCGCTCCCGTATCAGGCGCAATGCTGATCCTCGCCCTGGTCCCACTGCGTGTTCCGGGCCGATTCCGTGGCTGGGGCCTCGATCCGCACTCGTGGCCGCGCGCCATTCTTCCGGGCCTGCTGAGGTATGTGGCGATTTGGCCGTTCTGCGCCGCCGCGCTGGTACTAACGCGCGCGATCGTGCTCCGGTTCGCACCCGACCGCCATTTCGACGAGCACGCAACTCTGAACCTGCTTCGAGCCGCGCGCGAGGGCCCGACTTGGGTAAGCACACTTCTCATGCTGGGAGCTGTCATTGCGGCCCCGCTCGCCGAGGAGCTGTTGTTTCGCGGAATGATCCTCACGATGCTTCAGCGTCTCACGGGCTCAGCGTGGATTGCCGTCCTGGGCTCCTCTGCAATCTTCGCCTTGTTTCATTGGAGTAACCCCGACGCCGTTCCCCCCCTGCTCATCTTTGGTCTTGCCCTCGGAGTCGCCTTTGCGCGAAGCGGTTCCCTCGCCGTGCCGATCATCATGCACGTTTGCTTCAACGGCAAAACCATTCTCTGGTTACTGCTGGGAGCGCCCGCCTGATCGGCGCAGCGCATTCGCTTCGAAACTCGAATCAGAAAAACATCGTGACAAAGAACCGCGTCCCGCCCGCGGCGCCGTCGCACGTCCCGACCGTCGTCGAACTTGATTTCACGACGGCATCGGGATGCTCTGCCAACCAGCGATTGATTCGCATCTGCAGCTCCGCGATTCCTGAGCTGCTTGGCTCCGCGTCAAAGATCAGGCAACGCGTCCCGTTCATCGCGTGAGTTTCGTTCAGCAGGACTTCCGGTCCGGCTTCAATTGTCTGATCGAATACGGGTTCCTCGGCGGCCGCTTCAGTGTACTCATCCTCCAGCGCCGGCATTGTGGTCGCCTCGGCAGCCAGCGCGGTCAAAGCCGCTTCCTCCGCGGCCCGAACCGCTGCCTCCGCCTCGGCCTGCTCGCGCGCAGCCAGTTCCGCCGCCTCCCGCGCCGCGCGCTCCTCCGCCGCTCTCGCTGCACGCTCTTCCGCTTCGCGCGCAGCCCGCTCTTCTTCCTCGCGCGCGGCCTGCTCCTCCGCCGCCCGCAGTGCGTGCTCTTCCGCATCCCGCGCCTTCTGAGCCGACGCCGCCCGCGCCATCGCCACCTGTCTTCGCAGGGCATCGACGCACGCCACGCACAGCAGCTTTTTCTCGACCAGCCCCGCCCGGCGTTGAATGATCTCTTCAGCCGTGATGGTCCCGCCGCACTTTTCGCAGGTCCGTGTCTGCTGCATCGTCATCGCCCGCCTCCCATTCCGGCCGGTATGTCGAACCGGAAGCCCCCGTCCGCTCCTGTCAGTCTACTTCCCGCACGCCCACCGGGTCAATTCCAACTTTCTGCCAACTCGCCCACGTCCGATTACAATACCGCATCGTGTCAACCGGCGTGTCCGATAGTTTCTGCGACGTACTTGAACTCACGGATGAGCAGATTCGCCTCGGGGCCGCCTGCCTCCACCTCGCCCGCGACGAGTACTCCGGCCTTTCGGTGCCCGCCTATCTCAAGCGACTCGACGAACTCGCCGACCGGGTCCTCGTATGCGAGTCCGGCCGCTCCGCCGAGCGCCGCATCGCCGCCCTCACCCGCGTCCTCGTTCACGAAGAGGGCTTCGGCGGAAACCGCGGCGCCTACTACGACCCGAAGAACAGCTACTTGAACGACGTCATCGATCGACGTCGCGGAATACCCATCTCGCTCGCCGCCGTCTGGATCGACGTCGCGCGCCGCATCGGCTGGCCGGTTTGCGGCGTCGGACTCCCAGGTCATTTCCTGGTTGGCTACCGCCACCGAAACGGCGTGGTCCTCATCGACGCATTCAACTCCGGCCAACTCGTCACACGCGACGACTGTCGCAAGAAACTTCGCGATTTGTACGGCGATGGCGTCTCGCTCCGACCCGAATTCCTCAGGCCGACTCCGATCCGCGGCATCCTCACCCGCATGCTGACAAACCTCCACGGCATCTACAAGGAATGCAGCGACCTCGTTCGCACCGAGCGTGTGCTGCGGCGCCTCGCGATCCTCTGCCCTCGCTCGCCGGTCGTTATCCACGAACTGAGCGCCCTTGCCATGAAACGCGGCCACTATGTCGAAGCCGCCGCCCTCCTCCGACACGCCCTGACACTCATATCCCCGAATGACGAATCGCGGCTCCACCTGCGACGAGAATTAGTTCACGCCACTCGCGCGATTGTCGAGCGCAACTGATCCCCCGCCGCAACCGAAGCCCGCGCGAAAACCTACGCCCCGATCGCACCGGGAATCCGCCCCAGCCCGATGAGCAGGAGTCCCAGCGAAACGACCATCAGCACGAGCGTCACAATCGTCGTCGCGCTTCCCGGCGGACGTTCCATCGTCAGCAGCAATCCCGCCGGCAAAACCAGCAACCCCGCCGTCGTCAGCGGCTGGTGCAGCCACATCTCGAGCACCGCCGCGCATACCAGTGCCGCGATGGCCGTCAGGTTCCACTTCCGCTGGCCCAGCCCGACCCGCCGCGTCGCAAGCACCATTCCCCACAGGATGAGCACCAGCACGCCGACCGCCGCACAGATCGGCTTGTCCTGCCGCGCCACGAGCATCGCGTGGTGAGCCGCCAGGATCGCCGCCGTCGCATACAGTGCCCATCGCGCAATGCGGAACCGGCTGCGTGTCAGTTCGTTGAGCATGCCGTGCCCGCCGACGCGCCGCATGACCGGAACCGGCTGCGCCAGCGCTGGATTCGCCGACGTGACCCCGCCGGCCGACGCGACTCGCGGCGCTTGCACGGCCCCCACGCTGAATCGCAAGACGTACTTTCCAACCCGCATGATCTGGTTTGGCTGAAGCCTCGCGAGGACCTTCTGCGGACCATCGGCGTTCTCGCTCCATTGCGATACCGCCAACAGTCCCTCGGGTGCTAACTGGAGCAGACAATGCCGCTCCGCCACCGCCCCACCCGGCAGATAGAGCCAGTTGTCCGCGGCCGATCCGACCACGAGCGCGAGATCAACAGGAATGAGGAGTTCCTCGCCTGCCCGCTCGGGGCCTGCGATAACTTTCAGATAGCCGCGCTTCCGTTCGCCGTTCGATTGAAGATCGAGCGAAAGCTCGGTCCGGCAAGCCGGGCACAGAACGGTCTCCAGGACGTCCGTTCGCCCGCACTCCATCGCCCGCCCGCATCGGCAGTAGATGATGTCGCCCATGCTTGCCCGCGACCGTTCACTCGTTCTGTCCGCCGGCGGAGAACGCACCGCCGTGCGACGTGTTACTTCAGGATCGGCAGCAACTCGCCCACCGGACGAGCGACGAGATCGTAATCGCGCCGTCCGCTACAGCGCACCTTGACGAACTCGCCCCGATCGAACTCCCCGCCCTCGACAAATGTGACGCTGTCAATTTCCGGTGCTTGTCCCGCGTGCCGGGCCGGATAGATGCCGTCGCGGCCGAAGTCGTCGATCACGACCTCCAGCGTGCGGCCGCGCATCGCCGACGCATTTGAAAATGCAACGGCCTGTTGAGTCTTCATGAGCCGATCAACCCGTTCCAGTTTGACCGGATCGCCGACCTGCACCTTCATCCGCCCGGACGGTGTCTCCGCTTCCAGCGAATAGGGGAAAACGCCAACGGCGTCGAAGCCGAACTCCCTCACGAACTTCTCCAGCTCGTGAAACTCCGCTTCCGTCTCGCCCGGAAACCCGGCAATGAACGTGGTCCGAATCGTTACGCCGGGGATCCGCTCGCGTACTCGCTTCAGCAAATCCTCCGTCGCGCGCCGGTCGACCCGCCGATGCATGGCTTTCAGCACGCGGTCGTTGATGTGCTGCAGCGGCATGTCGATGTATTTCACAACCCGTTCGCACTCGCCGATCGCATCGATAAGACCATCGCTGACCTCGGTCGGATACACGTACATCAGCCGCAGCCAGTTCAGGTCGTCGAGGTTGTTTAACTCTCGCAACAACCCCGCCAGTCCCGCCCGGTACCCGATGTCCCGGCCGTAGCTCGACGTGTCCTGTCCGATCAGCATGATCTCGCGGGCGCCGTCGTCGATCAGTTCCCGGCACTCAGTCGCGATCTGATCTGGCGTCTTGCAGTGCATCGGCCCCCGAATCGAAGGGATGGTGCAAAAGGTGCACTTCTGGTCACACCCCTCGCTGATCCGAACGTACGCATAGTGATTCGGCGTCAGTCGCAGTCGCGCCCGATCCGTCCACTCGTTCTTCTTCAGGGGATGGTAATCCGCAAGGAACAGCAGCGGCTCTCCGGCCTTTCGCCGCCCGCCTTTCGCACCAGCGCGCGAGCCGCCCGCAACCGCACGCACGATGTCTTCACGATTATTCACGCCGACCAGCGCGTCGATCTCCGGAACGTCCTCTGCAAGCCGCTGCCCGTCGCGTTGCACGAGGCACCCGGCCACGACGATCCGCTTCAACTCACCGGCCCGCTTCCGTTTCGCGGCCTCCCGCAGAATTCCAACCGCCTCATCGCGCGACGCCGCCAGGAAGCCGCATGTGTTGACTACCAGAACGTCCGAAGCCAGACCCTCTCCCACCACCGGGCACCCGGCCTCGGCCAAAAGACCCAGCATCTTCTCGGAATCCACCAGGTTCTTGGGGCACCCGAGCGAAATGAATGAAACTGTCGGACTCTTCGGCATCAAGCACGCTCGCCAATGGTGCCATTCTAGCGTCACCCGCTGTGCCGAAACAGAATCACGTCTCCGTCCTGCACGACGTACGCCTTCCCTTCCAACCGCACCTTTCCCGCCGCCTTCGCCCCCTTCATGTCGCCCGCCGCCTTCAAATCCGCGAAGGCGACGGTCTCAGCCCGGATGAATCCGCGTTGAATATCGCTATGAATCTTCCCCGCTGCCTCCACCGCCGAGAGGTCCTTGCGAATCGTCCAGGCCCGGACCTCCTCCTCGCCCGCCGTGAGGAACGAAATCAGCCCCACCGCCTCATAACTCGTCCGAATCAACCGATTCTTCGCCGGAGCTTCCAGCCCAAGGTCAGCCAGGAACGCCGTTCGGTCCGCCGCCGGAAGCTGGGCAATCTCCGCCTCGATCTCCGCCGACAAAGCAATCGTTCCCGCCGCGGTCGGATGGGCAAACGCCGCCGGCTTGGTAATGTCGCCCTCCCCCACGTTGATCACCACGATGAGCGGCTTCTGCATCATGAAACCGAAGCTGGTCGTCAGCTTCTGTTCTTCTTCGTTATGCACCGCCCCGCCGATCGGCTGCTCCTTCTCCAGCAGCCCCCGGATGCGCTGCATCAATGCCAGCTCGCGCTTCTCGACCTCCTGCGTCTTGCTCGGCTTGGCCGCCGACTTCTCCAGCTTTTCGATCCGCTTGGTAACCTGCTCCAGGTCGGCAAAGAGCAACTCGGTATGAAGCTCGTCCAGGTCGGCCTTGGGATCGATCCGTCCGCGGTACGGTGCGACGCCGCCCGACTCAAACGCCCGCACCACCGCCACCAGCCCGTCGCAGGTCCGCAGGTCGGCCGCGTACCGCCGAAACTCGGCCTGTCCGTGCGGATCGCTCAGCGAAATCCCCGGCACGTCGATGAACTCGAGCGTCGCTTCTGTGTATTTCTTCGGCTTGTAAATCCCCGAAAGGAAATCCAGTCGCGCATCGGGCACTTTCACCGCCGCCCGGCGCTCAACGCCCATCTGCGCCGGATCGGCCGGCTGGCCGGTTATCGCGGTGAAAAGTCTCGACTTGCCCGACTGTGGCGGTCCGATCAATGCGAATTTCATGGGACGATTGTACGGGCGAACGCGAGAACGCGTAAGCCATGACGTGATGCGGCGCGATTACTTCGCCGCGCAAACGTCGCCGCTTCCCACCAGCCAGAAGCGATTCTTCCCCGCGCGTTTCGCCTCGAGCAGCGCCTGGTCGGCCTGGAGCAGCAACTCCTGCGAAGTCCGCCCTTGCCACGGAAAATGCGCCAATCCCCCGCTGCAAGTCAGCGAACCGGTCGAGCGCGCCCCAAGCCGCTCGAATCGGTGAACACTCATCGCCTGCCGAAAGCGGTTCAGTACATCGATGACTTGCGCCGGCTGCTGGGGCCCCTCCGAGCGCGGCCCTTCCGCGTCCCAGAACACGACGACAAACTCATCACCGCCATAACGAGCCACCAGGTCCTGCTTCCGGCAGCACTGCCGGAAGAGTTGTCCGGTCTCGCGGATGATATCGTCGCCCGCCTCGTGCCCGAACGAGTCGTTGAAGGTCTTGAACTCATCGATGTCGAAGAGCAGGACGGTTACCGGGAACTGCTCGCGTTCCGCCCGCACCAGCACCTCATCGAGAAACGCCAGCAGTCGCCGCCGATTCGGCAGCTTGGTCAGGTCGTCCTGCATGGCGAGTTGCCGCCACTGCCGACCGCGGGCCGCCACTTCCAGCAAGTTGCCGAACAGCCCGGCATAGACGCGCAGCTTCTCAGTGTCGCTCGCGTGATAGGCATCGAGCAGGGTCGCCCCGACCCGGATCTGCCCGATCACCCGCCCGTCCAATACGATGTCCTGAACGAGCACGGCCCGGTCCACCAGCGCACGATGATTCGGCCCAACTGCCCCGGTCGAGCCATCGACGACGACGAGGACCGACTCCGCCCGCAGCGCCGCCGCAACGACGCACGCCATTTCGCGCAGAACCTCCGCCCCGCCCTCCGAGACGATCGGCAACAACCGCCCCAGCCGCGCCAATTCGTCGTGGGTCGGCAACTCAACTCGCGGCGGAGACAACCAGCGCTTCCGCGTCGGGCTGCTCGCGATGTGCAGCGCCTTCTGCAGATCCTCTGCGGTCGGCGGAAAGATCACGTAGTCGTCCAGTCCCGCCGACAGCAGGCGCCTCGTCAGCGGTTCATACGCCGGCTCGCAGCACATGACGACCCGCGCTTCGCCGGCCGCCGCCTTCACCGCTGTAATCGCGCTCTCGGCCCGCCTGCATTCAGGATCGACTCCGAGGACGACGCCCTGCGTTGGAGCCCGCGGCAATTCCGCCACCGCCGTGACGTAGTCGGCAACGCCGATCACCGGCACCGGCGAAAAATACTCGCGCACGAACGGCGACAGCCGCGCCTGGTCGCCTGCGACCAGCAACCGCGGTTCGACATAGCCAAGCTCGCCGTTCACATCCGACATCACGACGCCCCCTCGTTCGACTCACCTGCATTCGGGTGCAGCAACGCCGCAAGTTCCACGGGCGTGATTTGCGCCGAATCGCCGCCGCCCAGGATGTCGTCTTCAAGATCAGCCGGCTGCGGAGCGGGCGCGATGCGCGCCGGCGGACGCCGCGCCGGTGTCGCGCCGGCCTCGCCGCTCATCCGTGCCCGCACGGCATCGTGCAGCTTCATTTCCGGCCCCGCCGCCTCGCTCGGCGTAGTCTCCCCCGCGTTCGTCGGGGTCGTTGTCCCATTCGTCGGCGGCTCAGTCTTGAACGTCGCTCCGATCGCCTTGAGTCGTGCTACCGCCTCGCCGGCCGTTAACGCTCCCGACGCGCGGGAGGACGAACCTGAAGCATCCGTTCGCATCGCGAACGCGACAACCCACGGAAAATACTGTTGAACAACCCCGAAAACACCGAGTTCCGCGCGATCAGCCGCCCGCGTATCGACCAGCAACATCCGCACGCCGCGCTGCGCGTCGCTTCCGATTCGCACGAGGGCGGAGTAAACGTTTTCGACCGTTTCAACCGCCGCGCCGGCCGCCGACAGACTTTCCGCCATGACGCGCGGCAATTCGTCGCTCGCGTCACCCACCAGTAGCACGCCGATCATCGACCTCTCACCGGCCGACGTAGCCATGATCCTGCCCCATTCAGTTCGCGCGCCGTACGTTTCGAAGCCACTTGCCGACCGTTTCAGGTCCGGGTATTCCGCAGTCGCGCCTTCGGCCGATAAAATACCCTGCAATGTGCAGGCAATACCGCGCCCGAAGGGCGGGACATCGGCAATTTTTGCCCAAACGGTCGATTCCCCAAGCGAGTCTAGCCAGACCCGCGGGACGAGTCAAAATCAACGCAACTCCTGACGCCATGGCAGGTATGAACTTACGATGAATCGAATTGCCCATCCCTTTCTGCCTCGCGCCGCATCGGTCGTTCTCGCGGCGCTCGCCTGTATCGCCGCTCGTCCCGGGCAGGCCGAAGACACCTCCAACATCCTCCGTGACGGACTCCAATCCTGCCTCACCGGACACCGCCAGTCGGGCGTCGCACTTTCGGCGCATGTCGTTGACTTGTCGACGGGCAAGACGGTCTTCGAGTTCGATGCGGACAAGCCCATGGCGCCCGCCAGCGTCATGAAGCTCGTCGTAGCGTCTGCCGCGCTCGATCAACTCGGCCCGGCCCACCGGTTTCGAACCGTGCTCGCCGTCGGCGCGAAGGATCTGCTCGTCGTCGGTGGCGGCGATCCGACCCTCGGCGATGACAAGCTCTGCGCAAAACGAGGCCAGAAGACCACGGCCCTTCTCGAAACCTGGGCCGACGCCCTTGTGAAAGCCGGTGTCCGTCGAGTTCCGGGAAATCTGATCATCGATGACTCAGTTTTCGACGAAACGTTCGTGCACAGCGGCTGGCCGGAAGACCAGTATCAGGAGTGGTACGAAGCACCCATCGGCGGCCTTAACTTCGCCGATAACTGTGTCGAAGTCGCCGTCGATCCGGGCGCGAACGGTACGACCTCGCTGCGTTTGCTGCCGCCCAACGGCCTCATGAAGCTGATCAATAAGTCTCGGAGCGGCCCCAAGGGGTCGCTCGTCGCACACCGTTCGCGCGATGCAGCCGAGATTGTCGTGTCGGGCGTCTGCTCCGGGCCGGCCCGACTCGGCCCGATCGCCGTGACCGATCCGGGCCTGTTCTTCGCGGCCTCGCTCGAGAGCGCGCTCGCCGCGCGGGGCGTCGTCGTCGACGGCACGATCGTCCGTCGCCGCGTGGCTGACCGCTCCGGCAAGCTCCCGGCTGAGTTTCGCGTCATCGCAGTTCACGAGTCGCCGCTCGCCGATGCAATCGGGCGGGCCTGCACCGACAGTCTCGGAATGATGAGCGAGTGCATTCTCAAGACACTTGGCGCCGCCTCGGGCCAGCCGGGATCGTGGCCCAACGGCGCGGCGGCTGTTGCACGCTTCCTGCGCAAGCTTGGAGTGACCGACGACGCCTTCGTCATTGACGACGGCAGCGGGCTTTCGCGCCGCAATCGCCTCTCGGCTCGCTCCGTCACGACCGTCCTCGCCTACATGAACCACACCGCCGGCGGCGAGCTGCTCTTCGATTCACTCGCCGAGTCCGGCGTCAGCGGCACTCTCAAGCGGCGCCTCGCAACCCCCGACGCCAAGGGCCGAATCCACGCCAAGACCGGTTACATCGCCTCAGTTCGGACGCTCGCCGGCTACGTCGAGACGCGTGACCATCGCCGCTTTGCCTTCGCATTCCTCTACAACGGTGGCGCAAAGGGAACCGCCCCGCTGACCCAGGCACAGGACAAGGCCTGCCGCCTGATGGCAAACTGGCCGACAGCGGCGAGCGCACCGGCCCCCTCGCCTCGCCCACGTAAAAAGTAACCTGGCTGGCTCCCCAAAATGACTTGAAAATCGCGGGTGTGATCGCGAACTTACTCGCCGCCCTTGCCCCGCGGCGCCGCCGCCCCGCCCCCAACCATCTCGACATACGCCATTCGCAGATTGTATAGCGTCGTATCGAGAACCTTCTTTTCGTCGGGCGTGAGGTTGCCCT
>CAZONT010000132.1:0-10234 GCA_964581285.1 uncultured Planctomycetaceae bacterium | reverse complement strand
GAAAACACGCTCAGAAAGTCGATGAAGTTCCCGCGGTTCGCCCCCAGCCCATGACAGATCACCACCGTCGCATCGCTCCGCGGCTCCGCCATGAACCAGCCCGACAGCGTCAGTCCGTCCGCCGTCCGAAACGTCACATTCTCCAGCCCGAAGTTTTCGTACGGCCCCAGGTCCCGCGCGTTGCCGATCTTGATGCGGTGAATGAGCGACCCGACCACCAGCGGCGCAAACACGAGCACGACGAGCCCCGCCCGAGTCGCCTCAATCCATACCGGCCAACGCTTCCCGCGCATCCGCCCAGCCCGCCGCCGCGCCTCGAGCAACCGCCCGGAGGTCCGCGTCCAAACCGCCCACGCCAGCCGCCACGCCATGAGGAAATAGAACGCCCACCACACCTCAACCCACAGCACCCGCCCCCGAGCCACGTGCGCCGCAAATAGCTCCGCCCCCGCGATCGCCGCAATCATCACGACGGTGTAGATGATGTAGTGTCGCAATCGCTGCCGCCGCACCCGCGGCCACCCAACCCACAGCCACGCTCCCAGCGCCGGCGGCATCAGCAAGGTCACCGCTTCATCAAAATGACTCACCCATCCCCGCACCACTGGATAACCAATGGCGCAAAGCCCGAGGATCACCAGCAATGAAACAACCCGCCGTCGCGTAACCGCCCGCATCCGCATCACGGCAATCCTATCGCCCACCACCGCTCATCGAATCCATCGTCCGCCGCCCCCTCCACCCCCAACTTTGACAACCCCGTCCCCGCCGCCTACCATCTACCTTGCATCCCGTGGACATGACAGCCATCGGTGCAGCCAGGTTTCGATGGCTCATTTCGGCGCAGCGCGCGTCCGGCACATCCGCATCCTGGGGTTTTTTCAAAGTAGGTCCGAATGCGTTTTGAAGATTTGCGGCTCGCCGAGCCGCTCCTGCGTGCACTCCGCACCCAGGGCTATGCCAACCCAACCCCCATCCAGATCACCGCTATCCCGCACCTCCTCGCCGGCCGCGACGTCGTCGGCTGCGCCCAGACCGGCACCGGCAAGACCGCCGCCTTCGCGCTGCCCATCCTCCAGCGCCTCAGCGCCCCCACCACCCACTCGCACCAGCCGCGCGCCACCGCCCAGCACCCCATCCGCGCCCTCGTCCTCTGCCCCACGCGCGAGCTTGCCAAACAGATCCACGACAGCTTCCAGACCTACGGCCAGTTCACCGCCGTCCGCCAGGCCGTCATCTTCGGCGGCGTCGGCCAGAACCCGCAGGTCCGCGCCATCCGCGCCGGCGTCGATGTCCTCATCGCCACGCCCGGCCGCCTGCTCGATCTGATGAACCAGCGTCTCGTATCGCTTAACGCCGTCGAAATCCTCGTCCTCGACGAGGCCGACCGCATGCTCGACATGGGCTTTCTCCCCGACATCCGCCGCATCCTTTCTCACCTGCCGCACCAGCGCCAGTCGATGCTCTTCTCGGCCACCATGCCGCCGCCCATCCGCACCCTCGCCAACGACATCCTTCGCGACCCCGTGCCGGTCGAAGTCGCGCGCGTCTCTTCGCCCGCCGTCACCGTCACCCAGTGGGTCTACCACGTCGAGCCGCGGCAGAAGTCCGACCTGCTCGTCCGCCTGCTGGCCCGCGCCCCGCAAGACCGCGCCCTCGTCTTCACCCGTACCAAGCGCGGGGCCGACAAGCTCACGCGTCATCTCGTCGAAGCCGGCGTCCGCGCCGCCGCCATGCACGGCAACAAGAGCCAGGGCGCACGCACCCGCGCCCTCGAAGAGTTCCGCTCGGCCCGCACCCCCGTCCTGGTCGCCACCGACCTCGCCGCCCGCGGCCTCGACGTCGACGACATCGCCAAGGTCTTCAACTTCGACCTCACCGCCGACCCCGAAACCTACATCCACCGCATCGGACGTACCGGCCGCGCCGGCGCCTCCGGCACCGCCGTTACCTTCTGCTCCAACGCCGAGCGCGCCAGTCTCCGCGACATCGAGCGCCTGCTCCGCACGCCGCTCCAGACCGCAAAGCCCCCGGCCGCGAGTGGTCACTCAACACACAACCGCCCCGCCCATTCCCACCCCGCACGCACGCCGTCGGGCCCCTCACACCACGGCCGCACGAATCACGGTCACACGAACCACGGCCACACCAAGCCGCACCACGCTTCGACAGGCCGCCCGACCCCCGGCCACGGTCGTTCGACCCAAACGCACGCCGGACAGAGTCACACCGGCCACGCCAAGCCCGGACATCCGACGCCGGTCCACGCAAAACCGGGACACCCGAAGCCGGCCCCCGCGAAGCCAAATCACTCTACGCCAGGCCCCAACCAGCACGCCCACGCGAAGCCAGCGCACACCCCGTCCGGCCAACCAACCCGTCACCCCGGAAGCCACCCGCCCCATCCCGCCGGCGCCGGAAAAACCGGCGCACGCAAGAAGCGCCGCCGCCGCTGGCCTCGCCCCCAACATCGCGCCTGATCGCCGCGCCTGGTCGCTGCGCTTGATCGCCCCGCTCCGCAGATCAACAATATCGTATGCCTCCCACGAGCATCGCATGACCCGAACCAGCTTCGCGCCTGCCGTCGCCCTCTCCCTCTCGATCGCCCTTCTCGCAAGCTGCGTCCCCATTCCCTCGCTCGCCCCGCCCTGCACGCCCCCCACCCCGCAGCGCGTCCTCATCGTCATCGAGGAGAACAAGGCCTTCTCCGAGATCATCGCCAACCCCGACGCCCCTTACATCAACCGCCTCGCGAGTGAAGGCGCCCTCTTTACCAGCTCCTTCGCCGTCACCCACCCCAGCCAGCCCAACTACATCGCCTTCTTCTCCGGCTCCACCAACGGCGTCTCCGACAACGCCGCCCACTCTCACGACGAGTTCACCGCCCCCAACCTCGGCTCCAAGCTCCTCGCCGCCGGTCACACCTTCGCCGGCTACTCCGACTCGCTCCCCGAGACCGGTTTTGACGGCCCCAGCGCCGGCGACGACCTCACCGGCCTCTACGAGCGCAAGCACAACCCCTGGGTCAACTGGCAGGACGCCTCCGTCCCGCTCCCGCCCAACAAGCTCCCGCCTTCGGTCAACCGCCCCTTCACCGACTTCCCCGCCGACTTCGCAGCCCTGCCCACCGTCGCCATCGTCGTCCCCAACCAGAAACACGACATGCACGACGGCTCGATCGCCGAAGGCGACGCCTGGCTCGAGCAGCACATCGCCCCCTACGTCGCCTGGGCCGACTCCCACGACGCCCTGCTCATCCTCACCTTCGACGAGGACGACGGCCGCGAATTCAACCGCATCGTCACGATCTTCCACGGCCCGATGATCCAGCCCGGCCACTACGCCCAACCGATCAACCACTACACCGTCCTGCGCACGCTTGAAGAAATGTTCGCATTACCCCATACCGCGAACACGGATTCTTCAGGGCCGATCCCGTGCGTGGTCTGGCAAGCCAAGTAACGCGTCGGGAAACGGAAATCCGGTTCGCCGGGAAGTCTCGACTGTCGTCGCCAGCCACGGATCCTCGCCGCTTTCAATACCGACAGGAACCGCAGCTAACTGCGTCCAACTATCGACAGGCGGGTTTCATTCCTACCTCAACCGGGGGAATTAAGTGCTTTTGTATCGCTAAGACCTTGCTACCTACGTCATTGCGTTGGACGACGCACATTTCATCCGCACCCAGATTGGCATCAATCGCAGCATCGATAACATCTTCCCACACACGGAATCTTTCATGTGGAACAAGAACCCCGTCTGCATCGAGTATGTACAAGACGAAGTCCGGTGGTCCGCAAAGGTCTGGCGACATTTGTCGTGACTCCTATCATGCAACCGCCACGGAAGCCCGCCACGAAACCGCAGTAACATTACGAAGTACGATTTGGCTCCTTAATCTTGAAGTTGGATTCTCGATCAGTTGGTGACGTGGGTTCTTTGCGAGCGAACCCACTACAACGAGCCAATACATACCCTTCCTGCGGGCTGCTTCCTTCCATTCGAAATCCGTGAAGAGAATATTGCCTCTCGCGGATTTCATTCCCTTTACTTCAATCGCGACTTCCGCGCGGCTCGAGATACCGAAGTCGAATCCACAAGCGTGACTCCGAACGTCAAGAAGCTCGCCCGCCGCGAAACCAATGATCGTCCGCGAATGGGCAAGGAAGTACTCCTCCGCCAAACGGCCCGTTCGCAGACGCTCCGCAACATTGTCAACGCGATCTTGTCGGCGTGAGAGTGGTGCGCTGATATACTCTGCAACTTCGCGATCACCCTTCAGGATTCGCTCGACGATTTCAAACAAGGCCGAATTGCTCGTGTCGCAAAACTCTCCCAAGACTCGCTGCCGATTCGGGCGCAGTGGTCGCTTGTGCCAGCCTTGCCGCGGGTTCGCATGGACAGGATCGAACTCGTCTCGCAGATTCTTCATACTCGCCCCTGGGACTCCGAGGATGCCGCCAACGCGTGCAAATGCGTCCCTCCAATTCTTCATGTCAAAATGACGCAGGAACTCCATGTCGAGACGACTCATGGCATATGCAACCACGAGAGCTTCCGTCTCAATGACTTTCCCCGTTCGCTTGAATGCCATGTCGCTGCCCGATCCACCGATTCGACCGACATATCCTTTGTCTACTTTGGTCATCGCTCGGATTCGCGCCCGTGAAATTCAGGCACGCTAGTTCTAGTCGTCCAATTCCAACGTGTTACCGGCAATTCCCAGTGCCGAGGCGAGGACAATCGCTCGACTCAGTTTTTGAACTCCGTTACGTCGCGCGAGTCGCACGATGTCTCGTGCCGTTGCTCGCTCCATGTCGCCTTTGGAAGTTAGCGATTCAATAATTGCATCATCCGAAGGTGCGTTGGGGAGCGAGCGGACAATCTGCGCATATTTCAAATTCAACGAACGCGAGTATTTCCCGATTGACTGCATGCTTTCTGCCAAGTCACGAAGCGTCTTCTCGATCGCGAGAAGCGCCACTTGCGATGGTTCTGTAAACTCTCGCCGCAAATCGCGCGATGGCTCAAAATCCCAGAAGATGTCGCCCATATTCGCGACGCACTGCTCGGCAAGTCGCCGATATCGATTTGTTCCGTGCGAAGCCATGCTCTCGCCCTCCGGCATCATGCAGATAACTTGAAGGCTACGCAGCCTCAAACACGTGTTCGCGGTGCCATCGCAGGCAATGAGGGTCGGGAAAAAATCGCGATGGAAGCAAGATCGGCTGGCCGTGGCGAGAGACAATTTCGCGAGCGACCGCGCGATCCTTAAGCGAGCGCAGACGTCGGCTGAAACACACTCGATGGTCCTCGTCGATTGTCATGAGTCCTGAATCGAAGAGGCGTTCAATGGTCGCGGAAAGGCAAAGCCCGTTGGTCGGATCGGCACGACGTCGTTCATCTTGGGCCCACGGAATGATGTGCCCCGCGACCAGGCACTCAACAACGGGTAACTCTGTTACGCAACATCTAGCGTTGTAGCTGCTGAGTACCGCATCGCGGAAGAATGCCTGGTGGAGTCGTTGCTTCGCTGTGACCACTTGTTCGCTTGGCCCAAGTGGCGCTGCGAAAACCGCCTCTGCCTCGGAAGCCGCGCCGATGTTCGTCCGGATTTCGTGTGCACGCGCGACCAAGCCATTCCAGTCCCGATGAAACTCATCCCAGACTTCTCGGTCGAGCTTGCTAACGTGCGTGAGTCCTCGCACACTCCTCGCGGCAAGTTCTGGGTCGAGCGACCCGAAATTCCCAAGTTTCCGCGCTACAGATGCGGATGTGCGTCCAAGCGCGGCCGCGAGTTGCTGGATAAGTGGATTGCGAGTCGTAATGCGTCCGAATGGAACGCGACAGTACAACTCGAACGCCAAAATCAGATCCCGGCGAGTCCACGGCTGACCGTCATTTGCAGGCTTTCGGAGCAATATCGCGCCTCGTCGAGTGTTCCGCCCGAATCCCAGCGCTGGATCGGACGTGAGGATTGAACCCGATACTACAACGCGCAAGTGGTGAATCAAGTCAGCATTTGGTGAGGATCACCCGATGCGTCGTGCGTGCTATCTAGCCGAAGCGACCGCCGCACAATTCAATCGCGCTCAATCCACAACGGCCGTGTGGCACACCGGCTGCGTCTATACGCCAGTCACCGCGAAGGCGAACCCTGCCCTTGACCCGCCGGGGCGGCCAAGCCGCTCCCGAACGCGAAGCGTTCCCGGTGGGTCAAGGGGCGTCTTCGCACCGACTGAAAAACCAAAGCCGCAACCCGGCCGTCGCACGTCGGCAACCGGACCGGCCTGGGAGAATCTGCGCCCCGAGAGAGCCAGAATGACTTTTCAATCCAATTTGAAAGCCGTCCCGGCGCGTCCCAGCCCGTCCCAGCAAAAAATTAAGGACCGAGCTCGACATCCGCCCGAACCCACGCCCCGCCCGTTTCCCGTTCGGCGAACGGCTCACGGCTCGTGTCCGTCGACCCCGCCGGAGTACTCTGCGATGCTCTGCCAAATAACGCCAAGCACTGCCCTCAAAACCAATCGCCCCTCCGCGCCGGGCACTGTTTCGCCCGGCAGCTCACCGGTTCGCCTGTCCCCCGTTCAACCCCGCGGGCTTGCCCTCGCCCCAGGCCCCCCCAATCACCCGCCAATTCGAAATTCTCACCATTCCAACTTTTTCAATGGCCCCCTCTGGGGCGCCTTGTCGTTTGCGCATCTTGCCCGCCGACACGCCGCGCACTCTTTCCTCCCGCGTCCTTGACTTCATCGATCGACATACTAACATTAACCGAACATCACGCGCCCCACTTGCGCCACGACGGTCGACGGGGCGTAGCCGACTGCGACAAAGAGCGTGCGCGCACGATCGTTGGCCCGGTTATCAGCTTTTCTCAGGTTTTCTCATAAAAAATGCCCCGCCCGTTCGTTCCGACCGGCTCAGCCCCCGAATCCGCCCCTGGCCGCCCGCACTTCTCGCGTCGATACCCCCTCGCTTGCCGCCCGCCATTCTGCCGAGATACACTATTCGGTTTGCACGAAGTCCCGTTTTCAGGAGCAATCCATGCCGCACCTGGCTTTTGCCTTCTCCACGCTTCTCGCCCTCGGCGCCGGCACCGAACCCGTCACCGCCAAGGCCGACCTCGAGCTGATGCCCGCCGACGCTCGTCTGCAGATCCCGGCCCCTCAGCCCCAGCAGATCACCCTCTCCGACAAACCCCCGGCGTCGGTCAAGAATCCGCCGGCCGGCAAAGCGCTCCTCTGGGGCGAGATTCCCTTCGGCCCGAACATCCCCGGCGGCGTCGTGGTCCTCATCGATGAATCCAATCCTGCCGCCGCTACCCTCCGCATGGACCTCAATCGCAACGGCGATCTCTCCGATGACGCCGCCGCCGTCTGGACGCTCATCGACGGCGATCGGCCGGAGGCCGCCCGCTACGAAGGCGAGTTCATGCTCCCGACCCGGGACGGCGGCTCGGGTGAAAAGCTCAAAGTCGTCGCCTATCGCTATCGCCCCGAAGGCGCCAAGGCCCGCGGCTTGCCCGAAACCGCGCTCTACTACTTCCGCGACTACGCCGCGACCGGCAAGGTCAGTGTCGCCGATTCGCCGAAGCTCATCGTGCTCGTCGACGACAGCTCGGTCGGCGATTTCACTTATCCCGCCGGCCGCTCCTCGAATCTCGTTTACGGTATCGACGTCGATGGCGACGGCTTCATCCGCACCGGAGCCGAGTGGTTCAAGGCCGACCAGCCCGCGACCGTGCTCGGCCAGCAGGTCCAGCTCAAGAACGTGTCCGCCGATGGCCGCAAGGTCGAGTTGAATGTCGCGCCGGTCGGCGCGAAACTGGCCTCCGGCTTCGCCGGTCCGTCGCTCGCCGGCGGCACGATCCGCTTCCCCGATGATTACAAGCACAAGCTGGTGCTGGTGACCTTCTGGGCAAGCTGGTGCGGCTACTGCAAGAAGGAGATGCCCAACATCGTCGCCCTCGAAAAGCAGTTCCACAACGACAAGGACCTGGCCTTCCTCGGCGTCAGCGTCGACCGCGCCGCCTCCGACAAGGCCGTGAAAGACTACATGACTACGGCGGGCGTCACCTGGCCGCAGCTCTACGACGGCAACGCCTTCAATACAGCCGCTGCAAAGAAATACGCTGTCTCAGGTGTCCCGGCCCTGTTCCTAGTGGATGCCGACAACATGACGATCGTCGCCGACGGCCAAGCCCTCCGCGGCGACCAGCTCCAAAAGACCGTAACGTCGTGGTTAAACTCGCGGCGGCAGAAACCCGCTGCCCCAACCGAGGCGAAAAAGCAATAAGTAATTTACAGAAAGCAACTTGCGCTCACGGGAGCGGTCTAGGTGCTTTCCCGCACTCATATTTAGCACAATCGTTACACACGGTACTTTCCCCATTGCGGAGCCATTTGGGTCTGACTACACTTACATTGTTCGGGTTAAGCAGTTAGCGAAATCCGACTGGCTTCTTTCCCCTCCGGAAAGCACCCGCTCGCCTTGTGCGGCGGGTGTTTTCTTTTCTGTAGCACCCCATTTTACGAATGATCGATTTACCGCGGCTAATAAGCGATTTCAAAGCCCCGGAACTCCCCAGTCGCCTTCCCCTGCGACTCGCGACACTCGCGGATTTGGCTCTCAAACGTCCGTCGCAAATCATCTTGGAACCGCGCCACCGCCCCCTCGTCCCCCTCGACCACCGCCTCGACGCTCCCATCCTCGAGGTTCCGCACAAACCCCGCCAGCTGATGCCGACGAGCCAGGGCGGCGGCCGTCGCCCGAAAACCGACCCCCTGTACCCGACCCGAGAACAACAGCGTCCGTCTCGTCACCACCGGCTCCAAAACTTCGCACTTGAAGACTCACAGCCATTGCAGCCGTGCGCTCAAGCCATTATGTGTAGCAGGCAATGCCGACGCAACGGCCGCGCCCCATCGGTCGCCGTCGCGGCTGTTCGGCGACATGGAGACAACGGTGTACAAGAAAACCAAGCTGGCACAGAGCAAACACCGCAAGCGGGTGCGGCGTCTGAAGGACAAGCGCCGCGCTCAACGCAAGGCCGGCGCATCGAAGAAGTGATCGCGGCGTCACAACCCGGTCAGTCGTTCCGCGCTTCGACGCGGACCGAATGCGGCTGCGTTGCCGGCGTCTTGGGCGCCTCGATTTCGAGAATGCCGTTGCGATGGGTCGCCGCGATGCGGTCGGCATCGACCGGACCGGGCAATTCGACGTCGCGTCGAAACGCTCCATAGCGGCACTCGGCTCGAAGCGTCTGCCGCGCGTCTTCCGTGCCGCGCGGGTTGGGCTTCTGTCCTCGAATGGTCAGCGTACGACCGAGAACATTGACCTCGACCTGGTCCGCGGTCATGCCAGGCAATTCGACGCGGATTCGGTAAGCTCCCGGCTCCTCCGTCGCGTCCAGCGGCGGCGCCCAGTCCTGGCCGTCGAGCGGCCGAGTGCTGAGCCCGCCATGCCAGAAGCGGTCAACCAGCCGGTCCAGCTCGGACTGAAGGTCTCGGAGCGAAAACGATCCATCACGCGAGAAAGGGTTGACGTTCATGGCAGTCTCCGGACGGGTGAGATCCGGCCTGTCAGGCGACCGGCTCACGACTTTTGAATTGTAGCGTCAACGCCCGCCGCGGCGGACGTCGCCGCGGAATGACGGCGTGCGGCCGCCTTGGATGGGGCACGGAAATTGCTATGACACCAATGATCGACAACAGGCTTGACTTGCCGGCGCGGAAATCGCCAGAATCGCCAATGGCAGGCGCGAAGTTCCTTTCGAGACCGCAATGGGCGGCAAGTCGATCGGCGCTGCGCTCGAATGGTCTTGACCGGCCAAAGGCGCGTCATAAACTTGGACCCGACTTGCCGATTCGATTGAGACGAACGGTGGGAGATGCAACCATGCCGCGCGAGATAAACGAAGAAGAGGAACAGGATGTGACCGGCGCCGATCCGGATCCCGTCCTCGTCACGGCGATGTACGCCGGCTCGCAGGACGAAGCCGAGCGCTGCCGCGACCTGCTCATGGAGAACGGAATTCCCGCGACGCTCGGCGAGCCGGGCGAGCAGCGGCGCGTCAAGAGTTCGGGCATTCCGCTGCTGGTGCCCGAGACGCTGCTTGAAAGCGCGTCGGAGATTCTCTCGGCCCGGACCGACGACGAAGGCGAAGCCGGAATCGATGACTCGGCCGAGGACGACGAAGACGCCGATGAAGACTTCGACGACGACTACGACG
>CAZONT010000131.1:0-10323 GCA_964581285.1 uncultured Planctomycetaceae bacterium | reverse complement strand
AGGATGCCGCCCATCAGCGTCGCAATCAGCCCGAGACTCGCCCGGCTCGCCGCCGCCGCCACGCCGTGATCGTGGTGATGATGTTCGTGCCCGTGCGCGTGATCGTGAAAATGGCTGTGATGCTCGGTCTCTGCGGCGTTGATGCCGATCACCTGGTGCGCCATGAATGCCTCGCTGATGCTCGGGTAGCAACCTGTCGTGGGCGGGTCTCGACCAGCCCGGTCCGGGGCAACCAGACCGACGCCGTATGATATGCGCGTGCGGCTGCCACGCCAACGCGTCCGCGCGCACCTAAAAGAAAACGCCTCCCAGATGGGAGGCGTTTGTGATTGCTTACGCTTGGCTTCTACCGTCAGAGCAGAAGATCGACGAACAGCTGCAGGTCGTCGCCGTTCACGAATCCGTCGTTGTTCAGATCCGCGGCACACAGGATCGGCGGCGTGAGACCCACGAGCTGATCGACCAGGTACGGGATATCCAGTGTGCTGATGGCCCCGTCGCCGTTAAGGTCCGCTTGAACCACGGTGATGTCGAACGAGTCCGACGTTCCGCCGCAGCCCGCGGCGCTGTCCGCCTGCACGACGATCGTGTACGGCGTCCCCGCGATCACCGGATTCGGCCACGAAATGGTGCCGGTATTCACATCGATCGTCATGCCGACTGGCGGAGTCCCGCCGAGTGACCATGTCAACGGAGCGGCCCCACCCGTCGTCGAGGGCGTCAGCGTAAACAGTGTGCTGCAGACGGCGCCGGTATCGGAGATCGGCGTGATCGCCGGTGGATTCGGATCGACGGTCAACTGAAACGACGTACTGTCCGAACCGCACGCGTTCGAGACACCGACATTAATCGTGTACGGCGATCCGGTCATATTCGGCGTCGGCCATGAGATTACGCCGCTGCCTGGATTTATCGTCATTCCTGCCGGCGGCGATCCGCCAAGGGACCAGGTCAACGGGGCCGTGCCGGATGCTGAAGGTGCAGGTGAAGTGTAGTTTACGCCGCACGCCGTGTTCGCGGCCGAGATTCCATTGATCGCCGGAGCTTCACACGGTGCCGTGACTGACAGGTCAATGAAGTAGAGCTGCGATTGCGACGGCGAATCGCCTTCGTCGACTCGGACGTAGTAGTCGCCCGCCGCTGGAAGCGCCACACCGCTGAGCGTCTCGGCCGAGCCCGATGCGGCCACTGCCGATGACCCCAGCACCGTCACGCCGTTCGTGTCGATGATCTGCACATTGAGGTTCGCGATCGCAAGACTGTTCGTATTGACGGTCACATTCGAGCAGGCCCCGTCCTGTGCGTAGGAGGCGTACGATTGTCCGCGCGGTGTGATGGTCACGCTCGCTGTCCGGCTGCCGGGAACCGTAAACTTCCAGTAGTCGACCTTTCCGTTGGCGTCGATGCTCAAGTTCGCGCTGTTTGCAGGAGCCGTGCCGGTCAATGGCAACGAAATGTCCCCAAAGTGAATCGGGGTCCCAACGTCAACTGCCCCGATCGGCGTCGCGGTTCCAGCGGTGTCATTGCTCTCGTACCGATCGCCGTAATGTCGCTGACCGGCTCGAATGTCGTCGTGCTGCGGACCATCGAACGCGGTGTTGAGGAATGGTTCCATGAGCTTGGTGCCGCTTCCGCCGCCAAAGGCAGGCGGTGCCGGGCAGACGTGAAACAGGCCGATTCCGTGGCCATGTTCGTGCATGATCGTATTGCGGAAAAACCGATGCTGATTCGATCCGCTTGATCCCGCCTGCCACCCCTCCGAACTGTCCAAAACCATGTCGCCGCCGTTCGACGGAAACTGATTGTACGCAAGGGTGTTGTTCACGCCGTCGATGAAGTGCATCCCGATTCGGATGTCGCCGCGAGCTCCCGGAGATCCGGCCGAGCCCCATACCGCGCCGTCATCCCAGTCGTTCCCGCCGGAAGTCACGCGCGTGTAAGTCAAACCCGTAACCTGCGACCAGCGGTCGAAACACTGTTGAACGCGGTTGATCCAGTACGCTCGACCGCCGAGTGCGGCAAAATCCGTATCGAGCGTTACGAAGAGATTGTTGGGAGCGGCCGCCTCGCCGATTCCACCCGGAATGTTGATTCCGTCGGGAGCAAGGCTCCACGTCAGCGCTCGCGGCGTCCCCTGTGCGCCCGACCATCGGGTGGAGAGTTGATATCGCGGTCCGGGCTCGTCGAGGCCCTGCGTCTCGATTTGCGAAACGTATTCGACCACGTCGGCAGGTGTGCCAGGTGCGAAGCACACGAAGACCGGCGTCTTCACGCTCTCCGGCGCCGCAAAATTATTCTTGTACCACGCAAGCGGATTCCCCGGCCCCTTGGGTCGGTCATCGTCCGAATCATCCTCGAGCACATCTTGAAACGTCACGTGGTGCTGCTCGACGACCGTCTTTGTCGCGAGGTGAGCGCCGCCGAGCAGAGTTGCTGCTGTGCCAATGCCCGCTAACACCAGAACGATGCCAAAATACCGCTGCATGAGCTTCTGACCCTTTCCAAATGACCGACGCGCTCAGCGAACTACTGATTCCGCGTCGTGGTGTCCTGAAAATTGTCGGCCTGAATACGTGACGGACGGCTCCCGCTGGATGAAAGTTGCTGCCTTCAGGTCGCGCTTGAAATAATTGGACGCGACCGAACCGGAGCCGGACCACAGACTTGCCCGACAATTTAGGTTATCGATTTTGCAGTATCGATGTCAAGGAAACAGCGTCCGAAAACGCAGCAAATGCCCGAAAAACCGGCTGAATTCTCGCCGCTTGAAGTTTCAAACCGATACCGGATCGCTCCGTTTCACTGACCGTTGGCCGACTCTCGCCACGCAGTCGGCCGCGGGCGAAAACTCCATGACCTTGCAAAACGTACTTATGACATTGCTGGCTGCTATCTCGCGCTGGTCGGCGATCTCAAATCCCAAGCTCCACCGCCCGGCGACCGATACAAACGCGATGCGATCGTAACGGGCCATTGGCAAAGCCCTTGCGGTCGTCGGAGGCCGTCGCTCTAATCATTTCCCCGCCGCGGGCGGCGGAATCGCATTACGCTGAGAGGAGTCCCGGGTGGACATTTCACAACTTCAACGGAACATCGAAAGCAAGCGGGCCGTCGTCGGCATCATCGGCATGGGCTACGTCGGCCTCCCGCTCGTCGGAACCTTCACTCGCGCCGGCTTCCGCTGCATCGGCTTCGACATCGACCCCAACAAGGTCCGCATGCTCAACGCCGGCCGCAGCTACATCGAGCACATTCCTTCGGCGGCGATCGCCACTCTGGTTCGCACAAAGCGATTCCACGCCACCGCCAACATGAACGACCTCAAGAAGCCCGACGCGATAATCATCTGCGTTCCGACGCCGCTGAGTAAGTCTCGCGACCCGGACATGTCCTACGTCGAAGGCACCGCCGAGGCCATTGCGCCGCGCCTCCGCAAGGGCCAGCTTGTCGTTCTCGAATCGACAACCTACCCCGGCACGACGCGCGAACTCGTCAAGCCGATCCTCGAGAAAAGCGGCCTCAAGGCCGAACGCGACTTCTTCCTCGCTTTCTCACCCGAGCGCGAAGACCCCGGCCGCAAGGACTACAGCACCGCGACCATTCCCAAAGTGGTGGGGGGGCTCGGCCGTAAGAGTCACCGCCTCGCGGTTGCCCTCTACACGCAGGCCATCGCCAAGGTCGTGCCGGTTGGCAGTTGCGAGGTCGCCGAGGCCGCCAAAATCGTCGAAAACGTCTATCGCTGCGTAAACATCGCGATGGTCAATGAACTGAAACTCGTCTTCGACAAGATGGGCATCGACGTCTGGGAAGTCATCAACGCCGCCAAGACCAAGCCCTTCGGCTTTCAGGCGTTTTACCCCGGCCCCGGTCTCGGCGGCCATTGCATCCCCATCGACCCGTTCTACCTGACGTGGAAAGCTCGCCAATACGGCGAGCCGACCCGCTTCATCGAGCTGGCTGGCGAGATTAACACCTTCATGCCCGAGTACGTCATCGAGCGGCTGACCGAAGCGCTCAACGATCGCGGCAAGCCGGTCCGCGGCTCGCGCATTCTCGTGCTCGGCCTGGCCTACAAGAAAGACGTGGACGACCTGCGCGAAAGCCCCAGCATCGAGCTGATCCACCTGCTCCAGAAGCGCGGCGCCAAGGTCGATTACAACGACCCGCACATCCCTCGCACCCACAAGGGCCGCGAGCACGATCTCGGCATGAAGTCCGTCCCGCTGACGGCCGCCAACCTCAAGCGCTACGACGCCGTCCTAATCTCAACCGATCACAGCAAGTACGACGCCAACATGATCGTCAAAAACTCAAAGCTCGTGATCGACACCCGAAACGCCTGCGCCAACGTCCGCCGCGGCCGCGAAAAAATCGTCAAGGCGTAGGCGGCCCGTCGTCGATTGCGCTCGCCGTCGGGCTGTCGCCTGCCGCATCGCGTGGACGCCGCCCATCGCGCTTCCGGGTCGCTTCCCGAAGCACGAACTCGATCTGGGCATTGACGCTCCGTAACTCGTCCCGCGCCCATCGCGCGAGCGAATCGTAGAGATCCTGCGGGATGCGCAGTAATACCGGCTTTTTCTCCGCCATCTCGGCACCGCCGAACGTTATGAGTGCAGCGTCCCCGCGTTAATTACCGGCGACGCCGCCTGCTCCCCACACAGCACGACCAGCAGGTTGCTCACCATCGCCGCCTTGCGCTCCGCGTCGAGATCGACGATCGCGTCCTTCTGCAAGTGATCGAGCGCCATGTGCACCATGCCCACCGCCCCCTCGACGATTCGGGATCGCGCCGCGACGATCGCCTCCGCCTGCTGACGCCGCAACATCGCTCCGGCGATCTCCGGCGCGTACGCCAGGTGGCTCAACCGGGCTTCCTCGACCACGCAGCCGGCCTTCGCCAGGCGCTCCTGCAACTCCGCCTGCAGCGCCCGCGCGACTTCGTCCATGCTCCCGCGCAACGAAACGCCATGATCCTCGGCGTGGTCATACGGATAGAGGCTCGCAAGATGCCGAATTGCCGACTCGCTCTGGATTCCGACGTAGTGCGAGTAGTCGTCCACGTCGAACAGCGCCCGGGCCGTATCGTGCACGCGCCACACAATGACTGCCGCGATCTCGATCGGATTGCCGCGCTGATCGTTCACCTTCAACTTCTCCGTGTTGAAGTTCCGCGCCCGCAGCGACACCTTCTTCTTCGAGTAAAAAGGATTGGCGTAGCTCAACCCCGGTCGCTTCGCCGTACCCTTGTAATTGCCGAACAGCAGCAATACCGCCCCTTCGTTCGGCTGCAGCGTGAACAACCCGCACCACAGGATGATCAGCACAATCATCGCAAGAATCCCCGCCAACAGCGTCGCCACATCGAGAATCCCCGGCCCGATATGCTTGCCCATCAACGCCAGATGCCGGATCGCCATCACGATCCAGTAGATGTTGCCGATCGTGGCCAATGCCAGCACGGCCAGCATCACGCCGCCTCGTTTCGGAACACGATCAAATTCGGTAGTCATGTGCTAGTCTCCTATTGAGTTCTGTCAATATCACTATGATATCATAACGCAATATACCATTGCAGGTAACGCCCGCGTCTGAAAACCATCGATTTTGTATAACTCTATAATTGACAACGTATTACTAGTTAGCTAGTGTGCGATCAGCGGTCCCGTGTATTCGCCTCGTTTCGCCGTGGGAGGACGTCAGCTAGTCGATCGACAGTCTGGCGACTCGTTGCGGACGCCTTTCCAAACCCTTGGATCCCACCCGCTGCGATGCTCGCCAGGTGGGCCTCGGGAAAATTGCTCACGAGCATGATGGGAATTCCGGCCAGAGATCGGTCCACTTTGGCGCGATGGAGTAACTCAATGCCCGGGCTGCTGTCAGCAAAGATCAATCGGTTGACGAGGACGAGCGTGTAGTTCGTCCGACGCATCGCTTCGATCGCCTCGTCGACAAACATGACGCGATCGATCTCGACTTCAAAATGCCGCTCCAGCATCCGCCGAATCATCCCGTGATCCGGATCGCAGTTACCGACATCCAGTACGCGGCATCGTGCTTCAGCCATCCTCGTTGCTCCAGACCATTGTCGCGTCCCAACGCAACGGATAGATTCTATCCGACGACCTCCAGCGGAGCCCGCAATGCAAATCTCCGATCGCGCACAAGCTTTGGCAAGTTCGGCGACCATGGCCGTCTCGTCAAAGGCCGCGGAAATGCGTCGCAATGGTATCGACGTCGTCTCCTACGGCGCTGGCGAACCCGACTTCGATACGCCCGATCACGTGAAGCTGGCCGGCAAGAGGGCGCTCGAAGAAGGTCGTACCAAGTACGCTCAGCCCTCCAGTGGCCTCGTCGAGGCCAAGCAGGCCGTTTGCCAGAAGTTCAAGCGCGACAACCATCTCGAGTATGCCCCATCCCAGGTTCTCTTGACGTGCGGAGGCAAGGAGGCCATCTATCTCGCCCTCGCGGCCGTCGTAAACCCCGGCGACGAAGTATTGCTCCCCGTGCCGTACTGGGTCAGCTTTCCCGAGCAGATCAAGCTCTGCGGCGGCAAACCCATCCTGCTCCGTGGCGATGAATCACGCAGCTTCAAGCTCCGGCCCGAACAAATCACTGCCGCCCTGACGCCTCGGACGAAAATGCTCATCTTCAACAGTCCGAGCAATCCCGGCGGATTCACTTATTCGCTCGACGAAACCACGGCCATCGCCACTGCGCTGTCCGGACGCGATATGATCGTCATCGCGGACGAGATGTACGACCGCCTTGTGTACAACGGCACAGTCGCGCCCAGCTTCGCCGCGCTTTCAAGTGAGTGCTACGCCAGGACCATCACCATCAACGCCGCCAGCAAGTCCTACGCCATGACGGGCTGGCGAATCGGCTACGCCGCCGGGCCGCAGCCGCTGATCGACGCCATGGCGAAGCTGCAAACGCATCTCACGAGCGGCCCTTGCACTTTCAATCAGGTTGCCGCGGCCCACGCGTTGACCGCCGATCAAAGCTGCGTCGAATCAATGCGAAAAGAGTTCGAGCGCCGCGGACGTCGCATGTACGAGCGACTGACCCGCCTGCGCGATGTCACCTGCATCGAGCCGACCGGGGCGTTCTACTGCTTCCCAAACGTATCGAAGACCTATGCCCGGCTGGGAGTTCGCGGCTCCGTCGAGTTCGCAGCCAAGGTGCTGACGGATGCCCACGTGGCGCTCGTACCCGGCGAGGCCTTCGGAAGCGACGACCACGTCCGCCTCTCATTCGCTTGCAGTCTCGCCGAAGTCGATCGCGGACTCGACCGGCTCGAAAAACTGCTCGGCCGCGCCTGAAGTCCGCTGGTTCTACGTCCACGATGCCGCTCCTGACGATCCTGGCCCTGCTCTCGATGTCCGGCGACGCTCCAACCACGCGCGCCGCCGACGATTTCGCTTCGACAACGGCCCGCCACATTGCCCGCTTGGAGCAACGTCTCGCAAGCATCGACACGGCCGTCGCACGTTCGTCCTCGTCCGCGGAACGCGACCGGCTTCAGATAGACAAGCTTCGCACGACCTTCGAACTCGCCACCATCCGCGATGATTCCCTCGACTCCATCGATCGCCTCGCGGCCCAACTGCTCGAAGGCCGCCCCTCGCCGGAACTGTCGACCGCCGCCGACTACTGGCGGTTGCGTGTCGCCCTCGCGCGATTCGATCCCGCGCCGTCGTCACAACCGGTCATTGCGCTTCGAATCCGTCGAGTCGAAGAGTATCTTGATCACCACTCCGGCTCGAGTTTCGGGCCCGCCCTGATCGCCGAAGTCGTCGAATCGGCCTACGAAGGCCGCGACTTCGTCAGCGTCGACCGCCTCCTCAACCGACTGAAGCGCGAGTATCCGGATGACCCGACCACCGCCGCATTGCTCGGCCAGGATCGCCTGCGTCGCTGCATCGGCGAGCCCTGGGCGCCGGTTCTGAAGGACGCTCGCGGCGCCGATGTCGAACTCGCCCGGCTGCGCGGCGAGCCGGCCCTGGTCCTGTTTTTCGCCTCCTGGGATCCGCTGTCGCGCGAACTCCTCCGCAAGCTCGGCGGCTGGACATCCCTCCGCGATCCAGCCCGGCCGCGGCTGGTGGCCATCAGTCTCGACGCTCACGTCGCGGACGCCGAAACCGCGTTGAAGAACGCCGGTCTCTCTGCCGTGCTCTGTTGCGACGAGCGCGGTTGGTCCTCTCCTGTGGCAAACGCCTGGGGCATTCGAGCACTTCCGGTCGTGCTTCTGCTCGACGGCGACGGAAAAGTCCGCCACGTATTCCGTGAAGTTGGCCCCGACACCGCCGCCGCTCTGGGTCGATCATGGCGCGCCGCCGGCGGCCGGCTTGAGTGATCGGCTCTCCGGGTTAGAATCGGGTCTGCATCGCGACCATCGAGGTGCGGAACAGGCAACCCATCAGAAAGGACGACCCGCGTGGAACGCACGCTGATTATTCTAAAGCCCGACGCCGTGCAGCGCGGGCTCGCCGGACAAATCGTGGCTCGCTTTGAGACTAAGGGTCTGAAGCTCGCCGGCCTCAAGCTCATGAAAATCTCGCGCGACCTGGCCGAGCGCCACTACGCTCCCCACAAGGGCAAGCCCTTCTATCCCGGGCTCATCAATTACATCACGGCCGGACCGGTTGTCGTGCTCGTAGCCGAAGGCGTGAACGCCATTTCTGTTTCCCGCAAGCTGATGGGCGCCACGTTTGGTTTCAACGCCGAGCCCGGAACCATCCGCGGCGACTTCGGCATGTCGAAGACCTTCAACCTGATCCACGGGAGCGACGCCCCCGAATCCGCTGCCGCCGAAATCGCCCTCTATTTCAAGCCGGACGAGCTGCTGAGTTACGACCGCCCCGGCGATCGATGGACCTATGATACGAGTGGCGGCGAGCCGCAATAGTCGGCCGCCCGGTCAGTCCGGATCCAAACGATGAAGATCGACGCTATCGCCAACATCGAGCAGAAGCCGGTCGAACTCCCCGGCGCAACGAAGGCCCGCATGCGAATGCTTGTCGGCCCGTCTGATGGCGCCTCCAACTTCCACATGCGCCATTTCGAAGTCGAGCCCGGCGGTCACACGCCGCACCACCAGCACGACTACGAGCACGAAATCCTGATTCTGAAGGGCAATGGCCGTGCCCAGAGTGCGGCCGGCGAACGAACCTTCAAGGCCGGCGATGTCATCTGGGTTCCCCCCAACGAAATGCATCAGTTCGTCAACACGGGGCCGACGCCGCTGGAGTTCATTTGCCTCATTCCGGCCCCGAAGGATTGCTCTCGCTGACCGGACGCGCGAACCGGTTGATGCTTCGCGCAAGCGGAGACCCCTGTCCGAGTTCTGATATGTCGAGCGAGTTGATCCGCAAGACCGGCGACGAATATCACCAGCTTCAGAGAATCGAATCCCGCCTCCGCGAGGTCGTCGGCCTGGACGTCAAAGCTGCCGGCTGGCTCGGCTCCACCCGCGAAGCTTTTGAGCACCTGCGTGCCCATCTGATGAAACTCTATGCCCTCGAAGAATCGCAGGGCTGCCTCCCGGCCGTCACCCAGCGCCGACCGGAGCTCACCCGCGAAGTTCATCAGTTCTGCGGCGAACATCGCTCCAATATGGCGAAGGCCGACGAGATCATGCTGAACCTGCGCGCGGCGAAACCGGCCGACGGTCGATCGGCCGACACTTATCGCCGCCAGATCAGTGAATTTCTGACTCAGCTCCAGCGGCACGAAGCGGCCGAGAGCGAATTGGTGCAGTCTGTGTTCAGCGATGACATCAGCGTCAACGACTGACAAGCCGCAATCGCCTACTGAGCCATATTCTGGATTTCAGCCCCCGGCCGCGTTTTGGCCGCCGCAATAAGAGTACGGAATCGTTTCAAGGCGGGGATTTTCATCCGAGTTCCGGACAACAACAGTCCGGACGCCGCAGTTCGCGGCGAACTGTCCGCTGTTTATTGGTGTGCCCGCAGCGGTTTTCGCGTCGGGCGTGGGATCACCGGCGGCGTGCCCTTCCCATCGTTTTTCGCGGAAGGATGCGCCACCAGCTTGTGCCCGTTGTGACGGCCGGCGACCGTTGCCTCGGGCTCCAAGGCGTGCTTCAGGACGAGGTCCACTCGATCGACCGGGTAGAACTTGATCTGCTTGCGAATGTCGGGCGGGATATCCACCAGGTCTTTTCGGTTTCGCGACGGGATAATGATCGTGCGAATCCCCGCCCGGTGCGCCGCGATCGCCTTCGACTTCAGCCCGCCGATCGGCAGGACCAGCCCGCGCAGCGTGATCTCGCCCGTCATCGCGACATCCTTCTTGCACACCCGG
>CAZONT010000130.1:0-10545 GCA_964581285.1 uncultured Planctomycetaceae bacterium | reverse complement strand
GCGTCTTCTGCTGCGTCACCGGCGTCTCCGGCTCCGGCAAATCCACCCTCGTCTCCCAAATCCTCCTCCGCGCCCTTCAGCGCCGCTTCGGCCTCGGCCGCGAGCGCCCCGGCGCCCACGACAAGATCTCCGGCGCATCCCGCATCGACAAAGTCGTCGAAATCGACCAGTCCCCCATCGGCCGCACCCAGCGCAGCAACCCCGCCACCTACACCGGCCTCTTCGACCTCATCCGCGACCTCTACGCCCGCACCCGCGAAGCCAAGGTCCGCGGCTACGACGCCGGCCGCTTCAGCTTCAACGTCAAGGGCGGCCGCTGCGAGGCCTGCCAGGGCCAGGGCCTCAAGCGCATCGAGATGCACTTCCTCCCCGACATCTTCGTCCCCTGCCAGGAATGCCACGGCACGCGCTACAGCCGCGAAACCCTCGAAATCCGCTACCGCGGCAAGTCCATCGCCGACGTCCTCGACATGCCCGCCGAAGAAGCCCTCGCCTTCTTCGACAGCTTCTCCGAGATCAAGCGGCTCCTTCAGGTCCTCTGCGACGTCGGCCTCTCCTACATCGCCCTCGGCCAGGCCGCCTCCACCCTCTCCGGCGGCGAAGCTCAGCGCGTCAAGCTCGCCGCCGAACTCGGCCGCGCCCCCGCCGGCCACACCCTCTACGTCCTCGACGAACCGACCACCGGCCTTCACTTCGCCGACATTCACAAGCTGCTAAACGTTCTCAACCGCCTCTGCGACCTCGGCCACACGATTCTAGTAATCGAACACAACCTCGACGTGCTGCAGCAGGCCGACTGGATCATCGACCTCGGCCCCGAAGGCGGCGACGCCGGCGGCCGCATCGTCGTCGAAGGCACCCCCGAACAAGTAGCCGCCCACCCCACCAGCCACACCGGCCGCTACCTGGCAAAGAAGCTCCAATCCGCCAACGGCCGCCGCAAACTCCGCGCGGGTTGATTCACCGCGGGGCGCGTGCGCTGAAATCCGCCCGCCTCACTTGAGGAGTAGTACAATGGACGTTGGCAGGCTAGAACCTGCTCACGACCTAGCAGTGCTCGATGCTCATGTTTCAACGACCGAAGTCCTCGCCATTCGTCATGCTGCGACGCACGGCGATTCGGATGGTGCCGTGGCTATTCATCTTGTTTGTAGTTGCGTTCCTGCAGAGCGCTCTTTTCCCAAAAGTGTTGTTCGCTGGTCGTTCAGTGGTGATGACGAGTGCCCTGGGTGCGCTCAACATCTGCTGGAAGAGCACAACCTCGCAATCGAGCACTGCAAAACAATGGCTGGCAAGTGAGCAGTTTCATCATGCGCTGTACTTTCACGCCCTCAACAAACCCGACTTCTTGCTGCCTCGGCTGATTCGAGTACGGCTAGACCATATTCGTTGGGTACTCCCAGAATATGATGACGCATGGCGCGGCGAGTACGCGCGGGAAACTCTTTGCGACGGGACGCATTTGTGCGTGCCTTATGGCATTCTGCTTCTTCCAATCGGCGCGTACTTAGTATTGATGTATATCCTGACTCGACGCACAATCGCCGGGTTCTGCAAGCGGTGCGGTTATGATTTGCGGGCGACATCAACTGGCAGGTGCCCAGAATGCGGGCTCAACTTTGACCCAAATGCGTTCCCGGTTCGCTTTCCGCCCTTGCCGGAAACTGAAATCGGACCAGATGAATCGAAGCCGACGAGTGGCATTTTCGCCTCTCACGGCGACGACGATGCCCTAAAGCAGCCACCTCGCTGATTAGCGGCATCAGGCGGCACTTGCCCCAATTCCAACTCCACCGACCTGATCGCCCGCACCCGAACCCGCATACCGAAATCCACAGCGTGCAGTCGCTCTGCGGTTCAATGGCCATTTTTGCAGTAGAACATGCCGCTTGCTTTCCCCCCCCGGCGCGGTCAGATGCAAAAAGGCTATCTCAAACCCCGGAGCCCCCTCATGCGTCGCCCATTCGTCGCCGGCAACTGGAAAATGAACCTCGACCTCGCCTCCGGCCGCGCCCTCATCGCCGCCATCCGCACCAATCTCCCCCCGCGCCCCGCTATCGGCGTCTCTGATCAAGAAAGCCAGTCGACAAGCCCCCCAATTCCGACGTCATCCCCACTATGGCCCGCCCGCGAACCCGAACACCGAAAACCACAATATTCGATCACCTTGCGGAACGCCGGCCATTCTTTCTTGTAGTACATCGCGGGGGCGAACGCCGCTGAATTGAACCAATGAGTCCGGCCGCAAGACCCGCCTAGCGCGCCCGCTCCGCCCCACGTCCGGGCGCTGGCGTCGGTCGGATCAACGAATTCAAAACCCACACGCAGAATGGTAGATTGTCCCGGAAAGGTCCGAACCACCGGAGCCAGGTCCCGATGCTTCCTTCCGGTTACCAGATCCGCCGTCTTGCCCCCGCCGACTTCGACTCCATCATTTCGATTTGCCGCACCGTGTACCCCACGGAGACGCCATACACACACGAAGAACTCGAAGACCACCGCCAGGTCTTCCCCCAGGGTCAGTTCGTGGCCGCCGACCAGCGCAACGATGCCGTGGCCGGAGTCCACTTCACCCTCCGCCTGCGCATGCTCGACTTTCACATCGACGATCCCTGGGACGTACTCACCGCCGGCGGCTCATTCCTCGATCACGATCCGGCCGGGCCGACACTCTACGGTGCCGACCTGATGGTTCATCCCGCTCACCAGCACCACGGCCTCGCCCGCGCGCTCACCGACGAGGCGCGCGACCTCGTTCAGCAAGAGAAGCTCTGGCGACTCGTCGGCGCCAGTCGCCTCCCCGGCTACGCCCAACACGCCTCGACCATGACCATTCAGCATTACGTCGACGCCGTCGTGCACGGCACGATCTTCGATCCAGTTCTGTCGATCCACCTCAAGGACGGCTGGAACGTGGTGCGACCCATCCACGGCTACCTGCAGCACGACGCCGAAAGCGCCGGCTGGGCCGAAGTCATCCAATGGATCAATCCCAACTGCCCCCCGCCACCTGAGTTCGACCTGCGGAAATTGCGGGCGAGTTCTCCGTCAAGCAGGACCGACTCCTGACTCGGTCGCCGAGAGTCCGCGCTTCTGACGATCTTGGGTAAGTGTCTGACTCGGCTCGGGGCGCCTCAGAAATGTCGACGATTGCCATCCACACACGGTCGAAGTATCGCAACGTCGCCGTGGTTTAGAGCTTCCGGCATCGGCGAACTCTCACGCTCAAGCGCGCTGCGCTCATCACTCGCGCGCCCCCTACCGCCGCCTGCGCCGCTTCATCCCGATCAGCCCCGCCACCGTCAGCGGCATCATCGCCGCCCCGCCCGCCCCGCACGTCCCGCACGTCAACCCGGTCTGGTTGTATCGCAGCGCCCGATGGTTGAACCGATCGGCCGCGTACAGATTTCCCGCCGAATCGCACGCCACGCCCGCCACGTCCTGCAGCGTCCCCGCGCCCACACCTCCCTTGTCCACCTCGCCCGTCGTGAAGTCTTCCCCCTGCCCGAACACCCGATCGGCCACCGTGTCGTTCAGCGGGTCGGCGAATTCCAGAATTCGATGGTTCCCTGAATCGGCCACGTACATGTTCCCCGTCAACGGATCGACCGCGACCCCCACCGGTACAAACATGCTCGACGCGCTGATCCCGTCGATGTTCCCCGTCCCCACCTTGAAATCCGGCTGGCCGTACAGCTCGTTCGCAAACTGCCCATTCGTCAGCGGCGGGTCAAACCGCAGTACGCGGTGGTTCCCCTGGTCAGCGACGTACAGTCGCCCATCCGCATCCAGCCCGCATCCTTTCGGCACGAGCAGCGTGTTCCCATCCGGATTGCCGTTGTTCCGATTCGGATCAGCCTTGTTAAAGGCGCCCTGTCCCAGCACGAGGTCCGCCGTCGCGTCGGTCGTCGTGGGGGAGTCGTATCGCACAACACGATTCAAGGCGCCATCCGCGCAGTACACATTGCCCGCCGCATCAACGGCGACACCGTCCGGAAAGCCGATATTGGATGCGCTTACATTCCCCGCGGTGGCAAAGTTCCGCGTCGCGAAACTCCCGCCCTGTCCGATCACGCCATTGGCCGACTGGTCCGTACTCTGTGGCGCGTTGTACCACAGAATGCGAAAATTCTTCGAATCGGCCACGTAGAGGCGACCGTCCGCCCCAACCGCAAGTCCATGCGGCTCGAACAGCGTCTTTTCGCTCGGCGTCGACGAGTCCGGATCGTTACTGCGGTTTCCCTTGTTGCTCTCGAAATCCGACTGCCCGATCACGATGTCGGCCGCCTCGCCGTTCGTAAAAGTCGCCGCATTCGGCCACGACAGCACACGGTGGTTCATCGTGTCAGCGACCCACAGCCGTCCGTTCGTCGGATCGACCGCCACGCCGCGAAGCTCGTTCAGCGTCGCCGCGCCCGGCTTGGCGCCGCCCTGGTTCGGAAGTTCGGACGCAAAGTCCGGCTGCCCCAGCACCGCAAACGCCGTCGTGTTGAACGGCGCCGCCACAACTGGCGCTGCTGCAATCATCGCCGCCAGCATCCCCGCGAAATAGATTCGTTGAGTGGACATGCGAGCCTCCGTTGACGTGTGAACCTCGCGGCCCTTGGAATGGCCGCCGTCAGAACATCGCTACGCGTCAATATATGCGTAGGTGGCCCAAGCACGGCGTCACAATTTTCAGTGGCGAAATCGTCTTAGGGTTTTCCCGGAGTCGCTGCCGCCGCCGGCCACACCCGCCGCCCCGCCAGATACGTGGAATGCACATTTACATTCGCCAGGTCGGCCGGCGCGATTGTTAACAAATCACTCTCAAGGATGACGAAGTCCGCAAGGTACCCCGGCGCAATCCGCCCCAGCCGATCCTCCATCTTGCACGCATACGCCGCCCCCGACGTGTACGCGGCCAGCGCCTGCTCCACCGTCAAGTTCTCGTGCGTCATCCACGGGTTCCCGTTCATCGTCCACCCCGTCACCGCCACGTGGATCCCCGCCAGCGGATTCATCGTCACGACCGGCCAGTCGCTTCCAAACGCCACATGAGCCCCCGACCTCACGAGGTCCGCAAACGCATAGCTTGTCCGGCTGCGCTCCGCGCCAATCCGCTCCTCCGCGTAGCGCGCGTCATCCGCCTTGTGGAACGGCTGCATCGACGCCACGACGCCGAGCTTCGCAAACCGCGGAATGTCCGCCGCCAGTAGATGCTGCGCATGTTCGACCCGCGGCCGCCGGTCGCGCAGCCCGTTCTTCGCCGCAACCTCGGCGTACAGGTCGAGCAATCGATGATTCGCCTCGTCACCGATCGAGTGGATCGCGGCCTGCAACCCCGCCCGGTCGGCCGTCATCAAGTTTGCTTCCATTCTCCCCGCTGCCAGCATCGTATCCGAGAGCAGTCCGCGATTGCCGGGCTGGTCGCTGAACGGCTCGTGCATGTACGCCGTCCGTGAGCCGAGCGAGCCATCCATGTACGCCTTGAAGCCCGCGATCCAAAGCCGGTCGTCGCGAACCGGAAACGCCTTGACCCGTGCGAGGTAATCCGACCACACGGGCTCCGAGACATAGACGCCGACGCGCAGCGTATCGCCGCCCCGATCGTGCACCTCGCGCAGCGGCGCCAGATCGGTCCACTCCGACATCGTGTTGACTGTCGTTACCCCAAACCGATTCGCCTCCCGGCTAGCTACGCTAATGGCCGCCACCTGTGCTTCGACCGCCGCCTGCGGAATCAGGTTCGTAACGAGATCGATCGCCGCGTCCTTCAGAATCCCCGTCGGATACCGCGTAACCGGATCGCGCTCGATGGCTCCCCCCGGTGGATCGGGCGGCCCGCGCTCGTCGATGCCGGCCCGGCGCACCGCGGCCGAGTTCGCCAGCGCCGCGTGCCCATCCATTCGATACAGCACGATCGGCACACCGCACTCGAAATCGATCATGCCCCGATTCAGCGGCGGCGTGTTCTTCGGCCAGCTCTCGGTCGTCCAGCCCCGACCCAGCAGCCAGTCATCCTTGCCCAATTTGCGGCGCTCAACTTCCTCCCGCACTTTCCGCAGAAAGTCGTCCAGGTTCCTCGCCTCCCGCAGCTGCAGCCGCCCCCGCGACAATCCGCCATTGACCAGATGCACATGCGCGTCGATCAGCCCCGGAATGACGCGCCGCCCGCCGGCATCGATCACTTCTCTTGGCTTGTACACCTTTGCCAGCCCGGCACGTTCGCCGACGGCCAGGAATTTTCCATCAGCCACGACAAACGAATCCGCCTTCGGACCCTTCGGATCATTTGTCCAGAGGGCGGCATTGACCACCAGCAGATCGACCGGTCGCGGCGCGTCATCAGCCGCAGCGATGCCGGCCGCGCAAACCACTGCCGCCACACCAACAACAACCAACACCGCGCGATGGATGTACATGCTCGTCATTATCAACAGCCGCGTCGCGCTCACAAGCATCGATGGTTTGCCGCTGGCGGCCGTTCGCCGTTAAATAGCCGCGTGCATTGCATCGAAACCCACTCCCTCTGCAAGTCCTACGGCAGCCGCGAGGTGCTGCACGGCGTCAACCTCCGCGTCGATCGCGGTGTCTGCTGCGGACTCCTCGGACCCAACGGCGCCGGAAAGACCACCCTCATCCGAACCATGCTCGGTCTCCTGCGAGCCAGTGCCGGCCGCGCCACCATCAACGGCCACGACTGCTGGCGCGACGGCGCCAAGATGCGAGCAGACATCGGCTACCTCGCCGGCGACGTCCGCTTCTACGAACGCCTCACCGGCCGCCGCACCCTCAACTTCCTCGGCGCGGTCCGCCGCCGCCCCGTCGAAGGCGAGATCCGACGACTCGCCACCCTCTTCAACCTCGATCTCGACAAGCGTGTCCGCAACTATTCGCACGGCATGAAGCAGAAGCTCGGCCTCATCCAGGCCCTCATGCACCGCCCGGCCCTGCTCATCCTCGACGAGCCGACCACCGCCCTCGACCCGCTCGTGCGCCGCACCCTGTTCGAAGAATTGCGTCGCGTAGCTGCCGAAGGCCGTACGGTCCTGTTCTCCAGCCATACCCTCGGCGAGGTCGAGCTGCTCTGCGACCGGGTCGCCATTCTCCGAGACGGCCGTCTCGTCGAGCAGGACACCATCGCCGTCCTCCGCCGCAAGGCCCTCCGCCGCGTCGAGCTTACGCTCCGCCCCGGCGCGCCGCTCCCCGAGCCGTTTCCGCCCGAACTGCTCGTGCAGCATCGCGACGGCGATCACTTGACGGCCACGTGTGTCGGTTCGGTGGAACCCGTGCTGGCCTGGCTCGCTCGCTGCCCGGCCGCCGACGTGACAATCGGCTCACCCGACCTCGAAGACCTCTTCATGGCCTACTACAGCGAACAGCACGTCGGGGCCGTCGCATGAACGCCGCCATCATCCGCAAGACCGTGCGAGACTGCGCCGGAATCTACCTGCTCATGCTGCAGGCCGTGATCGTCTTCGAATTGCTCTTTATCCGGGCCATGGGCGAATTCTCACAGGAAATGAGCCAGCTCTGGCTGCAACAGCCGCTGGTGCGACGGATGATCCAGATGCTCATCGGCTACGACCTCGCGAGCGACCTGACGCCGACTACTCTGATGACCATCGGCCTTGCCCATCCGCTGCTCTTTGCGTTCACCTGGACCTTCGTGATCGCCACCACGACGCGCGTCATCGCCGGGGAGGTCGACCGCGGCACCGCCGATCTGCTTCTGACGTTGCCCGTCTCCCGCAAGCAGGTTTACGCCAGCGTCTCGATCGTCTGGCTGATGCTCGGCATCCCGTTGAACTTGGGACCGTTGCTCGGCATTTGGATCGGCCAGCGCTACTTCCCGCTCTGGAAACCAATCGAACTCCAAAAACTCTGGTATCCGACCATCAACCTCATGTGCCTCTACATTTGCATCGGCTGCATCGCGACGCTCTATTCCTCCATCGCCATCCGCCGCGGCATCGCCATCGGCATCTCCATGGCGACGGTGCTCTTTTCGCTGGTCATCATGTTTCTGGCCCAGTTCTGGCGTCTGCCCCCCGCCGTGATGAAGCTGAGTCTGCTGAACTACTACCGCCCCCTCCTCGTCATCCGCAGCCACGAGTGGCCCGTCCGCGACATGGCCGTCCTGCTCGGACTGGGACTGACTACCTGGGTCGCCGGTGCCATCTGGTTCAGCCGCCGCGACGTCCCCGCCGCTTGAACACCGATCAAGCCGCAGCGGGGGCACCGAGTAGTTCCTTGACGTAACGGGTAACCGTCAACCATGCGGCGTCCCGCTCAGCCGGCGATGATGCCGCTCCGGCGTCTCGCCGCCACGGAAACGTATCACCGCGACCCACATTCCGGGGATGGTTGCGACGGTTCGCAAATCCCGCCGACGCACGTTTCATCGCCGGCGCAGAAAATCGAGCAACCTCCGCAGTTCCCGTTGTCGTAGCTGGTGTCGACACATGATCCACCGCACAAAATCAGCGGCGCTCCGCACGTCGGCTGCAGCAGCATGCTCACGAACGCCTGCAGATCACGACCGTCGATCATTCCGTCACCGTTCGTATCGGCCCGCTGGATGTCGCAACCGCCGAAGCTCTCCCTTGCCAGCAGCGCGTCAATAAACAGCCGGACATCAGCCGCGTTGACCGCGCTATCGCAGTTCATGTCGCCGATTTGCGCGAATGATGAACCCGTGACGCAGCACATCAACGCGATCACCATGGCGACGATTGCAATCTGTCGACCATGAACGATCTCCTCCGGTTGGTGCACAAGATCGAATGCGACTTCGCTCGGAGCAGAATCAATTCGCGTACGTCGGACCTCGCGACAATAGAGAACCACGCTTGCAAGAAGTCCCGCCAGTGTTGCCACGACGGCCGCGATTTCAGTCGCGCTGACGAACTTGATGACGCTCACGGCGAGTAACTGTTCCATCTCCATGCTCATGACGTTCTCCTCTGTTCGATTGACAGACCAAGCGACGGCAACCGGATCGCTGTTCGAACTCGTCGATTCCTCGCGGTGGCCCGTCGCACGGGTGTAATCCAATCCGTCCGTCGCAGGAGCCGGACGAAAATCCAGCACGCGACGAAAGCGGCCGTAACCCACATCTCCGCCTCGACCAGCTGCGTCAGCCCCAGCTCTCGGTGGGCCAGCCACGACTGTTTGCAGAAATGAATGAGATCGCTCATCGATCGTTCGCTCCTGGGCTTCTTCCGCCCCGTACTCTCCCAGCGACGCCGCGACTCCCGCTGTCACGCGCCCCGACCACTTTTCATACGATCGTGGGTACAATCACCCTGGTTCAGACCGTGCTGAGCGGCTCTGAACGCCAATTCATCGATTCGAGGTCCGCCCAGTGCATGATTCCGAGGAGCAACTCGCCGAACGCGCCCGGCTGGGCGATGAGTCGGCCCTCGGCGCATTGCTCGAGCAGTTCGGCCTGGACGCCCGCCCCCAGATCGACGCCCGAATCGGCCCGCGCTACCGCGGGCAGTTCGACGCCGACGACATCCTCCAAGTCACGTTCCTCGAAGCTTTCCTGCGCGTTCGATCGTTGACGGCGGGCGGTCCGGGGTCGTTCAACGCCTGGCTCCGCCGTATCGCCGACAACAACCTCCTGGACGCCGTGCGTGAATTGGAGCGTGACAAGCGGCCGCCCCCCGGCCGACGGGTCCAACCCGGCTCCGAGGAATCGTACGTCGCACTGGTGGAGCAACTTGCCGCAACATCCAACACCGCAAGCCGCGCTTGCGCTCGCGAAGAACTCCGCCACGGCGTCGACACCGCCCTTCGTCGGCTGCCGTCCGAATACGAACAGGCCTTGCGTCTCTTTGAGCTGGAAGGCCTGTCAGGCGACGAAGTGGCCACGCGCATGGGTCGCTCGCACGGGGCCGTCCGGATGCTGCTGGCGAGGGCCCGCGATCGCCTGACCGAAATCCTTGGCTCCGAATCGCAATTTTTCTCGTCGCCCGCGTGACATTTCTCGGCCGGACGTCGCTGAGACTCGTGAATCCGTGCCGCTTCTGGACAGCAATTTGATCGACGCTTCGAACCCCAACCCGGTGGATCAAGTCGCAAGCCGTACGCAGATGCGCGCGATGATCCGCTCCGCCCAGACCGCCGCCGCGGCCGCCCGATCTCGCGACGGCAGTTCCAACTGGGGCCAATCCACGTTCAGCCCCGCACCGAACGTCTTCGACGGATACGAAATCCTGGGCGAATTGCATCGCGGCGGACAGGGCGTCGTCTATCGGGGCATCCAGAAATCCACCAACCGGACCGTTGCGATCAAGGTGCTCAAGGAGGGTCCGTTCGCCGGTGAGGCAAGCCGCCTCCGCTTCGACCGCGAGGTTGCCATTCTCGCCCAGCTCAATCATCGCTGCATCATCGGAATCATCGATCGCGGCGTTTCCGCCGGAAGCCACTTTCTCGTGATGGACTTCGTCGACGGCCGCCCCCTCGATAAGTTCGCTCGCGACGACCAGCTCGACGTGCCCGCCCGCCTCCGGCTGTTCATCGCCGTCTGCGACGCCGTCAGCGCCGCACACCAGC
>CAZONT010000129.1:0-10660 GCA_964581285.1 uncultured Planctomycetaceae bacterium | reverse complement strand
AGGTGCTCGTCTACGGCTCGCAGAAATACGCCGTCCGCGTCCAGCTCGACCCCGATGCCCTCGCCGCCCGCCGCATCGGCATTGACGAAGTCGTCACTTCGATCCAGGCCGCCAACGTCAACCTCCCCGTCGGTACCTTCGACGGCCGGCACCAATCATTCACGGTCGAAGCCACCGGCCAGCTCTCCAACGCCGACGCCTACCGGCCGCTCATCGTTGCCTACCGCAACGGCCGCCCCGTTCGCCTCGACGAGCTGGGCTCCGTTGTCGACAGCGTCGAGAACAACAAGACCGCCGCCTGGTTCGTCGACCAGCGCGCCATGATCCTCGCCATCCAGCGCCAACCCGGCACCAACACCGTGGCCGTCGTCGACGCCGTCCGCGAGTTGTTGCCGAAGTTCAAGGCCCAGTTACCCGCCTCGGTTTCGATCGAAACGCTCTACGATCGCTCCCAATCAATCCGCGAATCCGTCGAAGACGTGAAATTCACCCTTGTGCTTACCCTCGGCCTGGTCATCCTGGTCATCTTTCTCTTCCTGCGCAATTTCCGCGCCACCATTATCCCCGGCGTCGCGATGCCCATGTCGCTCGTCGGCACCTTCGCAGTCATGTACCTCCTTGGCTACAGCGCCGACAACATGTCGCTCATGGCCCTCACCCTGTCCGTCGGCTTCGTCGTCGACGACGCCATCGTCGTCCTCGAGAACATCGTCCGTCACATCGAGATGGGGAAGTCGGTGCTGCAGGCCTCGCTCGACGGCTCGCGCGAAATCGGCTTCACCGTCGTCTCCATGACCATTTCCCTCGCCGCCGTTTTCATCCCCGTTCTCTTCCTTGGCGGCATCCTCGGCCGCTTGCTCGGAGAATTCGCCGTCACCATCGGCGTCGCCATTCTCATCTCCGGAGTGATTTCGCTGAGTCTCACGCCGATGATGTCCAGCCGCCTCCTCCGCCCGCACGGCCAGGAGCATCACGGCCGCCTCTACGCCGCGACGGAGCGCATGTTTGACGCCGGCCTCAAATTCTACGAGGTCACACTTCGCTGGGTCATGCGCCATCGCCTTACCACGGTGTTCGTCTCCGCCGTGATTCTCGTTGCAACGTGCTACCTCTACGTCATCGTTCCCAAGGGCTTCCTCCCGCTCGAAGACCAGTCCCGAATCTTCGTCCAGACCGAAGCTGCCGAGGGTATCTCTTTCGACTCAATGGTCCGCCACCAACAGGAACTCGCCGCCATCATCACCCAGGACCCGCGGGTCCTATTCTACTTCTCAAGTGTTGGCGCCCGCGGCAGCAACGCCGCCACGCGCAACACCGGCACCATCATGATTCGTCTCAAGCCCCGCTCAGAGCGCGACGAGTCGGTCGACGAGATTATTCAGGAGCTTCGCCCCAAGCTCGCCCGGGTCCCCGGCATCAATGCCTACCTGCAGAACCTCCCCGCCATTCGCCTCGGTGGCCAGCTCACCAAAAGCCAGTATCAGTTCACCCTGCAGGGCCCCGACACGAGCGAACTCTATCGAGTCGTTCCCCAACTCCTCGAAAAGATGCGCAACCTCCCCGGCTTCCAGGACGTCACCGCCGACCTTCAACTCAAGAACCCGAAGGTCAAGGTCGACATCCATCGCGACCGCGTCGCCGCCCTGGGCATCACCCCCGAACAGATCGAACTCGCCCTCGGCTCCGCTTACGGCTCGCGCCAGATTTCAACGATCTATGCCCCCAACAACGAATACCAGGTCATCGTCGAGGTGCAGCCCCATTATCAATCCGACCCGGCCGCCCTGCCGCTGCTCCACGTCCGCTCGCGCACCGGCCAGCTCGTCCCGCTCGATGCCATTGCCACAATTACACGCACCGTCGGCCCACTCTCCGTCGCACACCTCGGCCAGCTCCCCGCGGTCACCGTCTCCTTCAACCTCAAGCCTGGCCATGCCCTCGGCCCGGCCGTCGAGGCCGTCCAGAAGGCCGCCCTCGAAGTGCTGCCTCCGACGATCACGTCAACCTTCCAGGGCACCGCCCAGGCATTTCAATCTTCGCTCAAAGGCCTCGAAGTGTTATTACTCCTTTCCGTCGTCGTCATCTATCTCGTCCTCGGCATCCTCTACGAGAGTTACGCCCACCCCATCACGATCCTCACCGCCCTCCCCTTCGCCGGCTTCGGCGCACTGCTCACGCTGCTTGCCTTTGGCATCGACCTGAACCTCTATGCCTTCGTCGGCATCATCATGCTCGTCGGCCTCGTCAAGAAGAATGGCATCATGATGGTCGACTTCGCCATCGACGCGCAGCGCACGCAGAATACGCCGCCCGCCGAAGCCATCTACCAGGCCTGCGTTGTGCGTTTCCGGCCCATCATGATGACGACCATGGCCGCTCTCATGGGAACGCTGCCTATCGCACTCGGCTTCGGCGCCGGCGCGGAGTCGCGCCGACCGCTCGGCCTCGCCGTCGTCGGAGGGCTGCTCTTCTCCCAGTCGCTGACGCTCTACGTCACGCCGGTCTTCTATCTCTACATGGAGCGCCTTCGCACCGGCGGTCTGGCCATCCTGAAACGCCGCAAAACCGCTGGACCGACCGTCGCGCCCGCCATATAGTCCGGCGCAGCGCGTGAAGGAGTTCGACGATGGCTCAGTTCAATCGCATCCTCTGCCCGACCGATTTTTCCGAACTCGCCGACCACGCCATCGACTACGCCTGCTCTCTCGCCGTTGCCTTCAAATCCGAGCTTCACGTCCTGCACGTCGTGGACGAGTCGTACCAGTACTGGATGGCCATGGGCCCCAATAGTCTCCCCCTCGGCCCCACTCCCGAAGAAATTCTCGTCGGCGCCCGAGAGCAAATGGAGCGCACCAAGCGCGACCGCTTCGCGAAGCTCACGACTCCCGTCACCGCCGAAGTCCTCGTCGGTCGCCCATTTCTGGAAATCATCCGCTACGCCCGCGATAAAAAGATGGACCTCATCGTCATGGGCACCCACGGCCGCAGCGGACTCACCCACGTCCTGCTCGGCTCCGTCACGGAAAAAATCGTCCGCAAATCCCCCTGCCCCGTCCTGACAGTCCGAGCCCCCGGCCACAAGTTCGAAATGCCCTGAGCTAATCTGAGCCGTGATCGGGGAAGGCGAACCCGCTTACTTCTTCGCCATCTGCAACTGCACGCGCGCCCGCTGCAGCGCATCCTGCCGCGCCTCGAATGATGCGTCGTCCGAGATCTTCATTGCTTCCGCCGCCGCCAGCGCCTTCTCAGCTTCCGCCCGCGTGATCTGCTCCGCCGGCACCGCCCGCTGCGTCAGAATCGAAACGTCGTTGTTTCGCACCTGGGCGAAACCGCCATCAACGAAGAACTCCTTCATCCCTTGATCGGTCGTCTCGATTTTGAGGATGCCGATCCCCAATTCGCAAACCAGCGGCGCTCGGCCCTTCAGAATTCCAGCCGAACCGTCATGTTGCGGGTAGACGATCGACGTCGCCGTCGCCTCCAGCACCGCCCGCTCCGGTGTAATCACCGAGCACTTGATGGGACTTTCGATTGCCATGCTTTTTTTCTAAGGGATTCGCCCCGCTCCGTCAACAAATCCGCGTCCTACTCGGCCTCAACCCATGCCCGGTTGAACGCCGCGTGCTTGATTGCCTCAATCTGAAAACTGTACGAGCAGTGAATCGTCCCGTCCGGCCCCTCCGCGAGACTCGGATACGAAACCTGCCCCGGCGCATCGTCGATCACCCTGCCGCGCGACCACGTACGCCCTTCGTCTGCGGACAGTGCCACCGACAGCGGGCTTCGCTGCGACGCGCTGTCGTTGTACGCCACAATGTAGTGCCCGCTCGACAGCCGAATCATGTCCAGTCCGCTTCCGGGATTCGGAAGCGCTTCGAGCGGCGCGAACCACCATTGAAACCCGGCAAGCGACATCGCCTGCCACGAAAACCCCGCCCCGCCCGAACTCCGCATCAGCGCAAACAACGAGCCATCCGTCCGCTGCACCACCGCCGGTTGCAAATTCCCATACTGCAACGTGAGTTGCGGCGCGCTGAGCGGCAGCCAGTCATCCCCGCGATTGAAGCTGACAAAAAACTGCGATTCGTACGTCGCCTCAACGTACGCCGGCAGCAACCACCGCCCGTCACGCAACTCAATCGGCTTGTTCCGCAAGAGCGTGCAGATCGCCGATATCGCCGCCCGAGGCGCCGTCCACGTCACCCCGCCGTCATCGCTCGTCTGCTCCACCACTGACGACGTGCAAAACTGCTCCCCAAACATCTCGGAATGCAGCAGTCGCAGTCGCCCCAGGTCGTCTTGGTACAACACGCAATTCGCATCGGCGAACTCCGCCTTGTCCGCAACGACCACCGGCGAATCCCATTCCGCCGCTCCTGTTCCTCTTCGCGCCATGACAATCCGCGTGTCGCTCCCCAGCTCACGGCTCCCCGATCCCCAAGCCACGAGCAACGCCCCATCCGGCAATGCCATGATCGACGACGTATGGCTATACGCGTCCCCCGCGGTCGGTATTAACTCCGCCGAAAAAAACGGCGATGACGGATCGGGCGGCAGCGGCGTCACAGCCGCACACCCCGCCATCCATCCGATCAGTGAAATCACTACCCCACGCAACATTCCCATGCGTCGCATAGCATATCACATCGCTCCGTCATGTCGCCAAAGTCACGATTCGCCCTTGCGACTCGCCCTCGCTCGTGGCAATCTGTCGCATCCGCGCCGCGGGTCGCCGGTACAAGGAGTGCGAAGTGCCACCGACACTGTTCACCGCCTGCCGAGCCGTCTTCTGTCTCGCCGTCCCCCTCGGCGCAATGGCCTGCACTCCCACCCTCGACATCCAGACCCGCGACGCCTACGGCCCCGCCATCCGCTACAACGGCATGGGCGACACCTACGACTGGTGGCCCGGCACCAAGCTCTGGGTCCAACATGCTCTCGCCACAAACCTGGCCAGCGGCGAAGTCTACGAATACATCGACGACATGATCCAGGAGCAGCTCGGCAAGCGCGGATTCACCATCGTCACCGACGGCAAGCCAAGCTTCTACGTCGCCTATCGCATTCATCGAAAACTTCAGGCCAACTACGACATCGACCCGCACGGCCAGATGATTGAAGAGGGCTCGATCGTCATCGACGCTGTCGACCCGGCAACCGACAAGATCATCTGGCGAGGCATCGCTAGCGCCCAGTTGAACGTCTCGTACACCCCACAGGTCCGTCGCGAGCGCGTGCAGTTCGCCATTAACAAACTCATGCAGAAATTCCCGGCCCGCACCGCCAAACCGATTCCCAACCCCACCACCAACCCTTGATCGGCGACTCTCGCGTTGCCAGCCCCGCGCCAACCGCGTTATTCTAAGAAGCGTCGTCGCGCGAAGGATCGCTCGCCGACCGGACCTCGCACAACGGAGCCTTCACCCATGATCACCGCCACGCTTCCGCGACCCCTGGTCGCCCTCTCGATCGCTGCCATGCTCCTCGCCTCGACCGGCTGGGCCACCGCGTTCATCACGCCCGACACACCCGTCCGCGAAACCGAACGCCCCTGGCCGCGCGAGTTCGCCGACGGCGACCTCACGCTTACCGTCTACCAGCCCCAAATCGAACAGTGGAATGGCCTGAAACTCGAAGCCCGCTGCGCCGTCTCCGTCCAGAACAAAGCCAACCCCCAGCCCAGCTACGGCGTCGTCTGGTTCGAAGCCCGCAGCGAAGTCGACAAGGAGCGCCGCATGGTCGCCCTAAGCGACTTCAAGATGACCAAGTCCAACTTCCCCGCTCAGGCGACCAGCGACAAGTCCTTCGCCGACTTCCTCAAGACCAGGCTGCCCGACAGCACGCGCGAGGTCTCCCTTGATCGCCTCGAGACCGCCCTCGCCGTCACTCAGGCCGAGTCCGCCACCCGCAGCGTCCCGCTGAAGAACGACCCGCCCAGGATCATCTTCAGCGACAAGCCCGCCATCCTCGTTCTCATCGACGGTGCACCGGCCCTCCGCGATACCCAGACCCAGACCGTCAAGCGCATCATCAACACTCGGGCCTGCCTCCTCTTCGATACCTCCTCCGGCAAGTACTATCTCTTCGCCCGCAACAACTGGCTTTCAGCCCTGAACGTCAACGGGCCCTGGTCGCCCTCGCTGAGCCCGCCCCCCGCGCTCAACTCGATCAAAGATGCCGCCGCCTCAGCCCACATGGTAGACCTCTATAGTGAGTCCGACTCCCCCGTCGGAGGTTCCACTTCCTTTGCCCCCGTCGTCGTCTACGTCAGCACCACCCCGGCCGAGCTCATCGAACTCACCGGCAAGCCGGCCTTCCAGCCCATCGACAAGACCCAGTTGCTCCAAGTCACCAACACCACCGGCGACCTCTTCATGAATGTCGCGAACCAACAGTACTATGTCCTTGTCTCCGGCCGCTGGTTCCAATCCAAGTCGCTCGACGGCTCGTGGACCTTCGTTCCCGCCGACAAGCTCCCGCCCGACTTCGCAAAGATCCCCGAGAATCATCCCAAGGGCGATGTCCTCGTTTCCGTCGCCGGAACGCCGGCCGCCCGCGAAGCCGTCATCGCCAACTCCATCCCGCAGACAGCCGAGGTCAAGCGCAGCGAAGCCAAGCTCAGCGTCAGCTACGACGGCGCACCCGCCTTCAGGCCCATCGAAGGCACCTCGATGCAATACGCCGCCAACACCCAGACGCCCGTGATCCAGATCAGCCCCCAGGCCTTCTACGCCGTCGAAAATGGTATTTGGTTTACCGCCCCGAGCTCCGCCGGACCGTGGGCCGTCGCCGCCTCAGTCCCCCCAACCATCTACACCATCCCCCCCAGCAGCCCCGTCCACTACGTCACCTACGTCCAGACCTACGCCGCAACGCCCGAAGTCGTCTACGTCGGCTACACGCCCGGGTACTACGGCACCTGCGTCGCCGCCGCCGGAACGGTCGTCTACGGCACCGGCTACTACTATCCGCCTTATGTCGGAACGGCCTGGTACGGTTACCCCTACACCTACGGCTGTGGCGCCGCCTTCGGCTGGGGCGCCGTCACGGGCGCGGCCGTCGGCTTCGGCGTCGGCATGGCCGTCGGCGCCTGCTGCCACCCGTGGTGGGGACCCGTCGGCTGGAACACGTGGCACGGTTACGGCTATGCCGGCTACGGCCACTATGGAAACGTCAACTTCAACAATGTCAATGTTTACAACCATTGGGGCAACACCGTCGTCAACAATCACTGGGGCAATACCAATATCAACAATCACATCGGCAACACCAACATTAACAATCACATAGGGAACACAAACATAAACAACCACGTCGGCAATACGAACATCAACAATCGTGTCGGGAATAACAACATCAACAACCGGGTCGGCAACAACAACATCAACAATCGCGCCGGAGAGAACAATTTCAATAACCGCTCCGGCGAAGCAAACCGCAACAACGTCTACTCCGACCACAACGGCAACGTCTACCGCCAGAACGGCGACGGAAGCTGGGATCACAACAACAACGGCAACTGGCAGCACCACGATGGCAACGACGCTGACCGCCAGGGCCTCAACCGCGACTCCCAGGCGCGCAATAGCGGCGAACAGCGCTCGAACAACTACCAGCAGAATCGCGCAAACTCGGGCGGCGGCGAGGGCAACCGCGCCGATGGTGGCGGCGCCAACCGCAGCGGAAACGGCGGAAACTTCAATCGCAGTGGCAGCGGAGGCGGCAATCGCGCTGGCGGTGGCTCCCGCGGCGCCGGCGGATTCCGCAGCGGAGGTGGCTCCCGAGGGGGCGGCGGCCGTCGCTAAGAGTCCCGTGGGAAAGCGACTCTTCGTCTGGTTACTTACGGCGACCGCAACTCAGGTTTGAGGGAGCCGCAGCTGACAACTCGGCTCCGAGCCCGTCGCGGAAGTCTCTTGATACGGAAGGCGTGAACCGATTGCGGTGCGTGATACCTCGTGGGCCCGCTCCTTGTGCCACGAGGCAGGCGGGCGCTGGCGATTCGCCCGATCGCAAGCCACGGAATCCGAGAGATTGGCCGGGATTGGCGCTGTCGTGCACCAGCATCTGGCAGTGATAATATGATCGCTCCGCCCCGGGGGACGCTCCCGAGCGGAACGCCGCGCTTTTGGTTACGATCCATTGCTCAAAGCCCCCCAACCGAGGGCCCTGCACATGCACCGGCCAGCTTCCGTCTTCGTCTATCGATGCGTCGTGGGCCTGTTGACCTGCGGCGCAGTCTCCCCGCGAGCACCCGGCGCCGACCAGGCCGCCGAGACCCGCGACAAGGCCTTCATCCATCGCTTCGTGCTGCGTGTCCTGCGGGAGAGCCAGCCCGGCAGTGCACCGCCGTCGCAACTCCCGGGTAACGGCCTCGCGACCGACGATCGACGGTCGGACATGCTCGCAATCGCCGCCCTCGCCAAGTCCGACGCCCGAACCATCCGGGATTTACGTCAGTCGCTGATCACCCTCGAACGCAACGAGCGCAACTGCGCCGCCGCGGCACTGCGGCTCATCGAGACGGCCGTTGAGTACCAACAGCTTCCCAAGCGGCGCGCGTTGCGTCAGAAGGTTTGGGAGCAGAAACGCAAGAAATTGGAGACCGATTTCGCCGAGCGAAAGCGGCAGGACGACGAGCGCTTCCCGCGCCAGAGCGTCCCGATCGAGGCCAATCCACCGGACATTCTTCTCGATCGCGGCCCGCGCGAAGAACAGCGAATTCTGACCCAGAACTGGTACGACCGGCAGTCCGAAGCGCTCGAGCGACAGCGCGAGCGATCGATGCGTGCGTTCGAAATGCGAGATCGGCGGCTCGAATCGGATTTCGACTCGATCCGGCTCAAGCTCAGCCAATACATCAAGGACGGCACATTTGCGGACGACCCGCTCGGTCGACCCGAGGCAGATCACTTCGTCCAACTGGCCGTAGTGATTGAGGAGGTCCAGTCAATTCGCGATGAGTTGCGCCACAAGCTCGCGGATAACTCGTTGACCACGGTCCAGCGTGCCTCACTTCAGGAGCAAACTGCCCATCGCGAGCGCGCAAGTTGGCAGCAGCCTATTACGGCAACAGTGCTCATCGACGACATCAGCAGCTACGAGCCCGCCGTCACGGCTGTCGGCGGTGGCGACGTGGGTGGCGGCGGCGCGGGCGATTCCCGAACTCCGCGGCTGATCATTCACGGCCGGCTCGCAGACCGGGTCGAGGTGCGCATCACGCTGATTACGCGCGATGCGACCCACGCCGGCCGGAACGTTGGCGACACGATTCCCGTGCGGCTGGTTGTCCCCGTTAATCCGGAGAATCCCCTCCTGGAAGTCAGCGCGATCGAAACCCCTTAACTAGCGAAGGGGCGTTTCCCGAGCGCCGCGAAATCAGGACATGAACGCCGCTCGACGTCGCGGCGGACCGCTTATACTACGCCGCGGTTTGTCGTGGATGCGTGCCGACGCGGATGCCGTCGCCGGCGTCCCGAGTGTCTGAGGACGGTCAACGATGAGCGCAGCGCTTCCGGTCATCTACCTGGCGCGACACGGCGAGACGGCCTGGAGTCTGTCCGGCCAGCATACCGGCACGACCGACCTCCCCCTGACCCCCCGTGGCGAACACAACGCTCGTCGACTCGGCCAGCGACTCTTGGGCCTGTCGTTCAGCCGCGTATTCACCAGCCCGTTGCAGCGAGCCCGGCAAACGTGCGAGCTGGCCGGCTACGGCGACACAGCCGACGTTGACCGCGATCTGGTCGAGTGGAACTACGGTGAGTACGAGGGACGAAAAACCGTCGACATTCACCGTGAGCGGCCCGACTGGTTACTATTCCGCGACGGATGCCCCGGAGGCGAGTCGCCGCAGCAGATCGGCGAGCGTGCGGACCGTGTCGTCAGTCGGCTTCGTGCCCGCCCTGGAGACGTATTGCTTTTTTCGAGCGGCCACTTCCTCCGCGTCTTGGCGGCGCGCTGGCTCGGGCTGCCGGCCGCTAGCGGGCAGTACTTCTTGCTCAGCACGGCGAGTCTCAGCGAACTCGGTTATGAACACGACGCGACAGAGCCGACGATCCGCCTCTGGAACGACACGCGACACGTCGAGAGCTAGCGTCGCGGCCGCAGAATGGCCCGTGTGAATCGGACAGGAGAGCGAACATGAAGCCATCGACGACCCCCCTGACGCAACGCGCGGCGTGGAAGGCCCTCGAATCGCATCATGCGGAAGTGCGAAACATCCACCTACGGCAATTCTTCGCCGATGATCCGAAGCGCGGCGAACGCCTGACGGCCGAGGCGGCCGGGTTGTTCCTCGACTACTCAAAGAACCGCGTCAACGACACGACGCTCAAGCTGTTGCTCCAGCTGGCACAAGAGTCGGGGCTCCGCGAGCGGATCGACGCGATGTTCCGCGGCGACAAGATCAACGTCACCGAGCATCGCGCAGTCCTGCACGTTGCACTGCGTGCTCCCGGGGGCGCATCCATCGTCGTCGACGGCGAGAACGTGGTCCCCGGCGTCCACGCCGTCCTCGACAAGATGGCGGCTTTTGCCAATCGTGTCCGCGGCGGCGAGTGGAAAGGCCACACCGGCAAGCGCATACGAAACGTCATCAACGTCGGCATCGGCGGCTCGGACCTCGGTCCGGTCATGGCGTACGAAGCCCTGCGTCATTACA
>CAZONT010000128.1:0-10733 GCA_964581285.1 uncultured Planctomycetaceae bacterium | reverse complement strand
AAACCTTGCGAGTGCCCCCGCCCCCGTAGCGGCCGGCGTCCCCGCCGGCCGTAGCTCACCAGACGATCAGCGCACGCGAGCCCCTTCCAAGGCACCCGCTGGCCAACATCAACCGGCCGCGCCCACGGCCCCGCTTCCCCCCTTAACAGAGATTGACAATTCCGGATCCGACTTCCCCCGCGCCGCAAGGCCGGACATCGAGCTCTCCGCTCCCAACCCGTCGGCGACGTGTGAGCTGGACGGACAAAGTGACGATGGCGGGACCGCGCCGCACATCCTCCGCGCATCCCGCGCTGGTTCCGGTTCGCCGCATGGCTGACCGCTAACGGGCTTCACGCCCTCGACATCTCCGCCCTTCCCCAGAAGAATGGCCCCCAATGGCCCGCCGCAAGCATCCCTCCGACCGACAGCGATCCGCGCGCGAGCCCCTCATCCCGTTACCCGCGCTCCCCACGGCCGCCCCGCTCAAGCCCCTCCACCGCTGGCTCGTCGCCCTCCTCATCGCCGCCGCCGCCTCCGCCGCCTACTGGAACTCCCTCGACTGCGGCCTCGTCAACTGGGACGACAAGCCCTACATCCTCGAAAACAAGCTCGTCACCGGCGACGGCGGCCTCAACGCGATCTGGCTCGACGCCTTCCAGAAAAAGCCGACCATGCAGTACTACCCGCTCGTCTGGACCACCTACTGGATCGAGCATCGCGTCAGTCCCAACCCGCCGCGCCTCATGCATGCCACCCAGCTCGTCCTCCACGCCGCCACGGCCGTCGCCGTCTGGTTCACGCTCCTCGCCCTCGGCGCCCCCGCCATCGCCGCCGCCATCGCCGCCCTGCTCTTCGCCCTCCACCCAACCAACGTCGCCTCCGTTACCTGGCTCGCCGAGCGAAAAAACACGCTCTCCGGCCTCTTCTTCTGGCTCGCCCTCCTCGCCTACGTCCAGTACCGCCGCACCGGCGCCGGCTCGCGCTACGCCGCCTCGCTCGTCTCGTTCCTGCTCGCCCTCTTCGCCAAGACCGCTTGCCTGGTCCTCGTCCCGATTTTGCTCCTCACCGACCGCGTCCTCGCCGGCCGCTGGCAAGCCAAGTCGCTCCTCCGCGCCGCCCCCTACGCCCTGCTCTCGCTCATCATGGGCTCCATCACCGCCCGCGCCGAAGCCGCCAACGCCAAGAGCGGCCAGCCGATCGACCTGCTCCTCCGTCCCTTCGTCGCCGCCGCCGCCCTCGTCCACTACCTCTGGAAATCCCTCTGGCCGATCGAACTCGTCGGCATCTACCCTCGCTGGTCCGAGTCCCTCTCCGCCCCGCGCTACTGGATCGCCGTCGCCATCCTCGTCGTCGCCGCGGCCCTGCTCATTCGCTTCCGCAAGTTGCTCTCACCGCTGGTCCTCTGGGGCATCGGCGTTTTCATCATCGCCCACGCCCTCACCCTCGGCCTCATCCACTTCAACTACTTGCAGTACTCCTTCGTCGCCGACCACTACATGTACCTCCCCTCCGTCGGCCTCTTCCTCCTCGTCGGCCTCCTCCTCGACCGCGCCATGCGCGTCAACGGCGCGCTCTCAGTGCCGCGCGTCCTGCTCGTCGGTGTCCCCGCCATTGCAATCCTTCTCGCGCTCGCCGCCCTCACCATCCGCCAGAACCGCACGTGGACCAACCCCGAGACCTACTGGACCAACACGCTCGGTGCCAACCCCGACTGCTTCGCCGGCCAGTTCAACCTCGGCAACTATTACTTCGCCAACGGCCGCCTCGAAGAAGCCCGCGATCGCTATTTGGAGTCCGTTCGAATTGACCCGACGATGATCCTGACCAACCGCTCCGTTGCCCGAACGTGCAAGGCGATGGGCCGTGTCGACGAGGCCATCAACTACTACAGGGCGGCCGTCGAAGCCCAGCGCCGCAAGGAGCCGACCGGCGTCAATACCCGCGTGGAATACGCCGACTATCTGCGTTCCCTCGGGCGCTACTCCGAAGCGCTTCAGGAATACGAAATGGCCCTCTCGATCCGCCCCAACCACCCCGAAGCCGCCCGTGCCGCCGCCGCGCTCCGGCAGCAGCTCAACGCGCCGCGTCCTCCGTGACCGGCTCCGTCATCGCCCGCTGCTCCCTCGCCCACGCCGCAAGCGACGCGTCGAGCGTCTTTTCCGCCAGCGCCCGGTCGAACCACGATCGCGCCGCCGCATCATCCCCGACGCGCCGGCTGATCTCGCCCAGCAGGTACAGCCCTGCCGCTCGATTCTCCGCCTTCACTTCTTTCTGCGCCAATGCCCGTTCAAATTGCTCCCGCGCCGCGCTCAGAATCCGCCGCTCCTCCTCCATCGACGCCGACATCTTCTCGATCGCTCCATTCAACGGCGATTCGAACTCTCCCTTGAGTGCGACAAGCAAGTCGTGCGCCGCCCCGTTCTCCCCGTGTCGCCGAAGGATGAGCGCGATCACCAGCCGAACGTACGGCTCCAGCTCCGCGTCAAACGACCCTTCCTGCCAATCCGCCATCAGCAGATTCACCCCCTGCAACTCCCGATCCGCCTGGTTCATCCCGCGCCGCGCCGCCGGCAACCGCGGTTCGATCTCCCGCATCGCACGCATCAGCTTACCCGTCGGCGGCAGGTACGACCCCTCCTCCCGCACAACCCACGCCCACCGCAGCAGCAGCCACCCCTGCGACTCCGCAGAGCCGCGCCGCAACCGAAACACCGCCGCCGCCAGCGCATACCGCGTCGTCGCCGGTATCTCCTCCTGCCGCATCTTCGGCGTGATCGCCGTAACCGGCCGCAGCGACCTCTCAACCAGGATCGACTTCTTCAATCCCGCATCGACCTTGGCCGAGCCGTGAAAGTCATCGACGTAGTCGCTGTAGTAACACCGCGGACACGTCGCAATCAGGTAGTAAACCGGCTGTGCGATCAACGCCCGCTGAAACAAATCGCGGTCCATCCCCCCCCGCGTGTCGCTCGTATCCAGCCGCGTCGCCTCGAACGCGTGGTCGCAAACCGGACAAACCACCGGAACGCTCGTCACCCCCGCCCAGCAATACGCGGCGCAGACCGCCCCCACGCCGCACATCAGACCCACGAAAAAACGCCGCCTACGCATCAGTTCGAATCGTACAACGCCGCCACTACCGCAGCCATACACGCCGATCCCGCAAGGCGTTGGCAGGAGCCCCTTGGGGAGAATACGATTGTGGTATCAGGGGCGAGCCGCCACCATCGGGCGGACTGACCCTCCGCGGGTGGGCCGGCCTAGGGCCGATGAGCAATATCCCATGCCGACTCGGGCGCACGTATATTCAGCCGCCTTCGTTCTCGCCGCGTCGCTCGCCACGGCTGCGCCCGTTGCCGCCGACCTACTCATACTCCGCGACGAGCGCCTCGTCGTCGGTCAGGTCCGCGAAGACGAGAATCGCTACCTTCTGACGGCGACCCGCGATGCCCAGTCCAAGCCCATCGTCTACCAGCGCGAAGAAGTGGCCCGTTGGCTCACCGGGGCCGATGAGCGCGCCGCGATCGACTCGATCGAATCGGCCGAGACCCTTCAGCGTCTCGGCGAGGACTACCACACCGCTGGCCTCGACACCCTCGCCGCCCGCTGCCTGACCCTCGCCGCGAAACGCGATCCTTCCATCGCCAATCAACCGCGCGCCCAGGGCGCCATCGACCTCCGCGACTTCTGGAACCGCACGCTTCTTCTTTTGCGAAGAGAGCAGTCCGACAGTCGCGACGCCGACGCCCAGCTCGACCTCGCCCGCTGGGCACGCGACGCCGGCCTGTCCCGTGAGTCGATCCAACTCCTTCAGCGGGCCCGCCAGATCGCACCGGACCGCCGCGACATCACCGAACTCGCCCAAAAATGGGAAATCGATCTCCGTCCACTCGCCGAAGTCGACCTTCGCCCCGCCATCGACGAGCCGCTCGTCGTTCCACAATTGCTCGACGAAACCGTCATCGTCCTCCCGAAGGACGGCAATCGTCTTGTGCTTATTCCATTTCGTTATCGCACCGACACCTCGCACGAACTGCGTCGCGCGAATTTTGATATCCGCACCGTGCCGCCCGCCCCCGTGAAGTTCCTCGGCTTCCGCGCCATGGTCTGGGTTGATGGCAAGGTCTCCTTCAGCCGGCGGCCCAACGATCCCATCTACGAACGATTCGAAATAAGCCGGGAGGACGACTCCAGCCGCGCTTCGCTCCGCGGCATCAATCAGACCCACCCCGCCCGTTCTCCCACAGACAAGGAGGCCAATCGTCTACCGCCGACGAAGAATCGTCTCGCCTGCACCGGCTGGGCCGCCGCCATCGTCGAAATCCCGAACTCGGTCGAAGTCCTCAACATCACCGTCGGCCGGGGGGCCCCGGAGGAAATCCGGTTCGCACTGCTCGATCACGCGCTCAAAGCACGCGAAGGCCCGCGAGATCCCGACACACCGGGAGTCGCTCGGTGGATTCGACAGTTAGCCGATGGCTCGCCCGCAATGGTGGCCCTGGCGCTTCACTGCCTCTCCGCCATCCGCGCGGAGGTTGACGCCTCGCGCTACGCAGCGTTTTCGCTAGCCGTTGATGGACCGATTCTCGACGCAATCGCGCGAACCGACGGCGAAGCCCAGCGCGAGGCCTGGCACTGCCTCGTTGATCGCGGTCCGCTCCCAAACGAAACCGCCGAAGTCATCAAGACGGCCAAGCCCGCGGTTCAGGATCGCCTGCTTCAATTCGTCGCGAATGAATTAAGTCAATCCCACTCCGGCCGATTCGCACGCCCCAACGCCGTGCTTGTCTTGTCCGCAATCCTTCAATCGCAAGATTCAGCTGTTTGCACGTCTGCCGTCGAATTCCTTGCCACCGGCGCGCCCGAATCCGCGTTCGATGCCCTCATTCATGCATCAAAGGCGGCCCGGGATGCCGCCATCGTCCGCTGTCGCACGATCGCAAGTCCCGAAATTCGTCAACAGATTGTCCGCGCCCTCGCTGTCAACGCCTCGCCGGCAGATGCCGACACGCTCAGTCAACTCATCAAGCAGGACCGCGTTCTCGTCAGCGAAGCCGACGACAAGATCCTCAAGCGGATCCGCGACACGAAGGACCCCGCCATCCGCGAAAACCTGCTGACTATGCTTCAAGGCCTCTCGTTGATCCCCGTGCTTCGAACCCCGATCGTCCTCCAGATCTTCGATGAGATCAGCAACAAGGACGCGCCGGAATCCCTCCGTGCCCGCGCCACCCTGCTCGCCGCCGATCAGGCCCGCTTCCGTGCAAGTGCCGCCCGCGGCGGTTCCTTTCCCGTCGACCTCGCCGCCGACAATGGCGATCCCGTCATCCGCGTTCTTCGTCGCGCGGTCGAGTTCGGTCCCGCAAGCGTTCGCGTCCCGGCCGTACTCGCACTCCTCCGCGAAGGCCACGTCAAGCTCGCCGAAGCGTCCTTGAAGAAAGCCCTCGATTCCAATCGAGCCCGCGTCGAATTCGTCGACGCCCTCTGCGCCGACCCCGAGGCCGCGAGGGTCGATGGCGTCCTCGCCCTGCTTGCTCGCCTCGCGTGCGACGTGGGCGCGTCCCCACGACGCTACCTCGAGCAACTTCAAGCCCTGAGCAAACGCCGCGATCCACGCGATACCGCACGCGTCGATCTCGCCGTCAAGTCCGGTCTCACCTGGGAGGCACTCGCCGATTACTGCGGATACGAAGACCCGGCGGTCGCCAAGCTCGCCACCGACTGGACCACCAGACTCGGGCATCTTTCTCAGCAGGATCGCCGCCAGTTTGTCGCCTCGACCCACGACCGCAACACCCGCATCGATCGTCTTCGTAGCGCCAACGCTCGTCTCGGACGCATCGCCCTTGGTCGCTACGAACTCGTCGTCGTCCTCGAACTCGTCTGGCCGGTACCCGCCGGAGCAAACCAGGCGACCACCCGCTGGCTGCCGCCGCAGCGTATCACGATCTCTGGCGGCGAGGTCGAAATCCGCACCAATGACATCGGTCGCGAATTCCAAGTATACTTGGGCGACAAGTTGCGGGGCTTCGGCAAGGTTCCCGTCTCCGCGCCCGGTCTCCCGACCCCGGACGACTGGGCCATGTCACTCGTCCCCGCAACTGACATCGCCGTCCTTGCCGGACCGCAAAACCCCGCCAATGCCCCCGGTCCCTACGTCCTCGCCTCTGGCGAACTCGAACTCTCGTCAAAACCCGGCACAATCAAGCTTGACGTAACCGACATCTTGCAAAAAGCCATCGCCACTGATCCGTCAACCGCGGCTTTCGCAGCGGACGCCGAACGCATCATCCCATCCAATCTGAGCATCAGTCTTCGCTATACGTCGTTCGGAAGCTATGTGGGCGTCGCCGCACGCCGGACCATCGGAATGCCTCCGGCCGACGCCTCCCCCGAGTCCCCCCCGACCCTGCTCAACTTCGCAGTCATGCTCGAACGTCGCGACGTTCAGACCCCGACCGCCGGCTCCGGGCCACAACAGGCCGACGCCGCGCTCAATCCACAATCTCCACCGTCGAATCCCCAATAACCAAGAGCCGATACACCGATTCGATGTCCGCCGGCAGGAGCCGGACGCACCCCAGCGACATCTGCCTGCCGATGCTGCCCGGGTCAATTGTCCCGTGTATGCCAAACCCGCGCTTGCCGACCGCCTCGCCCGATAGCCCTTCCAGCCCGATCCAGTACTCCCCGATCGGATTGTCCACCGCATCCGGATGATAAAATTCATTCGTACGCGGGTCGGTCCAGCCCGGGTTCGCAAGCTTGTCCCGCACCCTCCATCGCCCGGTCGGCGTGCTCCCGTTCGTCCCCAGTCCAACACCCATGCTCCGCACCAGCACGTCCCCGAGTAACAGATCGATTCGAAAACTCGATTTCGTCACAACAGCCCGGAACGGACCGTGCACGACCTTCAACGGCATGCCGATCTTCAACCGATCCCGGTTCGTCAGACCATTCAGTGACACGATCAATGGATCCGTAATCTTGAATCGCTTCGCGATTGTCACCAGCGTGTCGCCCTTGGCGACCGGATAGAGCGCGACCAGCCCGTCCTCAGCTAGAACATCCGGCGAGAAGATCGCCGCGTCGGCCAGCCGCGTCATTTCCCCGCGCACCGTCCGCGCCATGTCTTCGGGCAGTTCACGCTTGAGCGCCTCGGAGAACATTCGCCGCGCCGAAAGTGCATCGCCGCGGGCGAGCGCATCGCGCGCCCGCTGCACGTCTGGCGGAACGACATCAACTCCCGCGCCCGTCCGCGCTGCGAGCGTCACGTCTCCGCGCGGTGCGGCAACCGCCGCCGGCGGCTGGATCGGCGCCGAGACTTTCACCGGCGGATCGCTCGACACGACCAACGCCGACGGTGCCTTCGCCGATACCGTCGCATCTTCCATTGGCGTCGCCGGCCGGCGATGTTGCCGGACGTAGATGATCCCCAGCGCGACCGCCGCCGCGCATAAGAAGAGCACAATTCGAACCGTCGCCGCTGATGAACGTCGCCACAAGGCCACGCCAAACCTCCCTGTCTGTTACCAATCCGACGTCAGAATCGCCGGACCTGTCGATCCGTCACCACCAACTTCATCCGCACGTCGTTCGGAGCCGTCTCAATCTCGGGGACGATCTGTTCCTCCAGCGCCAGCCCGCACGTAATCCCCCGAAACTCCTTCCGGCCGAGAAACCGATCGTAGAATCCCCGCCCGCGCCCCACCCGGTTTCCGTGCCCGTCGAACGCCAACCCCGGAACAATCACAAGGTCGATCTGCGACACCGGCGTCGGCTCTCCTCGGATCGGCTGCCTGATCCCGAGCGGGCTTTCCGCCACGTCATCCTCCAGCGATTCGATCTCTACCGGAATCATCTGCCGGCTCTCCCACAACACCTGCGGCGCCGTCACCCGCTTTCCCTCCTGCCAGCCGCGCACCACAATCGCCGTTGTCTCGACTTCGTGCGGCAGCGACAAGTAGATCATCATCGTCTCCGCTTGTTCGAACTCCGGCTGAGCAAACAGCAGCCCCGCCGCCTCGGACGACCGCCGCGCCAACTCATCGGCCGGAACCGCAGCCATCACCGCCCGCAACTTGTTACGCAGTTCAGTCTTCAAGCGTTCACACGACGACGCGCGCTAACTTAATCCACGACCCAATCGCCGACAAGTCAGTGACGGCCTTCGTGCGCTCCGTTGGTTCGCGAATACGACCAAAATCGGTCAGAAATCCGATCCCCCCGGGCCGCACACCCCCACTACACTCCCACGAGTGATGATTTCTGTTTCACAGGAGCGTGAATGAACAAGAATTGGGCCACTATCGCCGGCGTCCTTGCGGTTGTTGTCGTCCTTTTCCTGTTGCTGGGCGGCACAAAAGTTACTTGCCGTGAGAGTTTTTGGGATAAGGACAAGACCGTCATCGAAATCAAGAAAGACTGACGGCGAGCCCGGCTGAATTTCACTTTCAGCCTGATGCGATTCGCTGCTAAACTACGGCACGAAAGCGCATGCTCATCACTGCTGCTATAGTGTTGGCCCTCGGCCTCGGACTTCTGATTCGTGGCCTGATCGGCCGTCGCCTTGGGGCCGAACTCCGCTGCCGGCGCTGTAAGTACGACCTCACGAATCTCCAATCCCAAACCTGCCCCGAGTGCGGTATCGCGCTCAGCCCGAAAACGACACAAACCGGCCTCTGTCGCCGCCGCCGCGCGTCACTTGTGGCTGGCGGTCTGGCCGTCGCAGCGGCCGGCACCCTCGGCGTCCCCGCCACGCGCCAATGGGCCGCATCCGTGAACTGGTACGACTACCTTCCCACCGCCTGGGTCCTCAAGGCTGCCGCAAACGACTCCGAAAACGCGTTCACAACGCTCGAAGGTCGTTTCGACAACCACCAGCTTTCTCAGTCCCAGATCGCCGACTTGATCGAAGCCGCACTTGTAATTCAGGACCGCGGGCCACTCTCCCGAGTTACCAGCCGATGGATGAATCTCCTCGCCCAGCTCCGGCGGAAGGGAGAACTGTCTTCGGACCAGGAGCGTCGATTCATCGATCAAACGGTGCGCTTCGAACTCGAGGCGCGTCCCATCATCCGGGAAGGTGATGCGATCCCGATTGCGCTCGTAATCCGAACGCGCGCATCAGCATACGGCAATCTCTATTTCGAGTGGGAACTCAATGACATCCGTGTTCGCGACACAAAGCTGCTCCCGGCTACCAGCCGTTGCAAGCGTAAACAGCAACCACTGACGGGGTGCTCCGAACACTGCGACGAAAGCTACCTCAGCAAGGCAGCCGAGCTCGAGCCGGGGCCACAAAACGCAACGATGCGATTCACATTGAGAATACGCGAGTTCGATCCGGTCGACGAGGACGACGAAGGGCAGGTGTTGCTCGAACGAAACGAATCGCTGACGGCCCAGTTCGTGGTCACGGACCGGATGACTGCAGCCGATGGCTCGGCAATTGCCAGATCGCGAGAAGAAATCGCCGCGCTCATGACGCCGCGCGTGTGGGGTTACACGTCGCCCGGTCCCCCTAAGTTCCAATCGGTGTTCCCCGACATCAGCCTCGCCAAACCCGCACCGTTCGGTACGGCATTCGACGTTCAAGTCATCGACAAGAACGGACGCCGCTATCCGCCGGTTCGCTTTTCGCTACGAAAAGGCAAACAATACTGCGGCTCAGTCAGGTATCCGACGAATATCCAATCCGCGGACTTTGCCCCGGACGAACTCGTTCGACTTGCCATTTGCTTCACACCGGAAGCTGCGCGAGAAACGCTGGACAGCTTCGATTTCTTGAAGGGTGAAGTCATCCTGGGCCCGTTCCCCATCCAGTGGCATCAGTCGTCTGTCTCGTGCTCTTCGTTCCGTACTCCGCCCCCGTCGCGAGTTTGGACCTCCTCCTACGATGAACCAAACTCGACTTCGGAGTCAGCCGTCACTCAAATCGCCCGAACCGTCGTTGCCGGCCCTCCGCCCCCAATTCGTCGCAGCATCGGCTTCGCCCTGTGGAATCTGACACGTGGGCTCGGCCTCGCCCCGACCACGCAATCCGCGCCTGAACAGGCCGACTAACGCCAAGAGGGAATGCCGCGGTGCGCTACTTGATGCCCGGTCCCGTCAACCGCCCCGGCTCCACCAACCCGCGCAAGTCCCCGCTATTCAGCACGCGAATATCCGCGATGCCGTACTTCATCATCGCCAGCCGTGTCAGCCCCAGCCCGAATGCAAACCCGGTGTATTCGTGCGGATCGATCTTCCCGAACCGCAGCACGTTCGGATGAACCATTCCGCACGGCAGAATCTCCACCCATCCGCTCTGCTTGCACGTCGCGCAGCCCTTCCCGCCGCAGATCTCGCACGACATGTCCAGCTCAAACCCCGGCTCAACGAACGGAAAGAACCCCGGCCGCAGCCGCACCTTTACGTCGCGGGCGAACACCTCGCGCAGCACCATCCGCATGACGGCGATCAGGTGCGCGATCGAAATGTCCTTGTCGATCATCAACCCTTCGACTTGGAAGAACGTATTCTCGTGCGAGGCGTCGATCGTCTCATACCGAAAGCACCGCCCCGGCGCACAGACCCGCAGCGGCGCCCCGTGCGTGAGCATCGCCCGCACCTGGCACGGCGACGTGTGCGTACGCAGCAGCCACCCGTTGTCCAGCCAGAACGTATCCATCATGTCCCGCGCGGGGTGCGTTGCCGGGATGTTCAGCGCCTCGAAGTTGTGGAAATCCGTCTCCATCTCCGGCCCGCCC
>CAZONT010000127.1:0-11328 GCA_964581285.1 uncultured Planctomycetaceae bacterium | reverse complement strand
TCTTCAAGCTCTACGACGCCGGCCTCGCCGTCCACACCACCGCCACCTTCGACGGACCTTTCGAGTGGAACGCCGGCTCCCTCGCGACCGGCGTCTTCAACATCGACGACTCGCTCGAACTCCGGACAAGCGGCGCGAAGTTCCTCGTCGGCGCAACGCTGAACGTCGTCGGTCTCGCCGCGATCATCGACCCCATCAACCTCACCCTCGACAATCACGCCCTCATCGACGTCAAACCCCTCGGCCTCTTCGAACTCCAATCCGACTCAAACTTGGTGCCCGCGGTCGGGTCGATGGTCGGCCCCGACGGCGTCCACGTTTCGCCGACCGGCATCTTTCGCAAACTTCTCGCCGCCGGCATCAGCGAGATCAGCGTCCCCTTCAACAACGATGGCACAACCGAGGTCAAGTCCGGCACCCTCCGCCTCAACAACGACTACGGCGCCAGCACCGGCTCATTCGCCCTCGACCCCACCACCGTCCTCGAAACGAAGAACTACAACTGGAACGCCGGCACCGCCGTCACCGGCGACGGCCTCGTCCGCGTCCCCTCGTCCGGATTCCTCGACGTCAACGCCGGCGCCGCCGTCAGCGTCGCCAATCTCGAACTCAACCCGTTCGGCCAGATTCGCGGTGCGGGCGAAATCCGCGTCAGCAACGTCTTCAACTGGCTAGGCGGTGCGATGGGCTCGCCCGGCGTCGGCACGACCCGCATCCTCGCCGGCGCAACCCTCAATCTCACCGGCGGCGACTACAAGCTCCTCGGCTCGCGCACCCTCGGCAACGCCGGCTCCCTCATCTGGACTGGCAGCGGCGACTTCAACATCACCGGCAGCGAAAGCCCGCCCGTCGTCAACAACGAAGCCACCGGCACCTTCGACATCCGCACCGACGCCGACATCGCCCCCGTCTGTTGCGCCTTCGGCGGCATCATCAACAACGCGGGACTCTTCAAGAAAACCGCCGGCGCCGACGTCACGACGGTCACCGCGACCTTCAACAACGCCGCGACCGTCGAAGCCCGCTCCGGCACGCTCAGCTTCTACAGTTTCACTCAGACCGCCGGCGCGACCCGCCTTCTCGGCGGCAATCTCGGCTCGACCTCCGGCACACCGCTCGCCATCGCCGGCGGCGTGCTCGAAGGCACCGGAACCGTCGCCGGCAACATCAACAACTCAGCCGGCGAAGTCAGTCCCGGCCTATCGCCCGGCATCATCACCCTGCTCCACCCCTTCGGCGCTCACAACTACACGCAAGGCGCATCCGGTTCGCTCAAGATCGAAATCGGTGGTCCAACCGTCGGTACCCAGTACGACCGGCTCGCCGTCGGCGGCGTCGCCTCGCTCGCCGGCACGCTCAAGGTCTCGCTGATCGGCGGCTACAGCCCGTCGCTTGGCGACACCTTTGACGTCCTCACAGCCCTCCTCGTCGACGGAACCTTCTCAACCGTCACGCTCACCGGCTTCCCAACCACGCTCTCCGCCGAAGTCCTTTATTCCTCCACCAAGGTCACCATCCGCATCATCCCCGGCCTCTGCGGAAGCTGCCCCGGCAATATCAACGCCGACGCCCGCCTCGACGGCGGCGATGTTCAGGCCTTTGTCGCCTGCGCCATCTCCGCCTCGGTCACCGGCGGCTGCGCCTGCGCCGACATGGACTCCAACCATGCCTTCGATTCAACCGATTGGACCCTCTTCGTCGCCAAGCTCCTGGCCGACCCCGACGCGACCTGTCCTTGATTCTCTGTTTTCCAGTGTCCGTTCCGCCGTACTCTGCGTCTTCCTCTCCAGAGGACTCTCAATGTCCGCCACACAAACCAATTCAAGTCTCCCGTTCCTGCACGGGGTGCTGGAGGGAATGCGGATCGCTCACTCGTCCGTCATCCTGACGGCCGGGAAAGTCGGCGGTAGTGGACAGAGATGGAACTGACCGGCTTCCCGGCCGATCTTTCAAAAACAGGCCTGCACACAAAAAAAGGAGGCCGCTCGATGCGGCCTCCCTTTTTGATTTGTTGGAAATCGTGACTAGAAGCGTCGGCGACCGCCGCCGCCACCGCCACCACCGCCGCCGCCGCCGAAGCCGCCGCCCGGGCGATTCTCCTTCGGCCGCGCCTCGTTGACCGTCAGCGCCCGGCCGTCGTGCTCCTTGCCGTTCAGCGCCGCGATGGCCGCCTTGGCCTCGTCATCGGTCGCCATCTCGACAAAGCCGAAGCCCTTGCTCGCGCCGGTCGAGCGATCCGAGATCACCTGCGCGCTCTGCACGGTCCCGTGGGCCGAGAACAGACCCTCAAGGTCCGAACCGCTCGTGTTGTAGCTGAGATTTCCGACATACAGTTTCCTGCCCATTGATAACTCCTCACTGCAGGATGGTGGACCCGTTTTTCACTTTCCGGGTCGCATCGAAAGAGGCCGACAGTTCGGCCCAGGCGGAAGGACAGGCGAGAGTGCATTACGAGCTGCGGAACGATCAGACGTGTCGCGTAGCCGGAAGCCTCGGTCGTCGAACCTACCAGTTGTAATATAGTGTACACCCCCCGACCTGTCCACCGCCCGTCAAGCATTTTCCGCCGAAGACCCGCCTCCACCTCTCAGGGGAATCCCCTACCTCGCGCCCTGTTCCGATACACTGCGCTCGCGAATCGCCGACGGACTCCGCTGAATCGCAAACGCCCGCCAGCTTGCGATAACATGCGGAGCAGAGTTCGAAAGGTCACGGCGCCGTCAGCAACTTCGCGACGAAGGGCGGGATGTCCGCGACCGTAACGGCGCAATCTTCATTGAAGTCCGCGAGTATCCGCTGGCGCTGCCCCAATAGCGTCGGTGGCGTACCCAGCAATAACGTCCGCACGAAAATCTGAATGTCCCGCCCTTCGGTGCGACCGTTCTGATTCATGTCGCCTTTACCGCCGCCGGGAAGCGGGTCGACAGGATTCAACGGACCCGGTGGTTCGAGCCGGTAGAATGACAGCCACACAAGGTAGTCGAAACAGTCAATGTACCCGCTCCGATCGAGGTCGATATATCCGACGTAACATGGGTCGAGGCACGCGTTGTACGGATTTGCGGCGTCGCCGCAGCCAAGCACATTCCACAGTATGATCCGATCCGCGATATCCGTGAATCCGTCCGCGTTGAAGTCACCGGGGTGAAGCGCGCGTTGGATCGCCATCTGGAATCGTGTCGGCAGGCCCGCGGGCTGCGTGGCCGGCGGCGATTGGAGCACCACCGACCCAACGGCGCGATTTCGTGAACTATCCGTGGCGCTCTGTGTCGTGCAGCCGCCGGCGCGGTGGATGCCCATCACACTGGCGACAACCGGGTCGACCGGAGACGCCTGCTTCAACAGGACGATCGGAGAACCGGAGCTCCCGGGCTCCGTGTCGGCGTTGTGGCCGAAATCGCACGTCTCGAGCGGCTGCGGCGGCACGATGACCGAGTCCGAGCGTACGCGCCCGAACGAAATCTCCCGGCAGCGTCCCCGGGGATGCTGTGGCACGGACACGTTGAACGGCGTGCCGACGAAAATCGGAAAATCGGGAAACACCGGCAACTGCGGCCACCCGAGCTGAATCGGTAGGACAGCTCCATTCCTCGGTTCGATGATGAGAACAACCCAATCGCAGCTGCCTTCAACGCCCCATCGCGTTCCCTCGAACGTGTCCGGCCCCGCACAAGGCATCACCGGAGCGGCCGGTCCAGAGGTCGGTGATCGGCACGGATCGCCGAGACACGCAGCAGGCGGGTTCGCCCCCGCGCACGCGCAGTCCGGCGTGTATTCAACTCCAAACTCGAGCTCAAACCGCACCACCCGCTCCGGAAGCGGCGGCTCTTCAACATCCCCACCCCCGGAATTGATTCCATCCGGCGTCAGCAGGCACTGGCTGTAGATGTGATCGATACAGTGTCGTGATGTCAGGACAACGTCGTTGCGGATGTTGTTGTTGATGTCAAACGCGACGGCATAGAACCCGCTGCAAACTCCCATCAGCGTTCCGCCGCCCGGACCCTGCTTGTACACCTTTATGCGGCATACTGCCCGGCCCGCGTTGTAAAGCACGTCGCTGTTCTGCGTCGCGCACGGACGCCCCGGTTTGAAACACGTGATGTCGTAAAATCGCGCAGGAGAGGTGCACGGCGTGCGCGGCTCCGGTGCGTCCGACTCCCATGCCCGGTCGGGATTCTCATCGAGCCGGTTCGGCTGGAAGCGTTCATCCGGAGGCGCCATGCCGGCCGAAATCAGCGCCGCCAGGACCGCTGTCAACGCGATGATCGGCGTCCGGAATCGCAGAAATGAGTCTCGGTCCCAGCGCTCGACGACGAGGTGTTTCCGCGCGCGCATCTTCTCGTCCTCCACTCGCGTAGATTTTCTGATGTGACGTCGTTGATCCTACAAGAACCCCGTAACCTCAGTCAAGAAGCATGCGGCGCGACCGCGACAGCGCCGGGTGCCCGGGCCGCCCGAGAATTGGGGTGGCATGGGCAAACTTGTTTGCCCGGGCGTTTCAGCTTTCACCCCATCCTGCGGAACGGTGGCAGACTTCTCCATCAGAGACATCGCGGGACACGTTGCACCCGCATTGAACGCCTAACCAGGCCGCACGGCGATCCTGCGCGCACGCACCGCCCGGCGGCCGCGGAGATGCTGCGCGCACCGAAGGCAAGGCCCGTTTATGCCGCCGAGGCAATCTGCGATGATCTGCCAATTAACGCCAACCAACGCCCAAAAACCCATTCTCGCCCTCGCCAGGCGACACGCGCCAAACCCCCGCCAATTCAAAATTCTCACCGTTCTGACTTTTTTACGACCGCCCCCTGTCACAACGCCCGCCCCGTTATCAGCGAGTATCAGCTTTGCTCAGCAAAAAAAGGGGATGAGCACTTTTCCTACTCAACCTGCATCACCCCGCCGCGGCCGGCCGCGTGCGCTCCAGGGCCGCTCGCCGCAGCGACGCGTAGATCAGTGCCGCCGCGAGAGAGACAAAGAGGCACAATATCCACAGCCGCCGCCCGCCGAGGTGCGCGAGTATTTCGCCGCCGATCGGCGCCGCGATCATGTTCCCGCCCGAAAAGCACATTGACAGCAGCCCGAAGTATCGCGCCCGCACCCGCACCGGCGCCAGGTCGGTCACCACGCTCGGAACGACCGGCGATTGCAGCATCTCCCCGATCGTCCAGATCACCACCCCGATCGTGAATGCCATCGGCGTCCGCGCGATGGCGTAGTAGCCGAATCCCAGCGCCACGATGAAGGCCGAAAGGCCCAGTACGCGAAACCGGTCCCGCCGATGAATCAGCGAGGTAATCGGAATCTGAAAGCAAACGATAAGTATGCCGTTCACTGCGATGATCCGCCCATAGTGCTGGGCGTCAATGCCGATGTTCTGCAAATAAAGCGGCAGGGTGGATGTCGCCTGCTGATACACCATCGCAACCAGCAGCGTCGCAAAACAAAACGCCAGGAACACCCGATCGCCAAGAATGATTCGTGCCGCCTCCCCGGCCCGGACCGACACCTCGACGACCGACTCCTCGCGCACTTTCTCGCCGCCATCGGCCCCGTCGGCTCCATCGGCTCCATTGGCCGGGCTGGGCCCGCGCCGAGCCGGAAGCGTCTCCCGTATCGTCATCAGAATAATCAGCGCGTATGCCAGCGACGTGACGGCATCCAGCCAGAACAGCAGCTTGAACGAGTACGCCACGAGAAAGCCGCCGACGACCGGCGCCACCGCGAACCCGAGGTTGATCGACACGTACATCAAGCCGTAGGCGTGCGGCCGCCGCGCCGGTTCGACCAGGTCGGCGATCATTGCCGACGCCGCCGGGCGATACATGTCAGCCAGCAGCGCCAGGAACAGCAGCGCCCCCACGATCACCGGATACGTCCGCACAAAGCTGAACGCGACCATCATCCCCGCACTGCCGACCAGCCCCATCAGCATGACCGTCTTGCGCCCGATCAGGTCGGCTAGGTGTCCGCCGATCAGCGCCGCCATCATCGCCCCCAGCCCGAAGACGCCCATCGCCCGCGTCGCCGCGACCTCGCTGTAGCCCAGCCGCTTGACCAGGTAGATCATCAGAAACGTGATGAAGAACGACCCCGCCCGGTTGATGAACGATCCCGCGCAAAGGATGTACACGCCGCGCGGCAGACCGATGTAATTCTTCAACATGTCCGCCGCCCGATTCCGCGCCGCCTGATCCTGCGCCACCCGCTTCCGTGCCGGCTGCCCGTCGCCCGCGCGCGGGGCTATCATAGGCCCGCCCCCACGAATGCGGGAATGAGGCCGTCATGCAAACGTATCGCCACGAACTCTGGTTCGAGACCAAGACCCGCCGTGCCTACATCAATATCACGCCGCAGGTCGAGCATGCCATCGCCGCCAGCGGAATCAAGGAAGGCCTCTGTCTCGTCAACGCCATGCACATCTCCGCCAGCGTCTTCATCAACGACGACGAGCGCGGCCTCCACGCCGACATCGACCGCTGGCTCGAAGGCATCGCCCCGCACGAGCCCATCGACCAGTACCGCCACAACGACACCGGCGAAGACAACGCCGACGCCCACCTCAAGCGCACCATCATGGGCCGCGAGATCGTCGTCGCCATCACCGCCGGCAAGCTCGATTTCGGCCCGTGGGAGCAGATCTTCTACGGCGAGTTCGACGGCCGCCGTCGCAAGCGCGTCCTCATCAAGATCATCGGAGAATAGCGTGCCCACAAAACCGACAAGCGGTCCTCGCTTCGGCGCCCACATGTCCATCGCCGGCGGCCTGCATCTCGCCTTCGATATCGCCGAGCGCGCCGGCTGCGACTGCCTGCAGGTCTTCGTCAAGAACCAGCGCCAATGGGCCGCCAAACCCCTCGGCGACGACGAAATCATGTCTTGGCGAGCCGCCGAACAGCGCACCGGCATCGGCCCGGTCGTCGCCCATGCGACCTATCTCATCAACCTCGCATCCCCCGACGACGCCAACCGGAAAAAGAGCATCGACGCCTATCTCGCCGAGCTCCAGCGCTGCGAGCAGCTCGGCATCACCGCCCTCGTCGTCCACCCCGGCGCACACCTCGGCCAGGGCGAAGCTGTCGGCTGCCGAAAAATCGCTGACGCACTCGACCAGATTCTCGACCGCCTCGGCCCCACCCGCGTCCGACCCGCCCTCGAAATCACCGCCGGCCAGGGCTCGAGCCTCGGCCACCGCTTCGAGCACATCCGCGACATGATCGCCGACTGCAAGGCCGGCGACCGCCTCGCCGTCTGTTTCGATACCTGCCACGCCCTCGCCGCCGGCTACCGCTTCGACACCGACGAGTCATACGCCGAGACCTTCGACGCTTTCGATCAAATCGTCGGCCTCGACCGCCTCGCCTGCTTCCACCTCAACGATTCGGCAAAGCCCCTCGGCTCGCGCGTCGACCGCCACACTCACATCGGCCAGGGCCACGTCGGCGCGGAGGCCTTCCGCCGAATCGTCACCGATCCGCGGCTCGTGAACGTCCCGATGATCCTGGAAACGCCCAAAGGCGAAGACGACCGGGGGCGAGACCACGACCGTCTCAATCTGGCTGCGCTGCGATATCTACTGGGCCTGAAAGCAAATGAAGTGCGCGCACCGGCCGCCGCGAAGTCTAACTCTTCGGCATCCACCGCTTCGGCAGGTCGTACGGCACCGCGAAGTAAAACCGGTAGTGCGGTGAGTCGAGCGGCCTCGCGAACTCGAAGTCGACCGCGGTGACGTGGCCGTCCTTCGCCTCGCGGACGATGGCGGTGAACTCCTTCATCCGACTCGTCCACCCCACCGGAACAACCGGATGCGTCAGTGTTCCGCGGCCCATCGGCGACTCGAAGAAGGGAATATCCTTCGACCGCAGCCGCAGAGTTCGCGGGCCGATCACCTCCGGTTCCACGTTGACCAAGTGGGACAGGTGCGCGATATTCGGCGCGTCGGGCCCGAAGATCTGCAGCAACCGATCGCGCGCCCAGACCGCATCGACCATGATGTGCGAGTTCAGAAAAAAGATCTGATCATCCGCGCTGGTCGGCCGCTCAAATCCCGCCACCGCCGTCCGCATGTTCCGGTTGCACGTACGATTGATGATGAAGTCCACCGTCTGCGTCACGCCCCCCGCAAGCAGCTGGAAGCCAATCAAGCACAGGAACGGAATGAATCGCAGTCTCGTCTGCGCTGCGACCGCCGAGCGCGTTCCGGACAGCCGAACCAGCCAGACGGCCCCCAACACCGAAAGCCCGATCGTCGGCAGCATCATCACGCGGCTGTCCGGTACCGTGCATGCAAGCACCGGCAGAAACGGCAACGGCCAGAGAGCAAACGCCAGCAGCGGCCGTTCGCGGGCAAGCCGATCCCGCATCCAAATCAGCAGCGGGATGAGCACGGCCAGTCCCTCAATCGCGTACAGGATCAGCCAGCTCTCCATACCCGCGAGATAGAACACGACCGGATTCAGCGCGTAGACCCAGCCCGAGAGCAGCGCAACCGCATTCAGCGGCATCGCCCGCAGATACGCGCCCGGCGAGTGGATCGGGTCGAGCATCAGGCACATGTTGCTGCCGAAGCCGGCCATGCCGTGATACACGACCAGGCCGGCCGCCATGATTACAAACGCACTGGTGACGACCATCGCGCGCCGGACGCGCCTCGACTTCTCGAAGCTGCGCGGTTCGCCGGAACGCGCCACGAGCATCAAGCCGGGAAGGACGGCGGCAGGCACGGCCGCCTCCTTGCTGATGAGAGCGGCGGCGTAGCACCCGACGCCAAGCAGGAGCCAAACCAGCCCCTTGCCTTCCACGAAGTTCGTCGCGGCCAACAGCGCCGCGAGAACGCCAAGCAGCGCGAGCATGTCGCACTGCGACGCGACGAATGTCAGCGGCATGATGTTGCACGAAGACACCGCGAATAACAGCGCCGCCCACCGCGCGGTCAGTTCGGCAATACCCCACCGCCGCAGCAGCGTGAAGACGAGGCAAACACCCACCGAAAACAGCGCGACGGAAGTAACGTGGTACCCCATCGGCTCGCGACCAAACGCGAGGAATTCGAGATACAGGAACCGTTCCGTCAGCGGCCGAAAGTAGGCGAAGTGCAGGTCGTCCGGAATCCACCAGAGCAGTTCACCCCGCGCCCGAAGCGCGGCGTTATGTTCGGAATTTCGGATGAAGTCGTAGAGTCCCAGCTGCGGCCGCGACCCGGCCTGAAACTCCTCCATCAACCGGAGATTCCGGTAGTCGTCAAAAACGAATGTCGCGAGGAGCGACGGTGCATAAAGCGCGACGACGACCGCCACCAGCATCAGTCGCGGGCGTCGCAACTGCTCCATCCAAAGTCCCAGCCCGTCGAGAAAGCGTTGGCGCGGAGTCGCGCGCGCGGCCGGGGCAAGCGGCACTGCTACGTCGAACTGGGTCATCTCGCGTGGCACCCCCGGGTGCGGCGGCGCAAAGGCGAGTATTCGCGCCGGCTGGCGGCCTGTTGCAGAGTCATTCTGTCCGCAAGCGTCACTACCATCGTCTAAGCCATTATCGGCATTGATTATACAGCGGATGACTGCTACCGCTCAAACACGATTGGAAGTGATCGTGCAGCCCCCCTGCCGCTCGAATCCACCATTCGAGCGGACAGTCGAGGCAAGGTCCCCCGAAAATCTCAGTTTACGACCCCTTCGGCGCAGCCGCTGGCTTGGTCGCGCGATACGTCTTGAGACTATCTTCCAGGTCTTGCTGAACTTGCGGATCCTTGCAGATCTTCAGCGCGTCCTCGGCGATCTTGATCGCCTCTTCGCTCGACCCGTTCTCGTACTTCGCCCGCGCCAGCGTGCACAGCATTCCCGAGTCTTTTGATTCGTTCAATTTCACGGCCCGCTCGGACAGCGCCAGCGCAAATTTCCGGTCGCGCACCGGGGCAAACTCGTCGTCCATCAACATGGAATACGCGATCGCGTCAAGCAAGTCCGCATCATCGACGTCGTTGAGCAGCTTCTGCCCGACTGCCGCCGCTCCCGCCGCATCCTTCTTCTTGATCAGCAGCAGGTAGTACTTTTGTGCCAGTGCGTCGTAATCCTTCGGATCCGCCTTGAGCATGTCGTCGATGACGACGACCGCGTCATCCCACTTTTCCGCCTTGATCGCCGTGCCGGCCTTCTGAACCAGCTCGGCGCGTTTCTTGCCGGCCGCCTCTGCTTTGCTCTTGAACTCCGCCCAGGTCTTGTCTCCGGTAAGCTTGATGATCTCGTCGTCCATCTCCATCGGGTGCCCGTGCCAGACCAGCTTGCCACCCTTCACGATGAACGAATGCGGAATCCCCGAAATTCCGGCCGCTTCGAGGTACGCTCCGCTGGTCTTCGCTTCCTCATCGATCGCGACCGCATACTGCATCTTCTTGTCCCACGTCCGCATGAACGTCTTGACGACTTCGGGATCCTCCGCCGTCACTCCGACAATCGACACCTTCTTGTCTTTGAAGTGGGCTTGAAGGTCCGACAGGTGCGGAATGCTCGCGCGGCACGGAGGACACCACGTCGCCCAGAACTCGACGACATAGATCTGGTCCGGCGACCCCTTGGTCACATCGATCGCCGACCCCTTCAGCCACTCGGAGATCTTCAACGGCGGCGCAGCATCGCCGACCTTCAATTCTTTTGCACCGGCCGCCGATACCGCCAGCGCCAACGTCGTCATCGATACCAACATCCGCATCCGCATAGCTCCTCTTCCGGATATCCCGGCACGGCCGGGGAGATCAGTCCTTGTCATCGCCCTTGTCGTCATCATCGCCGTCGTCTTTATCGTCCTTCTCGCCCGATTTTCCCTGCTTGTATCGCTTCAGGGTCTTCTCAAGCTCCTGCTTCATGTCCCCCTTGGCGAGCTTGACCGCTTTTTCCTGCAGTTCGATCGCCTCCGCCTTCTGGCCCGAATCGAACTTCGCCCGCGCCAGCGTGTCCAGAATCGCCGGATCCTTGGCGTTGGTGATCTTCGACGCCTTCTCCGCCAGCGCGTTGGCCAACTTCAAGTCGCGAACGTCCTCAAAGTCGTCGTCCGTCAGAATGCCCCAGGCCAGCTCGTTCAGCGCCATCGCTTCCTCGACGTTCGCCAGGATCGCACCGCTCAGCTTTGAAGCCGCCGCGGTGTCCTTCTTCTTCGTCGCCAGGATCATGTATTTCCGCGTCATCGCCCCGGACTCTGACGGGTCGATCTTCAGAATCCCGTCCAGCGCCGCCAGTGCGTCGTCCCACTCCTCGGCCTCTGCGGCCTGCGAGTACTTCTGACGAAGCTTCATCTGGTTTTCCAACGCCTGCTGCTGCTTCTCGGCGATCTCCGACC
>CAZONT010000126.1:0-11435 GCA_964581285.1 uncultured Planctomycetaceae bacterium | reverse complement strand
CCGTTCGCGGTGTTCAAGCTGCTGGGCGAGATGATGCAGGGGCCGAAGAAGTCGCGCGAGGATGCGATCGCGGTGATCTACGTCGAGTCGATGATCACGTCGGGCAAGAGCGAAGAGGGCTTCGCCGGCAAGACGAGCGGATCCGACACGGTGCGAAAGGCGATCGACAAGGCGGCGAAGGACGACACCGTGAAGGCGGTCGTTCTGCGGGTGGATTCGCCGGGCGGATCGGCCATCGCGAGCGAAGTGATTGCCGAGTCGGTGAAGCGGTGCAAGGCACGCAAGCCGTTCGTCGTGTCGATGGGAAGCGTGGCCGGCAGCGGCGGATACTACGTGTCGTGCCTGGCGGACTGCATCTTCGCGGAAGGGAGCACGATCACCGGCTCGATCGGCGTGATCGGCATGAAGCTCGTGACCAAGGACATGTGGGAGCACATCGGCATTTCGATGCACGCGTACGAACGCGGGAAGCAGGCGAACCTGATGTCGGGGCAGCAGCCGTGGAGCGACGACCAGCGCAAGCTGATGCTCGACATGATGGTTCGCGTATATGACGAGTTCAAGGCCCGCGTGGTCGAGGGTCGCGGCAAGAAGATCAAGGGCGAGATCGAGAGTCTCGCGGGCGGGCGCATCTACACCGGCCAGCAGGCCCTGGAGGTCGGGCTGATCGACAAGATCGGCGGCATGTCGGACGCGGTGCGGTTTGCGGCCGACCAGGCGAACATCAGCAAGTATGACCTGCGCGTCATTCCCGCGCCGAAGACGATCTTTGATCTGTTTTCGGAGGGCATGGGCGTGAAGGACAAGGACGACGACGACGCGACGACCGGAGAGAGCAAGGCGTCGCTGTTCCTGCGGACGCCGGAGATGATGTCGGCGTTGCAGGCGATCGAGACGATCGATCCGCACGGGGCGGCAAACTTCCGGGCGGCGATGCAGCAGCTTCAATTGTTCTCGCGCGAGAATGTGCTGATGCTCGACCCCATGGCGGGCATGCTGAACTAGGCGGCGGCCAGCAACAACGGAAATCGGTTTCCTTCGCGGGCGGTCCGATGCGAGTCGGGCCGCCCGTTTTTGTTTTCACCAGCCGAGGGTGTCGATGTCGACTGCGCCGCCGGGGCGGCTGACTGTGACTTCGACGTGGTAGCGGCCGGGCTCGAGCGAAGGGATGGGAACGATCAGCCAGCGCCAGGTGGAGCGGTTGGTCGTTCGGGGGACGGCGATGTCCTTCTTCTCGAAGAGCAGCTTCGGGCCGCGGCGGACCGCCACGCGGAGCGCGCAGGGCTTGGGATCGTCATCGGTGCAGCGAATTCGGAGCTTGCGCGGACCGGCGGCGGCGGCTCGGAGGGTGACTTCGAACATGTTGGACGGGTCGCTGCCCCAGCCGCGATCGATGCACTGGCCGCCGAAGGCACCGGGGTTATTGCCGAAAAAGCCGCCGACGACCGGATCGACGCCGTAAACGCGCTCGGCTTCGACGTAGTCGCGGCGGGCGAAGTCTTCGCGGTTTCGATTCCACCACTTCGCGGCGGCCGCGGCGTCGGGAAACGTCTGAAATGTCAGCTCGGCGAGTGCGTCGCGGATCGCGCTGGCGGCGGTGGTATCGGTCTCCTGCGCCCACTGATCCACCAAGGCATTGACGACTTCGGGGTCGTTGCGGCGGCCACCTAGAGCTTGTGCGGCGGCAGCTCGGATGGAGGCCTCGGTTTCGGTGAGACTCTGCGCGAGGAAGGGCAAAACGAGGATGCGCGGGACGCGCCGCGATCCCAGGAATTCGATGAAACTGACGCGGTTCGCGATGCCGCCGGCTTCATCTGCGTCTTTGTAGGCGCGCTGCGTGGCTTCGTCGGAGGCGTAGCGCAGGAAGAAGCCGCCAACGCCGCCGTGGTTCGCGACCTTGACGAGGATCGCCGCGCCGCCGGTCCCGCCGTCGGCGAATGCGTAGTCGGTCTGATCGACGTCGATGCCGCGTTCGGCCCAGCAGGTGTGGAAGCGTTCGTTGTTGATCCAGCAGCGGCAGTCGTCATCGCTGTTGATCCAGAATCGAAGAGGACCTTTCGCTGTCTCCGGGAGCCGGGCGTAGAGGTAAAAGACGCACGACGCGTTTCCGCCGGGAAGATCACCGAGATAAATCGTGCCGCAGGGGTCGACCTTTGCGTCGGTCCGCCACGCGTAGCTCCGGCCGCCAACCGTGTAGGAATTCTTGAAGACGAAGTTGTCGTCGTCGATCGGGTCGAGGCGGAGACGTTCGCCGCGAGAGTCGGGGATGGGTCCGAGGACCTTCCAATCTGTAATGACCGTGCTCTGCGCCGCGCTCCAGCGGGCTCGCCGGGCGGCGCAGTCGAGCGGTTCGGTGGGAATCGAGCTTCGCATGCGCGGCACGTCGGCGATGAAGGGCTCGGGCGGGAAGCGATATTTCCGCAGGATTGGGCGGACCTGACCGGGATCGAAGTAGGTCATCGCGTCGTAGGCGAGGACACTCGGCCAGTCGTTGATGGGCGTGCGTGGGGGAGGCGACTTTGCAGCGCTGCGGAAGAGGTGCTTGAAGGGCGCCCAATCGACCGAATCGGCGTTGTCTCCGGTCGTAAGCAGAAGGGCCATGAGCAGCGAACTCGACGGGCCGTACGAGATGATCTCTTCGATTGGCAGGCGGGTGTGGAGATACTCGGCGAGGCCGCACTTGCGGAATTCCTTCACGTACCAATCGAAGCGGCCCTTGTAGGGAGGGCCGAGACATTCGAGGCGCTGGGGCACGTAGGCCTGGCAGAACTCGGCCCAGCCCTCGCCGATTCCGCTGCAGCGCCAGTGTTCGAGTGGCTGGAGGTTAATGAAGGGGTGGGAGAGTTCGTGGAAGAAGCGCTCGAACCAGTCGGCGTTGTCCCAGTCGGACTCGCCGATCATGAGCTTAAGCGTTTGCGTCTGGGTTGTGTAGCCGCCGGGCTTGCCCTGCTGCGGGAAGATGATGTAGCGGTGGCCGATGAGTTTCACCGGGTCGACTGCGAACAAGTCGCGGAGGACGACGTAGGCGAGGTCCATGACGGTCATGAAGCCGTTCTGGCGAGCCCGAGCGGCGAACTTCGGGGTTGCGAGGACGATCGTGTATCGCCCGAGAAGCCGTTCGCGGCCGGCGGGGTTGTCCTTGGCGATCGCGTCGACCAACTCGCGTTCGACGGCGGTGAGCGGGGGAGCGGCCTTGGGCAGCAGCGACTGGAGCTTCTTGAGGGCGGCCTGTCGGGTCGGCTCGGCGGGGTCGTCGAGGATGATCGACTCGAGTTCGTCGCAGGCCTCGGAGTACTTGCCCTGCTTTTCGAGCGTGGCCGTCTGTCCGAGATCGTCAGCGATTGTCGCAACGCGAGCGAACAGAAATATCAAGACAGCCAGCGACCGCGTGTTCACGACCGCGAGTCCGGCGGCGTGGGTTGCGATGACGTCAACCCGCCTTGATTCTCCACATCGCAGTCGGATGTGTCAGGCAGGGTGCCTGAAGTCGCAGATGCATCAAGTTGTTGATCGGCGGCCCTGGCCGTGACGAGTCTTTCGGTCGAATCCGAAATGGCCTGCGACAATTCTCGTTCGGGCGCGCTCGCGCTCCAGGTGGTGTAGAGCTCAACCGTTGCTTCGAGCACTTCCCGTCGTGCCCCGCGTGCATCTTGCGTGTGTTCATCGAGCTCGCGATCAGCCGTGCTGAGCAGTAGCTCCGCCTCGTCAAAGTTCCCGGCGCGGGCACGATGCCGGGCCCACTCGGCCCGACAGCGTGCGGTCAACGGGCTACCCGGCGTCTGGTGTTTTTCCGTCAACGTCACGGCTTCCTGACAATACGCTTCGGCTTCCTCGAATCGACCATCCTCCCGGCAGAACACGGCGAGGTCCAGCAGACTCTGCGGGATTTCGGGATAGGTCTCATTGGAGAGTCGACGACGAAGTTCGAGTGATGCGCGAAGCAACGGTTCCGCTTCACTTCGCCGCTGCCACTTGACCAGCCATTCGGCCAACTGGCTCATCATCGCCGCCGTACCGACATGCCCCGATGGATATAGCTGCTCCATCATTGCCAGCGCTTCGCGCGCGAGGGCTTCGCCTTCAGGCGCTGCGTGCTGGTCTACGCGCGCGCGGGCCAGGAACAGCTTGGTCTGCGCGATGTATTCATGCGATTCGCCGATATGCCTGGGATAAATCGCCAGCGCGCGGCGGAGCAGCGCCTCGGCGCATGCGGACCGTCCCCGATTCAGTTCGCAGATGCTGCGGTTTCTCAGAGATGTTGCGACATCGTCCGATTCTCCGAAATTCTGCCGATAGAGTTGCTCGGCCTGCCGGAATTCTGCGATTGCCGCCGCTTGCTGACCCCTGTCGCGAAGGATGAATCCGAGACTGGCGTGCGACTGCGCGACGTGTGGGCTCGAGGGGCCGAGCGTCCGAATGCGGATCTCCAGAACTTTCCGTTGAACCTGCTCCGCCTCCGAGAGTCGTCCGAGCGAGCGAAGTATCCGTCCGTGGAAGTGCAACGCCGATGCGGTGTCCGGATGGTCCGGCCCCAAGGCAGCGGTTCGCAATTCCACCGCGCGGCGGAGGTGCGGTTCGGCCTGGGGAAAGAGCAACAAGTTGAGATAGGGAATGGCGATGCTCATCCGGATGGCGGCTTCCACCTCCGGATCGTATGTCTTTCCGGTCTCCATGATGACCGCGGAAGCATTGTCGAGCACCTGCCGGATGGTCAAATCGTCCTTGCTGAAATGCCAGGAAGGGTCGCCGTGCAGGAGCATCTCGTTCAGGAACTGGTTCACGGCTCGGTACTTGTCGGATTCGCGCGTCGCGGCGGCTTTTTCGTTCTCGGCGGTTTCGCGCGAGCGATCGGAATCCTGCCGCATACGCTCGGCGCGTACGTAAAGGATCGACGCGCTGGCCGCTGCGCCGACGAGCAGGAGCACGAACGCCATGGTGCCGAACACGGCGCCGCGATGCTGACGCACGAACTTGCGCAGCCGATAGGATCGGCTCGGCGGGTGCGCGAGGACGGGTTGACCGGAGAGGTAACGCCGCACGTCGGCCGCGAGCGCATCGACGGAGGCGTAGCGTTCGTCCTTTTCCTTGCGCAGGGCCTTGAGCGCAATTGCATCGAGCTCGCCATCCAGCGAGCTGCTGATCGTCGAGGGTGGTAACGGGTCGCGGTTTGCCAGCGCGTCCAGAAGCGCAGCCAGGTTGCCATCCCACGGGTGCGGCGGACGGCCGGTCAGAACCTGGTAGAGCACCGCGCCCAACGCATAGACGTCCGAGCGCACGTCCACGTCGTGTGTTTTCCCGCCGAGCTGTTCCGGGGCTGCGAACGCGGGCGTGCCCAGAAAATGGCCGGTGTGGGTCAGGTTTGTCGCTTCGGGCGCGTCGGACGTCAGCTTGGCGAGGCCGAAGTCCAGGACGTGCGGCTGTCCGGTCAAATCGATCAGGATATTGGATGGCTTGAGGTCGCGATGGATCACGCCGCGCTGATGGGCGTGGTGGACCGCATCGCAGACCTTCACAAAGAGAGCGAGCTTTTCGGGGACGGAGCGAACTGGTTCTCGTCGTGCGGCCCAGCGGTCGATCGGCTCGCCTTCAACCCACTGCATGGCGATGACCGGCTCGCCGTCGACCATGTCACTTCCGTAGAGCGTGACAATGTTGGGATGGTCGAGGGCGGCCGCAGCTTCGATTTCACGATCAAAGCGAGCCCGCATCTGCGATGTGGCGAACGATCCGGCCGACAGACGCTTGAGGGCGACCACGCGATCGGTCCGCGGCTGCCGGGCTTTGAAGACGACGCCCTGTCCGCCCCGGCCGATCTCGCCGAGCAGTTCGTACGCCCCGAGTCTCCCGAGAGGAACGGCTCCGCGATGGGCGCGGAGCTGGGCCACCCAGGCATCGTCATCCAGATCGAACCCGAAGGCACCCCAGAGCGAAGATCCTTCCCTCAGCGGCGTGTCTTCAACCGGAGGCGGTTCCATCGAACTGGTCCTCTTCACGCACCTGCTCGTCGATTAACTCCTGGAGTCGCAGGCGAATTCGGCGACGCGTCGCGTAGATGGCCGGCTCGTTGAGGCCGAAATCCCGAGCGAGGTCGGCGACGCTCTCGCCTTGCACGATTCGCTCGAAGATCTCGAGGTTTCTCTGCTCGAACTCGCCGCGAATGCGCCCCATGGCCAGACGATAGTGATGAGCGACCCATTCCTCCTGCCAGAGGGCAAGGTCAACCCCATCGCCGGCAGCGTCCGGGGACTCGGCGCAGGGCTCCACACAAGTGTCTAGCGCCTCGAAGCGGCCCATTGAACGCCTTCGGTGCATTCCGATCGCATTTCTCATGCTTCGGTAGAGATAATCGCGAAAACGGCCGCGCTGGGGGTCGTAGGCAAACTGCGCGAGGGACTTGGAGAAGTTTATGAAGACGGTCTGGACGATGTCGTCGGCGTCGGCGTACTGCATTCCGCGCCGGCGGCAGAAGCGGAGGAGCAACTCGCGATAACGGATCTCAAACTCGCGCCATGCCTCGTGATCGTCGGCGTTGCGGATGCGAGACAGCAGTGAGGTACTGGTCGAACTCGGCGGGACGTTTGAGGAGCCCACGATCGAAAGCCTCCGCCGGGGAGTCCCGCGACCAGAACGTGGCAAAATCCTAGCGAATCTCCAAATACTACCAGAAACGGGTGATTTCGTAAAGCCATCCGCGCTTTGGACTTGCGCGAGCACTTCACCTGGGGCCGCGGGTCGTTCGGTGTTTTTATTTCAGCAGGCGTTCAATGGGCCGCCGCCGCGATCTAGTCCCTTCCAGAGGGAGTCGGACCCGTCGCACACCGCGGCTGGCACTCAGCTCGCAGGAGATTCCCATGCAGCGAGATCGAAGAGGCGCAACGATCGTGTGTTGCCTGGCCGTTGTGGAGTTTGCGGCGGTCTCTTCCTTCGCCAGCGGCGAAGATCGCATTCCGCGCGATTTGTCGTCATCCGATTGGGCGAGTATCCGCGCGGCGTACGAAGCCAATCGCCATGCGGCGATCGTAGTTGACGGCGGATTCACGGTGCGAAACCCCGGCCAGCAGTGGCGGACGCGGTTTGACGGCCGAGGATTCGTCACGACACCGGATTCGAACGGGTGGGCGTGGGGACTGGAACTGATTGGCTTGCGTCGAGTTGGCGCAGAGTGCGAAATCGGCGCGCATCCCTGCGTCGATGTGAAGGACAATCGAGTCGCTTACGCATGGAGCGAGGCGCTCACCGAGTGGTACGTTAATGACCCGCGCGGATTGGAGCACGGCTTCACCGTTCATCGACAACTAGCCGGGGCGGGGCCGCTGCAGTTCGATCTCGCGGTGCGCGGTGAGTTGCGACCGCAAGTGAGCCGCGGCGGATCCGACGTGGCGTTTATTGACACTCGGGGCACGACAATTCTGAATTACAGCGGGCTAATCGTGTCAGACGCCGATGGTGCGGGTGTTCCCGCGTGGTTCGAAACAGTGGGAAGTGGACTGCGACTGACCGTTGACGACCGGGAAGCGCGCTACCCGCTGACGATCGATCCCGTCGCCCAACAGGCCTATCTCAAGGCGTCGAACACGGGCGCCAGCGACCAATTCGGCCGATCGATGGCCGTATCGGGAGACACGATCGTCGTTGGAGCGCCGTTTGAGGACAGCAACGCCACCGGTGTCAACGGCAACCAGGCCGACAACAGCGCAGCGGATTCCGGCGCGGCGTATGTGTTCATCCGCAGCGGCGGCACCTGGAGCCAGCAGGCGTATCTCAAGGCGTCCAACACCAATGCCGGCGATTTCTTTGGCGCCTCGGTGTCGGTCTCTGGCGATACGATTGTGGTTGGCGCTCCCGGCGAAGCCAGCAATGCGACAGGTGTCAACGGCAATCAATCCAACAATAGTGTCTTCGGTGCAGGTGCGGCGTACGTCTTTGTGCGCAGCGGAACCGTCTGGAGCCAGACGGCCTATCTCAAGGCCTCCTTCATCGATGTCGGGGGTGATGACTTCGGAGTCTCCGTTGCCATCTCGGGCAATACCATTCTGGTGGGTGCCGATGGCGAGGACAGCAGTTTCGGCCAGAGCACGAATAACTCCATCGACTCGGGCGCAGCCTACGTCTTTGTCGGCGCGGGCAGCAACTGGACTCAGCAGGCCTTTCTGAAGGCGGCCAATTTTGGTCCAGGCGATTTTTTTGGGATTCGGGTCTCGTTGTCCGGCGACAGCGCGATCATCGGTGCCTACCAAGAAGACAGCAACGCGACGGGCGTGAATGGAAATGGCAGTGACAACAGCGCCTCCAACTCCGGCGCCGCCTACATCTTCGCGCGCAGTAACGCGATCTGGACGCAGCAGGCGTACTTGAAGGCGTCGAACACGGCGGCGAGCGATCAATTCGGCTCCTCGGTGGCCGTTGCGGGCGACACGGCCGTGGTCGGGGCGAACCTCGAAGACAGCAGCGCCACCGGCGTGGACGGGAACCAGGCGGACAACAGTGCGAGTGGTTCCGGCGCAGCGTATGTGTATGCGCGCAGTGGAACCACGTGGAGCCAGCTGGCGTATCTCAAGGCCTCGAACACGGCTGCCAACGACAATTTCGGCAGTGCGGTGGCCGTCTCCGGGGACACTGTCGCAATTGGAGCCATCGGCGAAGACAGCAACGCGACGGGCATCGATGGCAATCAGGCAGACAACAGTTCCTCGTCGTCGGGAGCGGCGTACGTCTTTACGCGCAGCGGCTCGACTTGGAGTCAGTTCGCATACGTCAAGGCCTCCAACACGGGCGCTAACGATATCTTCGGCAGCGCCATGGCCGTATCCGGCGGCACGATCGTGGTTGGCGCATATCAGGAGGACAGCAACGCCACGGGGGTGGACGGCAACCAGGCCGACAACAGCTCCGGCTCGTCCGGCGCGGCGTATGTCGTCACCACGGGGTTGACGCCTGACGACGATGGCGACGGCGTTTCCGACTTGTCCGACAACTGCCCGCTCATTCCTAACGCCAGCCAGGACGATGGCGATGCCGATGGTCGTGGCGACGCCTGCGACAACTGCCTCGGCCTGTCAAACCCTAGTCAGGCCGACGCCGATGGCGATGGCGACGGTGACGTTTGTGACAACTGCCCGAACAAGTACAACCCCACTCAGAGCGACAGCGATGGCGACACACTGGGCGACGCGTGCGATAACTGTCCGTTGGTCTCAAACCTGGATCAAGCCGACGGCGACGGCGACGGTCGCGGCAATGTCTGTGACAACTGCCTCACGACGCCGAATCCTTCGCAGGGCGACCTCGACGGCGACGGGCTGGGCAACGAGTGCGACAACTGTTTCAACGTTCCCAACATCGATCAACTCGATGGTGACAGCGACGGCGTGGGCGATGTGTGCGACAATTGCCTGATCTTCCCGAATTCCAATCAGGCCAACGCCGATGGAGATCCGGCCGGCGATCTGTGCGACAACTGTCCCACGATTTTCAACGATCAGACCGACGGCGATGGCGATAATGTCGGAGACGTCTGCGACAATTGTCCCGCGAACGCAAACACCAACCAGGCGGACGCGGACACGGACGGTGTCGGCGATGTTTGCGATAACTGCCCGAGCACGCCCAATCCGGGGCAAGAAGATGCAGACAGCAATGGCATTGGCGACGCATGCGAGGGACTAACCGGGGCGTGCTGTCAGTCCGGCGGGGTGTGTTCCGACCTCAGTGCGGCGGCGTGTGCCGCCATTCCGCTGGCGATCTATCGAGGCGACGGGACGACCTGTCCGCCGACGCCGGGGTGTCCGTTGCCGGGCGACCCGAGCGGGGAAGGCGCGTCGAACGGCGAGGATGCGCAGTGCTTCGTGGCGTGCTACATCGGCCAGCCGAGCACATGCGCCTGCACGGGCGCCGACATGGACGCGGATGGCGACATCGACAGTAACGACTTGCGGCTGCTCGTCTGCCACCTGCTGGGCATTTCGCCGGGATCGTGTCCGTGAGTTACCTGCGATGGGGCGGGACGCGCACTCTCCCGCCCTATCACTCGAGGTAGCCGAGGTCGGTGAGGCGGCTGGTGAGGACTTCGGTCTGGGCGGCAGTGAGGACGGGCTTTTCGGCTTCGTCGACTTCGCGGCGCTTGGGCGGCTCGTATTCGACGGTGACCGGCGGCTCGAAGATGTCGCGCAGGACGCGGCCTTCCATGTCGGCCGGGACCGGGACGCCGAGGCCGGCGAGGATGGTCGGCGTGACGTCGGCGATGCCCGCCCGAAGGGTTTGCTGCGCGCGGATGGCGGGGCCGGCGGCGACGAAAATGCCGTCGACGCGATGGGTGCCCTCCATCCTCCGAAGCGGTAGCCAGCGGACCGGAGACATGCCGCGGATTTTCTTGACGACGGCCAATCCGGCTGCCGGCACGAGCAGGAGGTCGGGCAGCCAGGGATGGTCTTCGCGGTTGCAGCCGTACAACTCTTCGCTGCGGTGCACTTCGGGGAATATGGCGATGGTCTTGCCGGAGGGGTCGCGGGCCGTGGCGGCCAATAGTCGCTCGCGGATTTCGTCGCGGAGGCGATCGTAATCGCTTTTCTCGACAACACCCCGGGCCTGGCGACCTTTCAGGTTGAGATAGAGGAAGCCGTAGATGCCGGCGTGAAGAACGCAGGCCTTGGTTGCGCCCCAGTCGATCGCAAGTTCGTGTTCGACGGCGTGATTGACGGCGGAGGCAAAGCCGTTCTTGCGGCCGAGCAGCCGGGCCATCATTTGAGATGCACGGGTCTTGAAGCGGGCCGACTGGCTTCGGAGCGCGAGATAGCCCCATTGGCGCAGGAGGAGGTTGGGCTGGGCCTTGCCTTCGAGACTGCCGTGGCCGTGATCGGACATGATGAAGACGGTGGCGTTGTTCTCGCGGGCCAATTCGTGCAGATCGCCGATCGAGCGGTCGAGCCGAGCGAAGCACTGGGCGGTCCATTCGGCGCGTTTCGGATATTTGCCGGCCGTTCGCGGATCGAGGTAGCGCCAGGTCTTGTGCTGGAGATTGTCGACCAGCTTGAACAGGACCATCATGACGTCCCAGCCGTAGCGCTGGCCGCAATGACGGGCGAGTTCGCAGCCGCGATCGAAGCTCTGGCAGATGTATTCGAGGTTTTCGCGGAAGAGGGCATCACCGCCGAGCGGTCGGCGCTCCCACTTTTTCTCGTGGGTGTAGTCGGGCCAGCGGCGGAGGATTTCGTCTTTCAGGTCGCGCGGGTAGGTGAAGTCGAGGTCGACGCTGGGAGTATCGAAACCGCTGATCATGAAGCCGTTGACTTCGCGCGGCGGGAAGGTCATGGGCACGTTGATCGAGCCGACGCGGAGGCCCTTCTCGCTGAGGATTTCCCAGATGGTCTTCTCGCGGATTTCGATGTGATTGTTGAAGGAGAGCTTGTCGGTGGCGGGGTCGTAGCGCAGAAAATCGA
>CAZONT010000125.1:0-11474 GCA_964581285.1 uncultured Planctomycetaceae bacterium | reverse complement strand
GTCGGCATCAACGAACTCGGCGGCGCCGCCATCGGCTTCGCCATTCCGAGCAACCTGGCTCGCATCGTGGTCGATGAGCTGATCAAGCACGGCGAAGTCCCCCGAAGCTGGGTCGGCGTCAGCTTCAGGCCCATCCAGAAGACCGGCTACAGCCACGGCGTGCTCGTCAATTCAGTCGTCGACAACGGCCCGGCCGGCAAGGCGGGGCTCGAAGCCGGCGACCTCATCGTCAAAGTCAACGGCGAAGCCCTGACCGTCCGCTTCCCGGAGGAAGTGCCGCCCCTGATGCGGACGCTGGCCGAGCTGCCGATCGGCTCAAAGGTCAAGATCGCCTACGAGCGCGCGGGCAAATCGGGCGAGCTCGAAATCGTTACCGAGAAACTCCAGAAAGATCGCGGCGATGAGAGCGCGTTCCGCGGCTGGGGGCTGACCGCCCTCGCCATCACCGACTACATGGCCCGCGAGTGGAAACTCGATACGGCCGACGGCATCCTGGTTTCGAGCATCCGCCGCGGCGGCCCGGCCCAGCTCGCCGAACCCGCCCTCGACGAAGACGACGTGATTCGCACAATCGACGGCAAGACCGTCAAGGATCTCGCCGCCTTCATCGACATCTACAGCGACATCATGAAGCGCAAGCCGCTGCCCGAGTACGTCGCCGTCGGCTTCGAGCGCCGCGGCCGGAATCTCGTCACCCTGCTCAAGCCGACGCCGGACAAGGACGACGATCCGCCGCGTGAAGTTCCCAAGGCCTGGATCGGAATCGCCACCCAGCCCGTATTGAAGGAACTCGCCAAGCGGCTCGGCCATGCCGACCAGCTCGGCTTCCGCGTAACTCGCGTTTACCCCAAGACCAAGGCGGCCGACGCCGGCCTGCAGGTCGGCGACGTCATCCTCGCCGTCAACGGCGATAAGGTGACGCCGCGCGGCATCCAGGACTCGGGACTGCTGGAGCGGAAGGTCCGCAAGATGAGCATCGACGACAAGGCGACGCTCAAGGTCCTGCGCGGCAAGGAAACCCTCGATGTGAAGCTGCCGCTCGAGCGGACACGGCTCGCCCCCGACGAGGCCCGCCGCGAACTGAACCGCGACTTCGAACTCACCGTCCGCGAGCTGACCTTCTTCGACCGCGACGAAAACCGCTGGGACGACGACGTGAAGGGCGTTCTCGTCCAGCAGGCCGAACCGGCCGGTTGGGCCGGTCTGGCCGGCGTGCGAGCGGGCGACCTCATTCAGCGCGTGGGCGACTATCCGATTACCGATCTCGAAAGCTACCGGGCCGCGATGAAGAAGATCACCGAGGCCCAGCCCGATCGCGTTGTTTACGTCGTCCTCCGCGGCGTCGAAACTCGTTTCCTCTATGCCGAGCCGGACTGGAAGCCGGCGGCCGAATCAACGACAACCCAGAAAACCGATTCCAAGGATTAGAAAGGACCCTATGTTCATGTCACTTCGCATTCCCACGTCGCTCGCACTCGGGACATTTGTCGCCGCCGGCATCGCCTGCCTCGCGGCCGCTCCGGTCCGGGCCGACGACGTCCAGGTCTTCCAGAAGCTGATGGACCAGCGCGGCTCGTCCATCGTCACGCTCAAGTTCGTCCTCAAGATCAAATCGAGCGGCGGCGAGCAGGAAAGCGAAACCGAGATCAACGGGGTCATGATCGACCCCAAGGGCCTCGTCATCTGCTCCGGAACGCAGACCGGCGGCTTTTCGGAGTCGATGCGAAAACGCATCGGCCGCGGCGGCGATTTCAGCGTCACCCCGACCGACATGAAGGTCCTGATCGGCGATGATTCCGAAGGCGTCGAGGCCAAGATCGTCGCCCGCGACACCGACCTCGATCTCGCCTGGGTGCAGATCACCAAGCCGGCCGACAAGCCCTACGCCTATGTCGACCTCGCGAAGGGACCGACCGCCCGGGCCGGCGAGGAAGTCTACGTCGTCCGGCGAATGGACAAGTATTTCGACCGCGCCGCTGTCATCAGCGAGGGCTGGATCGCCGGCGTCGTCAAGAAGCCGCGCGAACTCTACGTCCCCGGCGGCACGATCTCGTCGGCCGGCGGCCTTCCGACCTTCAACACCGCCGGAGATCCGGTCGGCGTGCTCATCATGCAGATGTCCGATGAGGATGAGTCGCGCGGCTCGCGCGGGGCATCGGGCGCATTCATCCTTCCCAACACGGAGGTCATCAAGGCGACCCAGCGGGCTCGCGAAAGCGCCGCCAGCGGCAAGCCGGTCGATGCCGAAGCCGACAGTGACAAAGACAAGAAGTCAGACGACAAGGACGCAGACGCCAAGGATAAGAAGGATAAGAAGCCAAAGTCAGGCGATTCCAAGTCGGACGACGACTAAGCTCCGTAACCGCCGCCGCTTGAACGCATCCAAATCCGGCAGGCGGGCCGGTGGATAGAATGCGTTCATGAATACCCCCGTCGAGACTCCGTCAACGGCGATTGCACCCAGCTCGCCCGACAAGCGGCCCGCACGCCTCGTTTGCTCCGAGGTCTGGGGCGGCAACCGCCCGATCCACGTCCCGGTCGATCTGCCCGGCGTCCACGGCGTGCTTTTCTCGCAGCCGGCCGCGGGCGGCCGCGGCGGCGACGTCCATTATCTTTCCGTTTGCGGCTCGGGAATCATGGCCCGCATTTGCCTCGCCGACGTCGTCGGCCACGGCGAGACCGTCTCGCGCATCAGCAGCGAAATGCACGCCGAGCTCCGCCGCCAGATGAACTGGCCCGACGAGCGCCGCGTCTTTCGCGGCCTCAATCGCCGGCTCCATCGAATCGGCATCGACGCCATGACGACCGCCGCGATGGTCTCCTACTACCCGCCGCGACGAAAGCTCTCCGTCAGCTACGCCGGCCACCCGCCGGGCTGGTTCTTCGACAAGTCCGAGGACCGCTGGCGGCTGCTCCAGGTCGATCGCCCGGCCCGCGCGGGCGGATTCATCGACGGCCCTCTCGCCATCGAAGAAAACGCAAGCTACTCGCGGCACAGCGTAAAGGTCAGTCATGGCGACCGGCTGCTGCTCGTCACTGACGGCGTGCTCGAAGCTCCGAACGCGCAGCGAATGCAATTCGGCGCGGCGAACATCGAGCGTGTGCTGAACGAGACGAACCGCGACACCGTCGAAAAGGTCTCCGATCGCCTGCTCGACGCCCTGCTCGCGCACGCCGGCCCAGCGGGCCTCGCGCACGACGACGTGACCTTCGTTGTCGCGGAGTTTGTCCCGGGTCCTACGCTCGGCGAGCACATCTGGCTCGCCTTCCGAAACCGTCTGTTTCCCCCGCCAAACGAACTTCCGCAGCCCGTTCCGGCCTGAGCGCCGCTTGCGGAATACCATCCCCACGGCGATGATGCCCTGCCCCGCGGGCGTAGCTCAATGGTAGAGCTCTAGCCTTCCAAGCTAGATGTTGTGGGTTCGAATCCCATCGCCCGCTTTCGCTTCAATCCGCGATCATCGACGCCGAGAAGAGATCGACATCCGCCGTCGTCAGCAGCTCGTCCCCGTTGTAATCACCGTTCTTCAGCACACATGCCGGATACGCCGCGCCGTACGCAGCCGGGCTCAGCAGCGCCTGCACAAAAGCCTGTACGTCATCGCCATTGCGATAGCCGTCGCAGTTCATGTCGCCCGGCAGCCGCCGCTTGTCGACGTACGTCGTCAACGAGCGAAGTGTCGCTTCGGTCGCGGTAATCGCGGTCGCGACCGACATCGCATATCCCACGTGAATGTGGCCCGAGCAGATCAGCCAGTCCGGGTCGCTCTCCGCGCCGTGCAAGACGCGATACCAGCAGCCGTGGTACCCGATGAAGTTCGACAGAAATCGCCCGTTGTCGATCACGGTCCCGAAGGCGTTGACCGCCGCACCGGACGCCTGCACGTCCGCGATCATCTGTGCGATCGGCAGCGTCGAGAACCGCTCGGTCAGAGCCGGCTCCTGCACCATGATCGGCAGCTCCGGCGTCGGCCGGGTCGGCGTGAGGTAATCCGCCGTCCACTGCGACGCGATATAGGTCCGGTTTCCCCCCTCAAACTCCCAGCCGCTGTCGTTGCCGGCCCGGCTAAACGTGATCATCGCGATCGGGTGATAGTTGGGGATGATCGTCCACCAGTCGGCCGACGTGTCCTGGTAATCGACCTCGAAGTCGCCCTGTCCCTTGTTCAGCACGCCGCCCGGAAACTCCGGAAAGAACGCGTAAATGTCGTACCCGCGACCCTCCCAGTTCCCGCCGATCCAGCCTTGCGGGTTTTGGACCGGGTTGGCGCTGAAGCGGCGAATCATCTCGTTGGTCGGCGGCCAGTAGCCGGTAATGACGATGACGGGATTCGCACTCGCCCCGCGTGGGCGTGGTTCGACGGGTGCCGAGCCCGTCAGATCGATCCGCCGGGCGTAGGCCGGCAACGGTGTCCCCTCCGGGACAGGCACATCCTGGGCCGAGACGCTCGCGACTGCCATGGATAGCAGCGTGCCCATCAGCAGCGCGGTGGTGCGCCGGCCGATGCGGGTCCGATTCGACGTCATGCGCTCACTCCACCCGCCCCACTTCGATGTTCAGCTGCCCGGCTCAAAAAAGAAACGCCGGGCAACCCACCCGGCGTTTCATGAATCGTCCGAATTCTACCGCAAAACTCAGCGACCCGTCCGCCGCCGCAGAAGCGGCAACACCGCGAAGCCGAGAAGCGAAAGCGTCGCCGGCTCCGGAACCTGCATTCGCAGGAATGCCTGCCCGATCGCCGTGCCAGCCCCGTTTCGAAGGTCGGCGTTGAAGTAGTACCAGAGGTTGTCCGTCAGGAACGAATCGTCGTTGTTGAACACGCTGACGAAGGCGTCGTCGTCAAACAATCCGTTTCCGTTGACGTCAACCGGATCGCCTTCCCGCATGACCAGCGTCGTGCCATTCAGGACGAGCACGGCGTTCTTGTTCGCGTCCGGCGCGTTCGTCGTGCCACCGATGATGTAGTCGCCATTGCTGTTGACGGCGTTTACGAAGAACGTCGTCGCGAAGATCGCGTCGTCGAAAAGCTCGGTCGACCCGGTGAAGATCGGCTGGTCTGTGATCGCCCGCACAGTTCCTTCCCCGGACACCCAGTCGATGGTGTCCGCGTTCGAGCCGCGGAACAGATAGTGACCGTTGCTGGCCGACAGCTGGAGACTCCCGTTATCGCCGGTAAAGGCGGTGACGGTTGACACGAACGACGAACCCGGCAACACCGACCCTTCCTGTGCGACGACGGTGCCGTCGAAGACAACCATCAGGTCCGTTGTGGTCGTGACGTTTACATCGCCGCCGTAGATGGAATGCGCCCCGGTCGCATCCGACCGGAACCGATCCGTGGTGAAATTGTCGATCGACTGCGGCGGTGGCGTCAACTGGCCCGCCGGTACGGTAACGTCCGTCTGCGCGATCACGCTCCCGATCGCCAGCGACGTGCACTTGTACAGAATCTGCTGCGTGGTCGCCGTGGTCAGCGAGGCCGACCGGAACCGCGTCTCGTCGTTGTTGAGAATGTGCGCCGCGTCGTTGGTTGAGCCGAAACCGATGGTCCCGCCCATTCCCGGCACCGGCGTGCCCTCGCGGCCCATCAACTCGAACCCGGGACCCGCCGTCCACCGAACGATGACATCGTCCGTGGTCGTCGTGGCGGTCGTGTCGCCGCCAAATGCCCAGTTGCCGGAGTTGTTGATGCCCATCTGAGTCTTGATCGTGCTGTAGACGCCGGCGCCGCCCGGCGCAGCATCGCCTTCCTTCACGCCCAGCGTCGAACCCGCGCTCGTCAGACCCGTGCCGAGAATGATGACATCCAGATCAGCCGTCGGATCGTCGGCAATCGCGCCAAAGATCCAGCGCGATCCGTCCGGACTCACGAACGGCCGGTCGAACTGCGTGCCAGCGCCGGGATTGAACTTGTGACCCGGAAAGCCCGGAACGTCCGACGTCGGCGACGTGGCGATGTTTGAAAAAATCACCGTCGCCCCTTGTCCAAACGCCGACGCGCCAATTCCCAACAGCGCGACGACACCGACAGCGAGAGTCGTTCGATGCTTCATTCCGCACCTCCCTTTTGCGTTCTAATGCGATCCAGTTTTTTGCCGAGGCCCGCGTGCGCCCTTCACCAACTCCTCCGAATGCCTCGACGGTCTCAGAATAACAGAATCCGCAATGCCAGTTCAAGGTGACGGAGCGTATTTCGGCTAAGATTTAACGGAATTCGCCCGACTGGAATCCACCGGCGCTCGCAAGTCCATCGCAATACGACGGTTAGTCCATCTATCGCAACCAAGAGTCGGCGCAACTCGATTTCCACGCACTCTCACCGAACGCCGATCGACGGCGATTGGGGATTTCCCGCATCGTCGCGAAGCGCCATTACCGGCTGCACCCGGATGACGGACTGCTTCCTCCGCATGTCCGACACAGACCGCAAAAACGGAGCGGTCTATCTTGTCGGATTAACCGGAATTTCACCGAGTTTGACCCGGATTTTGGCCTTGTCGCGCGGGTTTTTGGTTACAATTGGGAGGCAGGACTTAGGAGGCGGTGGCGCTCCGCTGCACCGGCCAGCCGGTTTCGGCTGCGGGCGCCAAGTCGAACAGACGACGAACAGACTGTTAAGCCGGACCGGGCTCGAATTGCACTCGCTCGCTCCGACCGGCCGGCAATTTACGAATACGAAGGTCAAGAGTATCGGAAACTGGCAAGGAGGAAGTCAGATGTCATTCGGTTCCACACGCAAGTACACGTGCGCCGCGCTGGTTCTAGCGACGGCCATCGCGGTCGCCGCCGTGCCGGCGAACGCCGCGCAGTTCACTCCGGGAAACATTGTCGTCGCGACGGCGCCGACAACTGGAGTGAGTCCGGCCCCGGTTCAAGTCACCCTGACCGAATACACGTCCAGTGGCGCTTCCGTGCAGTCGTACGCGGTTCCAAACAGCGGCTCGCCGCCGTTCGGTTCCATGAACGGTCCTTCGACAACCTCAAGCCAAATCAATTTCGACGATCTTAACAACCAGCTTATTTACATTTCGACAACGTTCGTCAACTCAACGGCGGGCGGTGCCGGAAATCAGACGCCCGGCTACCTGCGAGTCAACGCTTCCAGTGGCGCGCCCGTGATCGACGCCGCCGTCACGACCGGCGACGGCGCCACGGATAATCGCGGTGTCGAAGAATACAAGTGCCGCATCTACACGTCGTCCGGCACCTTCGTGAAGCGAACGCTCGGCGGCGTGGCGTCGAGCTTTTTCGCCGGCAACTGCCGCTGGCTTGCCCGCTTCGGCAGCGATCTCTGGATCTCCTCCGGCGCAAGCGGCGGCGCGTTCACCGGTGGGCCGGGCGTCTTCAAGGTACCGTTGCTCGCGCCCGATAGCACCCTGCCGAGCATCGTCTTCGCAACCGGTGCAAGCACGTCTCCCATGGGACTGTTCGTCGCCGACGCCAACACCGTCTATGTCACGTTTATCAGCGGCGGCGGCGTCGCCGGGGTTCACAAGTACCACTTCAACGGCTCGATCTGGGTCGACGACGGGGCGAATACGGCAGTCGGTACGTCGCTGCAAGTCAGCGACGTCACCGGCGTGGTCAATGGCGGCAACGTCACGCTCTACGTCGTGACGAACACCAGCGTCTGGCGCGTCGCCGATACGCTCGCTTCGACGGACGTGGCCTGGCAGGGCGCGGCAGGGACCGAAATCGTAACGGGTCTGTCTCGCGGTCGATCGGTCGCAATCGTTCCGGCCGCGCAGGCGCCGCAGTCATACAACGTCAACGTGACCAACACCGGCAGCGGCTTTGGCTCGGTCGTCAAGAACCCACCGACCGGCCCCTACGCAATGTGCAGCACGGTTCAATTGACTGCCACCGCCAACGTCGGCTCGCTCTTCACGGAGTGGCTCGATGGCGACAACGGCGACGCCTCGCTCGGCGTTTCCAATCCGCTCAATCTCGTCGTTGACGGCACGCGAAATATCAAAGCCAAGTTCGACCTGCTCGCCGGCCAGTCCATCCTGACCCTCTCGGGCGTCGGAAACGGCTCGGTTGATGTCACGCCCGGCGGAACATTTTTCTTCCCGGGTGGCCCGTACAACATCGTTCAGCCGACCAACACCAACCTCCAGGTCGATGCGTTTGCCGACGCAAACTGGATCTTCGATCGCTGGACCGGCTCACTCGCGCCGGCCCCGCCGAATGACGAAAGTCCGAGCATCCCCGTCACGCTCAGCGCGAACGGTACACTGACTGCCAACTTCAAGCAGCTCTACCAGGTTCGCACCTTTACGACCGGCAACGGAAGCAACGCCATCACCGGCGGTGATCCGAACGACGGCAACCCGGCTACTGGTGTCTACCTCTACCGGCAGGGAAAGAACATTCAGTTCACCGCTACAGCCGGCAACGTCGGTTCGCCGGCGACGCCCTGGACCTTTGTCCGGCACGCGGATGCGGCGTTGGTTACCCTGAGCACCAACGCCACGTACACATTCACCAATATCTCGGCCCCGCTCGATGACACGGCTGAGTTCGTCGAGACGCCGCTGAATGCCAACCCGCAGGCCTTCACCGGCGGCAACGTCATCGTCGGCACCGTGAAAGACTTCACCAGCCCCGGCCAGATCCAGCTTCGCGAATACAACTCGGCCGGTCAGCTTGTCCAGCCGCCCGTTGACGTTCCGTTGACCGGCACGCCCTCCGGCGTCACGGAGCTTCCGACTTCCGGGACCACGTTCGACATCAACTTCGACGTGGCCGCAGCCGGCAAGCTCTACCTTGCCGCCAACCACCTCGACGGCAGCGCCAACCCCACGAACCGCGTCGGCTTCGTCCGAACCGTGTTCTCGGGCGGAGCACACACGTTCGACTTGCGAGAGGGTGCGCAAATTAACGACACCGGTCGTGGCGTCACCGCCAACGGCAACGATGTCTATTTCAGCCTGGATAGCACGATCCGGCGCTGGGACATCGCCGGTGCAGCCGTGAGCACGCTGGTGAACGTCACGCCGCGCATGGTCGAAATGTTCAATAGCAACCTCTACTTCTCCACGGCGACGACCGCCACATCCGGCACGTTCGCCAACGGCGCCGGCATCTACGAGGTCACCGATCCGGCCGGAACGCCGGGTACGCCGACCCAGATCGTTCAGACCCTCGGCACCGGCGGCGCCGGGACGGCGGGCAACATCCTGAACTTCGCCTTCGCCGACGCCAACAACCTCTACGTCTGCTTCACGGCGTCGCAGGGGTATGCCAACGTCCACAAGTTCTTCAAGAGCGGCGGCGTCTGGGTCAATCAGGGCAACGTTACGGCCCTCGGCGTCCAGTTCGGCCGTGGCGTCGACGTCAGAGTCAGCGGAAACAACGTCCGCGTCTGGATCCAGAGCACGACGGCCACGAGCGAGGGCTCGCTCGCGTACGTCGACGACACGCTCGACAACACCCTCACGTGGAGCTCGCGGCCGGTTAATACGACCGTCCCGCGCGTCAGCCGCGGCCGTGCTGTCGCCGTTGTTCCGGCTTCGGCCATCCCGACCTGCGCCACGTGTCTCGGCGACGTCAACGGCAACAGCCGCGTGGACGGCGTCGATTCGCAGGGCTTCGTCGGCTGCGTCATCGCCGGCGGGCCGCTGACCACCCCGTGTGCCTGTGCCGACATGAACGGCTCGGGCGGAGTCACCACGGCCGACATCGGGCCTTACGTGACCAAGCTCCTCGGGACCGGCGACCCCAACCCGTCGTGCCCGTAGTCGGTCGTGACAGTTTTGCTTAACCCGCGGGCGGGATGATTGAAAAATCATCCCGCCCGCTTCTTTTCACACGTCGCGAATCACGGCACAATTCCCCGGCTGCGCGGTCTCTCACTCATCGACCGCACCCAGACATATCAGGGAAAGGAGGACGACGAATGCCCCGTTTGCTGCAGCACACCCAACTCGTGGCGCTGATCGCCGTCTCAATTTGCGCCGGGACCGCGGCCGCCGCTCCCTTCACACCCGGCAACATCATTGTCGCGACCGCGCCGGGGGTCAGTCCGAACCCGGCCCCCATTACGATTGCCGAGTACGCACCAGCGTTTGGCGCACCCGTTCAGACCTACACCATCCCCCACACCGGCTCGCCGCCGATCGGTTCAACTGAGTACTCCGCCGTCAATGCCATGCAGATCGCCTTCAACGATGCGGACAACCAGCATCTCTATGTCGCCACGACCTGGACCAACCTCAGCATCACCAACCCGCGGCGCCCCGGCTTCGTCCGCGTTGCCGCCGGCCCGACGATTCACGTCGACGCCGCCTTCGAAAACGGCGTCGCCGATCAATTGTGTCGCGGCGTCGCCGCGACCGCGGGCTATGTCTTCACATCGACCGGCGACGGCTCCGCTCGCAACGCCGACGCCGCATTCGAGAGTTATTTCGGGGGCAATGCCCTCTGGCTCGAGGTCTTCAACGGCGAACTCTTCGTCTCTTCGTCGGCGTCGGGACCGCCGTTCACGCCCGGGACCGGCATCTACAAGATGAGCCCGACCGGACCGGCCCCGGCCGCTCTCTCGCTCGTGCTCGGTGCGACCGACGCACGACCGCTCGGCTTCGCCTTTGCCGACGCCAACACCGTGTACGTCGCCATGTACCTCGACGGCGGCAGCTATCCTGCCGGCCTCCACAAGTGGACCTTTACGGCCGGTGCGTGGACCTACCAGGGACGGCTCACCGGCATTCCCGGCGCGGTCTACGACGTTGCAGCCGTCGTGAGCGGTGCGTCGGTCACCGTCTACGCCCTCACCGCTACCGCTGTCTGGCGTGTGGACGATACCCTCGCGTCATCCGGCCCCGGCTGGACAGGCGCCGCGGCCGCCTCGGTCCTCACCGGCCTGTCCCGCGGCCGATCGCTTGCAGTCGTGCCGCCGTCGGCCGTTCCAAGCTGTTCCTGCTCCGGCGATCTCGTAACAGACCAGCAAGTCAACGGCCGGGACATCGCCGCCTTCGCCGCCTGCCTGCTGACCGGCTCGGGTTCCTGCGCCTGCGGCGATTTCAACAACAGCACGACCGTCACCGCTGCCGACATCGCCCCGTTCGTGACGCGCCTGCTCACGTTCACTACCTGCAACCCCTGATTTTTCGGCCGCGCGTTTTGACCTTTCGCCGCATCGGCGGTCAGATGGACGCATGAAGCGACCCGACGGCCGACGACCCAACCAGCTCCGACCCATCCACATCCAGCGAAACGTCCTGCGCGGCGTCCCGGGCTCCGTCATCATCGAAAGCGGCAACACCCGCGTCCTCTGCACCGCGTGCGTCGAAGAGGAAGTCCCCAAGTGGCGCGAGGCCTCCGGCAAGGGCTGGGTCACCGCCGAGTATGACATGCTTCCCGCCTCGACCGGCCAGCGACGCAAGCGCGACCGCAGCGGCAAGATCGACGGCCGCACGCAGGAGATTCAGCGCCTCATCGGCCGCTGCATGCGGGCCATCTGCGACATGTC
>CAZONT010000124.1:0-11628 GCA_964581285.1 uncultured Planctomycetaceae bacterium | reverse complement strand
AGCCTCTGGCGCCAGCGGCCGTTGCTTTTGCCGCCGGGCGAATAATCCAAGTCTATTACACACCGGCAGGATGGATTCCGGTGCTTACATGCGGCACGGCAGCAGGCCTGGCCGGAACGATCTTTGCAGCGACGATCACTTTGACGGGACAGGAACGCGCCGAACTGCTGCACCCGATCAAGACCGCGTTCCAACGACTGCGTCGCGCTTCGCCGACGTCGGCGCCGCCGGCTTGAAGCCTGCGATGCTCTCGGCGACGTGTCGCTGCATTGCTTCGGTGAGCTCGGGAAACATCGGCAGCGAGAGCACCTCGGCCGCCGCGCGTTCTGCAACGGGGAAATCGCCCGTCGAGTAACCCAGCGACTCAAAGCACTGTTGCTGATGCAGGCAGACGGGGTAGTAGATCTTGGTCGCAACACCGGCCTGCTTCAAGTGCGCCTGCACGGCGTCGCGTCGGCCGCCGGGAACACGGATCGTGTACTGATGGTATGTGTGCTTATTGTAATTCAACTCGACCGGAGGCGTCACACCGCTCCCGGAGAGTAGTTCGGTGTACCGATCCGCGCGTCGGCGTCGGTCGTCAATCCAGCGATCGAGGTGTCTCAGCTTGACGCTCAGAACAGCGGCTTGCAGCGCGTCGAGTCGGAAGTTCCCGCCGACGGTTGAGTGGTGATACTCGGTTTCGGCGCCATGGACGCGGGTCATGCGGCAGGCCTTCGCGAGCGCGTCGTCGTTCGTCACGATCATGCCCCCGTCGCCGAAACCGCCGAGGTTTTTCGTCGGGAAGAAACTCAGGCACGTCAGCTCGGCGAACTGGCCGACCTTGCGGCCGTGGTGCGTCGCGCCGATCGCTTGGGCCGCATCCTCAACCAGGGGGATGCCGTGCTTGCGAGCGATCGCGGCGATCGCGTTCATCTCAGCCGTCTGGCCGAAGAGGTCGACCGGGATGATCGCTTTTGTCTTCTTCGTGATCGCGTGTTCAAGCTTCGCTGGATCAAAGTTAAATGTCGCAGCGTCGATGTCGACGAACACCGAGCGAGCGCCGAGTCGCGCGACCGTGCCGGCAGTAGCGAAGAACGTGTAAGGCGGACAGATCACCTCGTCGCCGGGACCGACATTGAGCACCATAAGAGCGGCCAGCAACGCGTCGGTGCCACTGCTCATGCCAATGGCGTGTTTCACACCGCAATAGACGGCCATGGCGAGCTCGAAGCGTTCGACCGTCTCGCCGAGGATGAATCGCTGAGTTTCGCAGACTTCGCGGATGGCAGCGTCGATCTCGGGGCGGATGGATGCGTACTGTGCCGTCAGATCAAGCAAGGGGACGTTCATGGACTCTCCACCGGAACGAAACCGCCGTCGTCGCGCAGCGATCGCTGTCCGGCCTCCAGAATTCGCACGACGCGCAGACCGTTGTCGCCGTCCGTTAGGATCGGCGATCCGGTGATGATCGAAGCGACGAAGCTCTGGCATTCCAGCAACAAGGGCTCGATGCCATCGATTTGGGGAATGACGATATCGCCGGTTCGCATCGTCATCTCGTCCAGGCGGTCCACGCCTTTGTCGTACAGCCGTACTTTTTCGTTGGCGGACATGTCGTCAAAGGTGACCATCTTCTGCTCACCAACGAGTGTCATCTTACGTATCTTGTGCGGATCCAGCCAACTGACATGGATGTGGGCCATTCTCTGATCGGCAAATCGCAGCGTCGCGAACACCACGTCCTCGACGCCCCGACGGAGAATGCTGCGGCCTTGGGCGGCAACTTCGATCGGCTCCGCGTCGAACAGGCGGCAGATCACGGCAATGTCGTGCGGCGCAAGCGACCACCACGCATTCTCGTCCCTTCGCACGATGCCGAGGTTTATTCGCTGAGTGTAAGCGTAGAGCAGATCGCCGACTTGTCCGGATTCCAGCAACCGCTCGATCGCGATTACCGCCGGGTGATACTCGAGTAGGTGCCCGACCATGAGCTTGCGGTCGGCCGCACCTGCGGCGGCGATCAGTACGCGCGCCTCGTCGGACGACATGGCCAGCGGCTTTTCGATGAAAACATGCTTGCCGGCGCGAAGCGCGGCCAACCCAAGTGAAGCATGCGTCGCCGTGTCGGTCGCAATTGAGATGGCATTGACTTCGGGATCGCCCAATGCCTCCTCCAGTTTTGCAACGCGTCGGGCCTGGGGACAGATGGCCCCGGCGGTTGCAAGCGTTTTTTCATCGGCATCGCAGACATACATAATGCGGCAATCGGGCGTACGTGCGAATGCGTGAAGCAAGTGCCTCCCCCACTGCCCTGCCCCGACCGCACAGAGTCGAACTTCGCGAACACTCTCGGGTGTTCGCTCTGGCTGCGGCATGACGAGGCGAAGTGGCCGCTTGGTCTGCGTCTTAGCCATTCGCCGCACGCAATAGGCACGTCGCGATCCGCGATGCCGCCTGGCCGTCCCACAACGGAGGATGGGCGTCGCGCGGTCGCGGATTCGAAATCGCCGCCGAATAAGCGGTCAATACTGCGTCGCGCCGGCAAGACCCTTCCGGCCCGACGGGCACCAAGCGATTGGTGCCGGCCGTAATCGTGATCGGCCGCTCGGTCGTCGGGCGCAGCGTCAGGCACGGCACGCCGAGGATGGTCGTCTCTTCCTGTACGCCGCCGGAATCGGTCAACACGATGCGCGAGTCGGCCATGAGCTTGAGATAGTCGAGATACCCCAGCGGCTCGATGATCTTGAAGCGGCTGATGCGGGCTGCGCGGTCGGACAGACCGAATTGCTCGAGGTTTTTCCTGGTCCGCGGATGCATCGGGAATACAACGTCGAGGTCGCGGGCAATCGTCTCGAACGCTCCGAGTATTTCCCCCAGCGATTCCGCCCGGTCGACGTTACTCGGCCGATGCAGCGTCACGACGGCGAATCCGCGCGGCGTCAATGAAAGGTCTCGTAAAATCGTAGATTGATCGGCCCGTGCCCGATGCTTCAGCAGAGTATCAATCATCACGTTGCCGACGAACTGGACCTTGTCGCCCTCGATGCCTTCGCGACGCAGGTTATCAACCGCGTCCGGCTCGCTCGCGAGCAGCAGGTCGCTAATAGCATCGGTCAGTAGGCGGTTGATTTCCTCCGGCATGGTCCGGTCATAGCTTCGCAGGCCGGCCTCGACGTGCGCAACTTTGACGCCGCGCTTCACGGCCACCAGGGCACATGCAATCGTGCTGTTCACGTCCCCCACCACCACGACCCAATCCGGCTTCCGCTGCTCCAGCACCGGCTCAAATCGTCGCATGATCTCGGCGGTCTGCACCGCGTGGCTGCCCGAGCCGACCTCGAGATTGATGTCGGGCTCGGGAATGCCGAGCTGTCGAAAGAACAGGTCGCTCATCCGCTCGTCATAGTGCTGGCCGGTGTGGACGAGCGTGGTGTGAATCTTCCCGGTCGCGGCAAACTGTTCCATGAGCGGGGCGATCTTCATGAAGTTCGGCCGGGCTCCGCAAATGGCGACTACCTTCAACATTCAGGCCTTCAGTTCCGTGAGTTCGCTGTCACGCTTTTCGTATTCGGCCGCGCATCGCGGACAGACGTATAGGGGCTTCCGCTTGCGCAGTTTGGCGCCGCAGCGGCAACTCCATCCGTCGCGCTCGGCTGGAACACCGACCATCAGGGCGAACGGTGGCACGTCACGGGTGACGACCGCCCCCGCGCCGATGAAGCAGTGGCGCCCAAGGGTCGTGCCGCAGATGATCGTCGCGTTGGCACCGATCATCGCACCGCGGCACACAAGCGTCCGCTCGAACGCGTCCCTGCGTGAGACTTCGGCGCGCGGTGTCTTGACGTTTGTGAAGACCATGCTCGGTCCGCAAAAGACGTCGTCTTCGATTTCGACCCCGTCGTAGACCGAAACGTTATTCTGAATCTTGACGTTGTTGCCGATACGCGCCCGGCCGCTGACGTACACGTTCTGACCGAGCACGCAATTAGAACCGATGACGGCCCCTTCGCAGACGTGGCAGAAGTGCCAGATCTTTGTTCCGCGGCCAATCTTGGCGCCGGGATCAATCACGCTGGTCGGATGAATGAAACTGTCGGACGGTCCCATCATGAGTCAATCAGGGTCGAGTTATAGGACGGACCAAAACTACCAGCGTCATCATTCTGCTACGGGCAGACTCCGTCCCCGTCAGCCGCTCGGCGAATTGCATCGTAAGTAGCTAATAACTAACTACTTAGGCCAACTCATCGGGCTGAATGCGCCATCGCCTTGCGCTAAGTTCACCGACTCGATCCCGACAGTCCGGACTTGATTTCAGTCGTCCGACCGCGGCCGAGCCCTTTGCATATCGGCAATCGCCGCAACCAGTTGCGTTCGATCACCACCCCGCCATCGTAACACCCGCCGTCGGGCTTTCCACACCGGCCCACGGGACCTCCGCGGAGAAGGAAAGTTACGGATGTGTGCCCCAAAGACCCGTGGCTTACAACGACCTGCTGATACTCAGTACGTACGCGCCTCGACTTCGGATCGCCGCAGACCGCTTGCAGATTGCCCGCCAGGGCTGCGCGGGATACGTTGCACCCCAGCGCACGTCACGAACCCAGGCAATGGTGGGCCAAACGATGGGACTCGGATCGATTTCGGAACTGCTTACGTTTAATGATTGGGCTCGCGAGAAGCTATTGTTGGCGGCCTTGCCTCTCTCCGATGCACAGCTCGATCGCAAATTCGAGATGGGCGAGGGCTCCCTGCGGGCGACGCTCGCGCACCTGTGGTTCGCCGAACAGATTTGGCTCGATCGCTGGCTGGGCGGCGACCGATCGCAACTCGCGAAGGCCGATCCGGCTATTTCGATGGCCGAGCTTCACGAGCGCTTTCGGCGGACAGGCGCGGCGCGTGCGGCCTTTCTTGCAGCAAAGTCGAATCGCGATCTCGACGCACCGATCACGTTCACGAACATGCGCAAGGAGACGTACACGTTTTCGCTGCGCGACCTCCTGCTGCATGTTTGCAATCATGGATCGCACCACCGGGCACAGGCCGTGAACATGCTGCGGCATGTCGGCGCAGAACCTCCGAAGCCGGGTGTCGACTACATCTTCATGAAAATCGAGCAGCAGGCGAACGGTGCAGGACGGCCGGCCGACGCTCTCGACGTGCGGACCATCCGGGCATACTTCGGCTACGCGGACTGGGCACGGGCGCGCGTTCACGATGCGGCCGAGTCGCTCCCCGACGAGGCCATCGATCGCCCGTTCGAAATGGGGATCGGAACTCTCCGCAAGTCGCTGGTGCACATCCGCGACGCGGAGCGGTGGTGGCTCGACAATTGGAACACGAATGAAGGTCGAGGCTTCCCGCCGGCGGATGCACGTCTTTCGATCGCTGAGATACGGCGGACCTTCGACGAAACAGCGCTCGCGCGAAACAACGTGCTGGAAGCAATGTCGAACGCAGAACTGACCCGGATTGTGCGGGCTGTGCCCCGGCCGGGCGTTGTTCGCGAGTTTCCGATCGGGGTGACCATGCTTCAGCTCTGCCATCATGGCACACACCACCGCGCCCAGGTCCTGAATATGTTGCGACACGTCCGCGGCACCGTGCCCGGGCTCGACTATTCGCGGATGTTGTCAGAGAGGCGTTGAGCCGCCGCGCCGCGGCGATCGGTGCGTAATCGCGCCGGAACCATGTTCTCGCGATTGCGTGAAATCACAGTAATGTTCGTAGAACGCCGCGCGTGAGCTTGCCGATTCAACTGCCGGTAGCCACAATGATTCTCGGCGAGCGTATCACGTCGCACCCATCCAGCGCCGTGGCACGGGAGCCCGCGACTGCCTAGAGGGACTTCGCACATGCCCATTCCGCGAGTTAGCCGGCGACAATATGCGATTGCCGGAGCTGCCCTCATCGCAATCACCGTACTCGGGTGGCTGCGAACCGGCGCTTCGGCGACCGAATTCGGCAGCGGGACCATCACGGCCATCGATACCGCCGGCAGGTTGGCCAGCATTGAAGTCGTAATCCCCTCGACCGGCGCAACGCGCCAACTCACCGGCAGTGTGCCCGAGCATTGTGTGATCGAGATCAATGGTAAGACCGCCACCTTGAACGATCTACGGGTCGGTGAACGCGTGAGCGTGGCCGCGAAAATCGAACGCAATGCGACCGGCCCGGACGGAAAGCGAAAGGCGCGATTTACCGTCGAGCAAGTTCGCGTAGAACGCAACGTCTCCGACAAACTCTAACAACCGTGTCGATCCAGACTACGTCGCCGCAGGCCGCTGTGTCGGGCAGCCGCCTCCCCGAGCTCGCCATCCTCGCGCTCGCAGCCGCGGTGCTTCTATATGGCCTCGGCGTGCGCAGCCTCAATCGTCAGGAGGGTCGCTGGGCCGAGATCAGCCGCGAAATGATGCTCACCGGCGACTACTTCCACCCCGCCATCGGCGGCGAACCCTACGATGACAAGCCGGTGGTCGGCTACTGGTTGGTTGCGTTTGCGGGCAAGTTGACCGGCCACCTCGACGAGTCCGACGTGCGACTGCCGAGCGCAATCGGCGGGCTCGTCATCATCGCGTGCACGCTGTGGATCGGGCGCCGGTTGTGGACGCCGCCGGTCGCGCGGATGGCGGCGGTGGTACTCTTGACCAGTTTTGGCTTTCTCTTCTGGTCGCGCGTGGGAATGGTCGAGATGGGGAACGCGGCGGTCGTCATGCTGGCGATCTGCTGGTATTGGGCGCGGCGCGAGCGACCGGGATTTGGTTCATATCTTGTTTTCTATCTGATCGTGTTCATCGGCGCGCTCGTCAAAGGTCTGCCGGCGCTGGTGCTGCCACTGATCGCAATTCTGCCTGATCTGCTCATCGAGCAACGCTGGCGAAAGTCGCTCACGCGGTCGCATCTGCTCGCGATTGCCATCGGGATTGCGCTTTACCTGGCGCCGTTCGCCTATGCGGCGCTCAGCCGGACAAACGCATTGCAGGCCAGTAGTCTCTCGCTCGTTTTCCGCGAGAACATCCGCCGATTCTTCATCCCATTCGATCACGACCAGGAACCGCTCTACCTCTACTTCTACTTCCTGCCGTATCTCCTGCTGCCGTGGGCGCCGCTCTTTGTGGCGTCGGTTGCGGGTTTCATTGCCGGCCGGCGCGAACTGAGCGCGAACAGCCGGTGGCTGGGACTGGCGTTCGCGGCGCTGTTCGTGTTCTTCACCATTGGCGGTTCGCGGCGGGGCTACTACATTGTCCCGCTGTTGCCGTTTGCGGCGCTGATGATCGGCGTCTTCATGCTCGAACTGCGTGAGCCGGGGATCATTCGGCTGCGCCGCGCGGCGATCGTCATCCAGGGGGTAGGCGTTGCGCTGACTGTGCTGGTCGCGTTGATGGGTCCGATCATTGCCCGGCCGTTTGCGGCGCGCTCGCAGATGACGCTCACGAATGACATCAACAGGTCGATGTGGCTCTTGGGGCTTACGGCGCTCGTACTGGGTGGCGCGGTTTATTGGGTGGCCCGGCGGGCGTGTTGGGAACTGCGCTGGTTTCGGGCAATAGCCGCTGCTTCGCTGGTGCTGATCGCGGGCTTTGTCTGCTATCAACAAAACCTTCTCGAAATCTATCGAACGGAACGCCCGTTTCTGAGAGACGTGCGGAAGCGCGTCGAGGGCATCGAGCCGGAGAATATCGCCTTCTATCGCACCGACTCCGCGGCCCTGCACTTTTACCTCGGCAAGGACCGGCCCCCGCCGCTCGTCGGCAGCCGGATGCAGCTCGATCAATTCATGGCGCGACCGGGACCGCACGCGGTCATTACGCTGCGCCGCTTTGCCGACGACGCGTGCGGAGCATTCCCGCCTACCGACCGAGCGCCGCACGTGTCGCAGCAGGCGGCGCCGTGGGCCCGCGATTCCGATGAGGATGATCTCGTCGCGTGGGTCTTCAAGCCGCCAGCGGCAGCCCGCTGACGCGCCGATTGCCGACGTGCATGGCGACCGTTATCCTGCCGGGTTCGAACGTGTCGGAATCAGGAGCATGGAATGAGCGTTCTCGTCAATAAGGACACCCGCGTCCTCTGTCACGGCATCACCGGCAAGGCCGGAGCGTTTCATACGGCGCAGTGTCTTGCCTACGGCACAAAGATGGTCGGCGGCGTCGTCCCCGGAAAAGGTGGCGTCAAGAGCGAGCACGGCCTGCCGGTCTTTGACAATACGTTTGATGCAGTCCGGGCGACAGGGGCCGATTGCTCCATGGTATTTGTGCCAGCGCCGGCCGCGGCAGACGCAGCCATGGAGGCCGCGGCCGCCGGAATCAAGCTGATCGTGCTGATCACCGAGGGCATTCCGACGATTGACATGGTCCGCGCCCGCAAGTTTCTCGACGACGCGGGCGTGCGGCTGATCGGACCGAACTGCCCCGGCATTATTACGCCCGGCCAGTGCAAGATCGGCATCATGCCCGGCTACATCCACAAGGCAGCCGACGGCAAAGGCAAGGCGATCGGGTTGATTTCGCGCAGCGGGACGCTGACCTACGAAGCGGTCTGGCAGTGCACGACCCGTGGTATCGCGCAGACGACGTGCGTGGGCATCGGCGGCGACCCGGTTAAGGGGCTCAACTTCATCGAGTTGCTGGAGCTATTTCAGAACGATCCGGAGTCGCACGGCATCGTCTTCATTGGCGAGATCGGCGGCACCGACGAAGAAAACGCCGCCCGCTACATTCGAGAGAAAGTGCGAAAGCCGGTCGTCGGCTTCATAGCCGGGCAGACCGCCCCGCCGGGCAAGCGAATGGGCCACGCCGGCGCGATCATTAGCGGTGGCGAGGGCACAGCCGCGAGCAAGATCGCGGCTCTTAAGGAAGCCGGAGTGCACGTCTCGTCGTCGCCCGCCGACATCGGCGCGACGATGGCGAAGGCGCTCGGGCTGACTTAAGGCGTATGGCGACAGGGCGTTATCGCGCCTTGACCCGTGCGAAATGGCGTCATAAGGTTTACAGCATTCGGCGGGCGGCACAGTCGCCCGATCGAAAACAAATCCGATCCCCGATAGCTCAATGGTAGAGCGGCCGGCTGTTAACCGGTAGGTTGTAGGTTCGAGTCCTACTCGGGGAGGTATTCTTCTTTCCCCTAACTCGCTGCGCGCCACGGTTAACAGCCCGCTTCGATATTGTACGCGCCGGATTCTCGCCTTAACCTCGACGCCCTCGCGGATGGCGCGCCGAGTCGCTGCGCGGCACGGCGCTGCCGGCCGTCGCCCAACTTCGCCGCCGCACGGCCCGGCGGGTAAATTCCCCCACATGATGGAAATGACCCCCGAACGCTGGGCCGCCACCGAGCGCTACACGCGCGATCTCTTCGGCGGCCGCGACCCGCTCGTCGCCGACCTCATGCAGAGGGCCGTCGTCGCGGGACTGCCCGACATCGCCGTCTCGCCCGACACCGGCCGCCTGCTCATGATCCTCGCCTCGCTCACTAACGGCGGCAGGGGTGCGGCCCGGGCGCTGGAGCTGGGCACCCTCGCCGGCTACACGGCCATCTGGATCGCCCGCGGCCTCGCAGCAGGGAGCAAGCTCTTCACCGTCGAGCCCAACCCGAAACACGCCGACTTCGCCCAGGCCGAGTTCGTCCGATGCGGCCTCGCCGACAAAATCGAAATCCGCCGCGCCAAGGCCCTCGACGAGTTCCCGCACCTCGATACCCAGTTCGGCCGCGACTCGTTCGACTTCATCTTCGCCGACGCCATCAAGACCGAGTACCCCGCCTACTTCGACTGGGCCCGCACCCACCTTCGCCGAGGCGGTCTCTTCCTCGCCCACAACGCCCTCGGCTCGCGCCACTGGTGGGTCGACGCGGCCACGAGCCCGCAGTCCGACATTGAGCGCAAGGCGGTCGACCAACTCAATCGCACAATCGCCGCCGACCCGGATTTCGATTCAGTCGTGTTGCCGACGCATCAAGGCCTGATGGTCGCCCGTCGAAAACTGCAGTTATCCCGCGAGGATTAGGCTTTCCCCTTCGCCCGCTTCACCGCCCGCCGTCGCAGCTCCGCATCGATAAACTGCTGAATATCCCCATCCAGCACCTTCGTCGGATCGCCCACCTCGATGTTGTTCCGCAGATCCTTCACCCGCGGATCATCCAGCACGTAATTGCGAATCTGGTTTCCCCACGCGATCTCGCCCTTCGCCCCGTAGTTCTTCGCCAGCTCCGCGTCGCGCTTCGCCTGCTCCATCTGCTCCAGCTTCGAGTGCAGCACCGACAGCGCCAGCTTCTTGTTCTGCTGCTGGCTCCGCTCGTTCACGCACTCGACCACCAGCCCCGTCGGCAGGTGCTTCACCCGCACGGCCGTCGACAGCTTGTTGACGTTCTGCCCGCCCGCCCCACTCGACCGCCGGAAAAACTCGATCTCCAGTTCGTTCTCGTTCAGCTCGACCTTCTTGTCCTCTTTGTACGGCAACACGTCGACCGCCGCGAAGCTCGTCTGCCGCTTGCCCTGCGAGTTGAACGGGCTGATCCGCACCAGCCGGTGCACGCCCGTCTCGCACGACAGGTAGCCGTACGCATACGGCCCGCGCACCTGCAGGTTGATCGACTGAATCCCCGCCTCTTCGCCGTCCTTGCGGTTGATCTCCTCGACCGCGAACCCCATCTTCTCGAAGTACCGCAGGTACATCCGCAAGAGCATGTCGGCCCAGTCGGCCGCCTCGGTCCCGCCCGCCCCGGATTGGATCGCAAAGAAGCAGTCGCCCGCGTCATCCGGCCCCGACAGCAGCGCCATCAGGCTCACCTGATCGACCTGCCGCGCCAGCGCCACGTGCTCGGCCTCGGCTTCCGCCCGCGTGGCCGCGTCGTTCTCCGTCTCGGCCAGCTCGTACATCACCACGAGGTCTTCGGCCCGCTTCGTCGCGGCCTCGACCGGGTCGATGGTCGCCTTGAGCGCCTTCAACTCGGCAACGATTGGCTGCGCCGCCTCCTGGTTCTCCCAGAAGCCGGGCTCGCCCATCTTCAATTCAAGTTCGCTGCGTCTTTTCTTTTTGGCGGGTAAGTCAAAGAGTGTCCCGGATCGTGTTGATCCGGGCCGTAAGTTCAGCGACCGAGGCAAGTTCAGCAGTCGTGCTCAAGTCTTTCTCCGATCAGTGGCGCCGGTTTTCAATCGGGGTAGCGGCCGGCGCCCTCGCCGGCCGTCGCGCGCGTGCAACGCATCCGCGACGCTCATATAGTCTATGCCCATGACAACCGAGCCGCAATCGCAACCGCCGCAAACGTCGACAACCAAACGCCGCACGCGTCGTTGGATATATGCGCTATCAGTCGTCGCGCTTCTCACCGTCGCTTGGTATGGCTTTGATCGGCAATTCCAGCCGCGAATGTTTGCGGGGCCGATGGTTCAGATCCCTGCCCCGGGAAGTTTGACGGTGGTTTGGAAAACAGAGTCGTCACATGAGACGCGGGGATCAGCCCGATTCGGATTGCCGAATCGTCACGATGTTTGCCCGGCGGAGCGCTCACCGCTCGGTTTCGACCATGCTAGTACTGATGATACGTCGGGGACTGCTTGGCTCTACGCGATTTCAAGCACGGGCTTCCTGGGTCGATCGATCGACATCGACAAAGGTCTCGCAGTGCTTCCACGAAAGCAGAGCGTTCCGTTCC
>CAZONT010000123.1:0-11732 GCA_964581285.1 uncultured Planctomycetaceae bacterium | reverse complement strand
ACTTCCTCCTTCGCGACCGCATCGGCAAACATGTTGCTCAGCACGAGCAGGGGGTCGTAGCTGTCGCCCTGCTGTTTCGCCGCGTTGCTGGTGCCGGCGCCGCCGCGGCGGTCGTAGATCAGGTCTTCGGCGACCAGGCGGGCCTCATCGTCGATCTGGTGCATCGGTACGATGCCGCTGGCATGGACGATCGCTGCTGTCAGCCCTCGCTCACGGGCATGGTGGAGATAGACGCTGTTGAGCACCTTTCGACCTTCGGGCTGCAGGCCGAAGCTGATGTTCGAGAGGCCGAGGATCGTCTGGCACTCGGGCAACTCGCGCATCACGGCCTCGATGCCATCGAGCGTTTCGAGTCCCAACCGCCGATCGGCCTCGTTGCCGGTCGTGATCGGAAACGTCAGGCAGTCGAAGAGGATGTCGGACGATTTCAGTCCGTGCGTTTTCGTCGCCAGATCGTGAATTCGCCTGGCGATGGCGAGCTTTCGCGCGGCGGTCTTGCCCATGGCTTCGATCGGATCTTCGTCGATCGTCAGGGCGACGACCGCGGCGCCATACTTGCGGGCCAGACCGCAGACTTTAGCGAGCTTCTCCTCGCCGTCTTCAAGGTTCATGCTGTTGACGATGCACTTTCCGCCGCAGAGCGAGAGCCCGGCGTCGAGCACATCGAGTTGCGTGCTGTCGAGCATGAGCGGCAGCTTCACTTCGGTTGCAAACCGCTTGACGACGGCCGTCATATCCGGCGCGCCTTCGCGGCCGACGTAGTCGACGCAGACGTCGAGCACGTGCGAGCCCTCGTTCTGCTGCTCGAGGGCGGTCTGGACGATCTCGTCGAGGTTTTGCTCGATGAGCAGCCGCTTGAACTTGCGGCTCCCGTTCGTGTTGCAGCGTTCGCCGACGATCAGGAAGCTGTTGTCCTGCCTCAGATCGACGGATTGATACAGACTCGAGCACGCGGCAACGAGGCGCGGCTCGCGCTTCTTCGGCGGGCGCGTGCCGATCGCATCGACGACCGCCGCGAGATGCTCGGGCGTGGTGCCGCAGCAGCCACCGACGAGGTTGACGCCGTCGACCTCGACAAACTCCTTCATCCACTTCGCCATTTCGGCGGGCGTCAGGACGTAGTGCGGCTTTCCACCGACGAGTTGCGGCAGGCCGGCGTTCGGCACGACGCTGATGAATCGCGACGAGTTGCCGCAGAGGTAGCGGACGTTCTCGCTCATCTCCTGCGGGCCGGTGGCACAGTTCAGACCGATGACGTGGACCTGCGAAAAGGCCTCCAGCGCGGTAAGGGCGGCGGCAATGTCCGAGCCGAGAAGCATCGTCCCGGTGGTCTCGATCGTGACCTGGCAGATGATCGGCACCTGCCGGTTTTTCTCGCGCATGGCGAGCGTCGCGCCGCTGATGGCCGACTTGGTCTGGAGCAGGTCCTGGCAGGTCTCGATAATGACGGCGTCGATGCCGCCGTCGAGCAGCCCGCGCACCTGCTCCGCGTAGCTGTCTTCGAGGACGGCGAAGGTCGTATGGCCGAGCGACGGGAGCTTGGTCCCGGGACCGAGCGAGCCGAGCACGAAGCGGGGCTTGGCGGCCGTTGCGAATTTCGAGCACGCCCGCCGAGCGATTTCAGCCGCCTTCTTGTTGAGTTCGTAGGTCCGCTCGACCATGTCGAACTCGGCGAAGACGACCTTGTTCGCGCCAAAGGTGTTCGTTTCGACCGCATCGCAGCCGACCTTCAGGAAGTCGGCGTGGATATCCTCGATGACGTCGCCGCGGGTCAGGAGAAGCGCTTCGGGGCAGTTCTCGTGGCCGTGGAAGTCGCGATCGACGGAGAGTTCGCGCGAATAGACGCTGGTGCCCATCGCGCCGTCAATGATGATGACGCGCTGAGCCAACGCCTTCAGGAATGGAGAATCAAGTCCGCTCATGTTTTTCCAATAGTGTCGAAACGTCGTAGTTTAGCACGGTTTTGCCCGATCCCCAATGCGGGCCTAGTCGGAGCGGGCCACGACGCAGATATCGTCCGATTGGCGGGTCCAGGTTGCATAGTGCGTTACGAATCCGATAAGCCAGCGATTCGCAGCGAGCCATTGCCACGATCTGCGGCCGGTCGCGAGCGCCATGATGCGGACGTTGCGGCGTGCCAGGTTCGGCCGGCGGCGATGGACGAGGCGGACGGGCTTCCAGCCGGTCGAGACCAGGAGGCGCGTCAGCGTCGCGGGCGTGTAGTGGCAGCGCTGCCGCGGCAAGTCGTAGCCGAGCCAATGCGGCCCGCACCAGCGTGCCATGAGCCCGGCAGCATTGAACGCGTTAGCAATAAGCATCGTTTCGGGGGTCGCCACGGCTCGGAGCGCCGCGAATGTCTCACGGGGCTCGGGCAGATTTGGGAGTGATCCCCGGAGCGTGATCAGCTCGAATCGTCGGTCGCCTAGACTGACGCCGGGAATCGTTCCGGCGATCGCTTCCACGCCGAGCGACCGGCACGACGCGATCGCGCGCTCGACGGGGTCGATGCCGAGTCCCTGCCAGCCGGCGGCTTGCATGCGGGCAAGATAGCTGCCGCCGCCGCAGCCCAGGTCGAGCAGGCGACGCCGGCCGAACGGGGCGACGCGGTCCCATGGGTCGCGTCCGCGTCGAACGCGCGCCGGCTGGCGGCCCGCGTCGTGGGCCGCATACGAATCGTCGAAGAATCGGCCGACCGCTTCCGGGCCGACAAAAGGATTACAGTAGATCATCCCGCATGAGCGGCAGCGCACGACCGGGAACGCGCCAGCGAAGCCGAAATTGTGGTCACCCCCGACGAACAACTCGTCAGCGTCGTCCGCATCGCACAGCGGACAGGTCGAGCGGGTCGCGTCGAACGCGGAAACCGGCCGTGGCGGGGCGAGCCCGAGTGCGACCGAAGCGAGGAGCGAATCTGAATCAGGTGTGATGGGCACAGTCACGTGGCTCGGCGGCCGGACGAATTCGTCAATTGCCGCGATGTTACACGGCAGCGGACCGCTGGAGCCAGTGAACGCGTGTTGTCAACCGACGCGGGTGCTGCTGATCCGGTCGAGCAGTTCGAGCAGGCGCGCCGAGCAGGCACTGCGATCGCCCTCCAGCTCGACCAGCCGCCGATTGTCGCGCGATGCGATCTCGAACTTCTCGGGCGCGTCGATGCTGTCGGAGATGGCGCTGGCCAGCCGCGCGGCATTGCCGAGTTCGAAGAAGCGGCCGGTTTCGCCGTCGCGAATCCATTTCTGATTGGCGCGGATGTTTGAAACGATCGGGTAGAGGCCGGTCGCCAGCGCCTCCAGAAGCGAGGTGCTGGTGCCATCGCTGCTCGAAGCGGAAACATAGAAGTTCGCGTCCCTCAACAGCGAAGGAAGTTCGTCGGGCGGGCGTTGGCCCACGAAGGTGATCAGGTCGTCCACTCCGAGATCGCGTGCCTGTGCCTGCCGAGCTTCGAGCAGTGTTCCTCCACCGACAAAGGTGCAGCGGACGGGCCGGCCCGTGTTTCGGAGCTGGGCCAGCGCTTCGACGATCACGTGGTTCTGATAGACGGGCTCGTGTCTCCGCGTGCAGATGACGTGTGGCAACTCGCCGGCCCGCGGTACACGGACTCCCCAGGAGAAATCCTGCAAGTCGACGCCCAGCGGAAAGCAGTGGATGCGCTCGCGTTCGATGCCCAGGCCGAGGATCGCCTCCTCGATTTCGGCGGAGACGGCGTGAACGGCGTGGGCCCGCCGCGTGACGAACTTCAATACGCGGCGGCGGAACGGCGAGGGCTCGCCCGGCTCGCCGCTCGTGGTCTGGCGGAGAATGCAGCCGCCGCGGGCCGAGACGACCAGCGGTCCGTTCCAGGCCAGCGTGGCCGTGAGACCGTTCGAGATGGCATAGCACGCCAGCACGACGTCCGGCTCGAAGTCCTCAAGGATTCGCCGGGCGCGCGGAACGCGCGTGACGAAGAGCTCCTTGTTCTTCTCGGCGTCAAAGGGTTGGACGCCGATGAACGCGGTCGTGACGCCGGGTACAACATCGGGGTGGAACGAAATGATCTGCACGTCGCGCCCAGCCGACTGGAAGTATCGCGCGTAGGGAGCGGTCCACGGTGCATTCGTGTGCGCGACGAGGGCAATACGCTGCGCAGCGTGCCGCTTGCGCGGGGAACTCGGCCGGCAGGTTCCCGCGGGGGACGCGGTTGAACCGAGCGATGCACGTAACATCTCCGAGCCGCCGGCCAGCGACGGGGCTTGTGTTCCGAAGGATGTCAGGCCACGGGCATCGATGCCCTGAAGCCCTGAAATCCAGACACGACGCATTGCGGTCGTGGAGAGCAGGACGATGAACCAGCCGGCCGCCAGGGTCAGGCCGCGATTATTGAACGTTACCCAGAGCGGAATCTCGTTCGGCGGCGAGAGGAACACGTCCAGGATCGTGAAAAGGGTCGTGAGGACGGCGAGGATCAGAATCCGTTTCGGCGAACGAAAGCCCGCAGCGACCATCAAGAGCGGCAGATAGCAGATCGCCACCGTCGCACCGCGAGGCAAGCGGATGTCGATCAGAAAGATAAGAACCGCCAGGAAAATCAGGACCGGAAATATCCGGTGCGCGCTTCGATCGTCCATCTGACGTACGCCCATTTTCATGACCCGAACGGCCCCCAATAAGGACGACGCCGCAAAGGCGTGAGCGTGCAGAGTCATCCTAAGATGCAAAACGGACAAACGGAACCGCTTCTTGCCGGATTTACGCAAATTGAGCGCGGAGCTCGCGCGTTGGCTTTCGCGTGTCCGAGTAACCAGGCGTGTCCACGCTCACACTCCGTCCGATTATGCTGTGCGGGCACGCACGGAAATCGTGCGTCTCGAGTGCTACAAGAGTGGGGTGCGAGTGCCCCATCGGTAATTCGCTTGCAGCCGGTTGCATCCAAGCAGCATCGGAGTAGCGATGAAAGGCAAGTTCGTAGTTCTCCTGACGAGCGTGATGTTAACTTCTTCGCTCGCCGGCGGCTGCACGAAGAGTGAGTCCGGTCCGGCTGCGACGGTTCCCGCTGCCGCGCAGGCGGCGCACACGGAGGGTGCTGAGATGGACGCAAGTCGCCCGAAAAGCGATGACGAGCTGAAGCAAAAGCTGACTCCCGAGCAGTATTACGTCTGTATCCAGAAGGGCACGGAGCGACCGTTCGCAAACAAGTACTGGAACAATCATTCCGACGGCATGTACAAGTGCGTCGTCTGCGGACAGGAACTCTTCGTGTCGGACACAAAGTTCGATTCGGGCTCAGGTTGGCCCAGCTTTTACAAGCCCGCCAAGGACGGTGTGATCGCCGAGGAGCACGATCGTTCACACGGCATGGTTCGCACGGAAGTGACGTGCAGCAAGTGCGGGGCGCACCTTGGCCACGTCTTCGATGACGGTCCGCAGCCGACCGGTCTGCGCTATTGCATCAACTCGGCGTCGCTTGACTTCAAGGAAGGTAAGGGCGGGGGGACGGCATCGGGCGGGGCCACTACGAAATAAACTCGATCTCGCCCGCATCGGGCGTCAGGCCCGCGGCCTCGGCCCGCGAGAGAAGTTCGCGCACAGCCGTACGGCCGCGCTCGCCGTAGTCGAGCGTCCACTTGTTCACATACATGCCGACGAACTTGTCGGTCAGCGGTTTGTCGAGGTCGCGGCCGAAGGCGAGAGCGTAGTCGATTGCTTCCCGGCGATGCTCGAGGCCGTATTCGACGGATTGCCGCAGCAAGCGGGTTACCTCGTGCATGGCGGCGTCGCCGAGGTCGCGCCGAATGACGTTGCCGCCCAGCGGCAGCGGCAGTCCGGTGTCCTTCAGCCACCACGCACCGAGGTCGACGACGAGATGCAGCCCCTGCGTTTGATAGGTGAGCTGGCCCTCGTGAATGATCAGGCCTGCCTCGACCTCGCCGCTTGCGACGGCGTTGAGGATGGCGTCGAAGGCCATGACCCGATGCGAGAAGCTGCCCTTGCCGAGGCACAACTGCAACGCGAGAAACGCGGTGGTCAGTTCGCCGGGGACCGCAATGGTGCGGCCCTTTAGTTGTAAAAGCTCCATCGGCCGGCGCGTGACGATCATCGGGCCGTAGCCATCACCCATGCTGCAGCCGCAGTTCATCAATGCATATCGTCGGCGTACGAACGGATAGGCGTGAATGCTGATGGCCGAGAGCTCGAGTTCGCCATGCTCCGCCCTGCGGTTGAGCGACTCGATGTCGGCCATCTCGTGCACAAAGCGGTAGGGGCCCGTGTCGATCTTTTCCTTCGCGAGCGCGTAGAACATGAACGCGTCGTCGGGGTCGGGCGAGTGGCCGCAGCGAATGAGGATCGACTTTTCTTTCATCAGTGCCCTTTCGTCGCGGGCATCATTATAGCGGCAGGGGCCGGATCGCTTGCGGGTCCCCGGAACGAGCGATATGGTCCGGTTGGAAGGGACCGGCAATGCGGGTATTGCTCGACGAACGCGGCGTCCGGGCCGCGATCGATCACATCGCCGACGAGATCTCATCCGCCGCGAATAACGGCGTTCCCATCGCGTTGATTGGCGTCCGATCGCGCGGTGACATTCTTGCTCGCCGTCTTGCGGAGGAACTGAAGTCGCGTGGATTGCCGCCGATCGAACTCGGCACGCTCGACATCACGCTTTATCGTGACGACCTGGCGGAAATCGGGCCGTCGGCCGTCGTCCGCACCACCGACATCCCCTTCGATGTGGCGGGTCGCTGCATTTTTCTCATCGACGACGTCATTTACACGGGGCGCAGCGTCCGCGCAGCCCTCGATGCCATCATGGATCTCGGCCGGCCCAAGGCGATTCGCCTGGTGGTGCTCGTCGATCGCGGCGGGCGCGAGCTGCCAATCCAGCCCGACGTCGTGGGTGTGCGCACCGATCGGCCGCAGGAGCACGTGCGCGTTCTGCTGCGAGAGACGGACGCGGCCGACCGCGTGGAGGTCGGGATATGACCGCCGGTCAAACCGCCGCCGATCCACCGCGGGTTGCGAATCCCGCCGAGCCGCCGCCGACGGCCGTCTGGCCGCATCGTCACCTGCTGACGCTGGAGGAGCTGTCGCGCGAGGAGATCACGCACATCCTCGATACGGCGGAGGCGTTCCGCGACGTGTCGACCCGCAGCGTGAAGAAAGTTCCGGCCCTGCGCGGCCGCGTCGTCGTGAATCTCTTTTTTGAGGATTCAACTCGCACGAAGACGAGCTTCACGCTCGCAGCGCAGCGACTGTCGGCAGACATCGTCGACTTTTCCTCGAAGGGCTCGTCCGTCAGCAAGGGTGAAAACCTCCGCGACACGCTCCGCAACATCGAGGCGATGGGCGTCGATCTGCTGGTGATTCGCCACGAGGCCTCGGGGGCCGCTGCGTTGGCTGCGCGGTGCGTGAAGTGTTGCGTGATCAACGCGGGCGACGGCCGCCACGAACACCCGACGCAGGGACTGCTCGACATCTTCACCATTCGGCAGGCGAAGGGTCGCGTCGCGGGCTTGAAAGTCGCGATCGTCGGCGACGTGGCGAACTCGCGCGTGGCCCGCTCGGGGCTGCACGGGCTGCGCAAGCTCGGGGCCGAAGTCGTGCTGGTCGGGCCGACAACGCTCGTCCCGAAGGCATTTGAGCAGCTCGGCGCCCGCGTTTGCCACGATCTCGATTCGGTCATCGGCGAGGTCGATGTCATCAGCATGTTGCGGGTGCAGAAGGAGCGGATCGCGTCGAATGTCTTTCCCAGCTTGCAGGAGTATTCGCGGCTCTTCGGCCTCTCGACTCAGCGGATGCGACGTGCCCGGCCGGACGTGCTTGTCCTTCATCCGGGGCCGATCAATCGCGGCGTGGAAATTCAGGCCGCTGTGGCCGACGGCCCCAACAGCGCCATTCTGCAACAGGTGACGAACGGGCTGGCGGTGCGGATGGCGGTATTGTTCCTCTGCAACCAGGCGGCGGCGGGCTGATCGAATGAAGAACGGCGAATCGATCCTGATCCGCGGCGGCCGAGTCATCGATCCGGCGTCATCGCATGACGCGACGGCCGACGTGCTCATCGCCGCGGGGCGCGTTCGTCGCATCGGCAAGGTCACCGAATCTACGGATCGGACGATCGACGCCGGCGGGCTCATCGTCTGCCCCGGTTTGATCGACATGCACGTTCATCTGCGCGAGCCGGGCAACGAAGACGAAGAGACCATCGCCACCGGAACAGCCGCGGCGGTCTCGGGCGGCTTCACGACCGTGGCCTGCATGCCCAACACAAATCCTCCGCTCGACAACGAAGCTGCCATCGAATTCGTCTTCCGCCAGGCCGCCCGTTCGGCGCACTGCAACGTGCTGCCGATCGGTGCGCTGACCAAGGCCCGGGCCGGCAAGGAGCTGGCGGAAATCGGCCAGATGGTGCGGGCCGGCGCCGCCGCTTTCAGCGATGACGGCAGCGGCGTCGCCAACCCGGCTGTCATGCTTCGCGCGATGCAGTACGTCGGCATGTTCGGCAAGCCGGTCATCCAGCACTGCGAAGATCCCGATCTTGCCGCCGGCGGCTGCATGCACCAGGGGCTCACCTCGACCCGGCTGGGCTTGCCCGGGATTCCGGCGGTGGCCGAAGAGGCGATGATCCAGCGCGATGTCCTGCTGGCGTCGATCACCGGTGCGCACTACCACGTCGCGCATATCTCGACTGCGCGATCGGTCGAGATGGTGCGCGAGGCCAAGCGCCGCGGGATCAGCGTCACCAGCGAAGTGACGCCACATCACCTCCTGCTGTCGGAGGAGAGCTGCGCGTCGTACGACACCCATTTCAAGGTGAATCCTCCGCTTCGAACACAGGCCGACGTCGCGGCTTGCGTCGCCGGGGTCGGCGACGGCACGATCGATTGCCTTGTCACCGATCACGCGCCGCACGGCGCCGAAGAGAAGGAGCTTGAGTTTCAGAACGCGCCGTTCGGCATGGTCGGGCTTGAGACGGCCGTGCCGCTGACGATTCGCGCCTTGATCGATCCGGGGATCGTCGACTGGCCGCGCTGGGTGGCGTGCTGGACGTCCCAGCCCGCGCGAATTCTCGGAATCAGCCGCGGCACGCTGGGCGTTGGCGCGGTCGCCGATGTGACGCTGATAAATCCGGACATTCGGTGGCGGATAGAGCCGGGCCGCTTCGTGTCGCGCAGCCGCAATACCCCTTTTGGCGACTGGCAAGTTCGGGGCCGTGCCGTGTGCACGATCGTGGATGGCGAGGTTCGCTTTTCGGAGGAAGAAGGCGTTAGGTCACCACGGAACGAAGCTTAGACCCGGCGAATTGTTCGCACCCTTTTTCACGAACTGATTGCTTTTTTGCGTTTGCAAATGGCGCAGGCGCCATCGTCGTTCGGGCCGGCTCTTTTTTCCTTGATCCCCCGATAATCCAGCTTAAACTAAGTCTTCGACCGCGTTGCCAGGGATGCGCGTTATTATTGACGGTTATAACTTGCTTCACGCGGCCCGGTCGAGCCAATGGGGGGATGAGAGCATCGGTCGCTCTCACCTGTGTCGAGTGCTGGGCGCGTGGGCAAGCGATAACGGTCATCGCGTAACGATCCTGTTTGACGGGAGCGTGCGCAACGCGGCGCTGGCCGAACAACTCGGCGATCCGCGAATCGAGGTGTTGCAAAGCGGAGGCCAGATTGCAGACGAACAAATCGCGGAGTTGCTGCGTCAGTATTCCGGTGCGCGGGATAGTCTCGTCGTCAGCAGCGATCACGAAGTTCAGCGATCGGCCCGGCAACGAAACGCGAAGTTTGTGGATTCGAACGTGTTTTTCGAACGAGTCCACGGCGAATTGAGGTCGGCCCGGCGGCGATCTGCCGAGCCGGCGGAAAAAGGTGAGGGAGTAGCGGAGGAGGCTCGCAACGACTGGTTGATCGAATTTGGATTCGACCCCGGTCATGGCGAGGCGTTTGAACATCCTTAGGACGCACACTTGGAGAACATCGCCATGTCCTCGACTCGAAACGCAACGACCCGCACCAATCCATTCACGCCAACCGAAGCCGGCGATATTATCGCCACGATGCCGCTGACCCGCGGCTCGCTCGATGAACGGCGCGATACTTCGCGCTGGCCGGCCCGCTGCGACGTCTGGCTTCTCGACCTCGAGGGTATGACGGTCTTGCGCTGCCAGACCGACAACGTCTCGTCCGGCGGCTTGCACTGCACGTTACCCATCGGCTACGGCCTGGCGGTAGGGCAGCGCTACGAGCTGCGAATTCGCCGCTCGCCCGACGAGAGCCCGACGGCCCGCTCGTCGTGGACGGGCTGCTACGGAACGATTATCCGCACGCGTCTGATTTCCGAAGCTGGCGTTGATCGGCTGGCCGTGGCCGTCCGCTTCGACTCGGCACAGATTTTCGACGAGCCGCTGAAGGCCGTTGGCCACGCCTGAGCCGCGCCGGCTTTTCGCGCAATACAAGAGGCCCGGTCACCCGCACGTGACCGGGCCTCATTCTTTTCATCGAGTCAGACGCACGACGCGCCTGTCGCGATCAGGGCCCGATTAGCCAAGGCCAATCGCAGCCAGAAGCGATGCGACCGTCGACGCGACCTGTCCGACAATGCCGGAAAGCGTGTCGCCGACGACGGGAACCTGCCCCAGGATGTCGCCCAGCGTCGAAAAGAACGTGCTGACAAGTGAACCAATATCGAACATGACCTACTCCTTGCAACTAACAGCGAGGACACAACAGATGCTTGTACAAAGCACCCGGCTGTAGGTTAGAGCAATCGCCGTGCCAGTGAAAATCTGGCCAATAAGCGGTCTTCGTCCCCATTTTTCCGCAGTTTTCCGCAGTTCCGACTCTTCTTCCGATAACTATTGGGTGAAATTACTCAGAATTACCCAGTTCGGCCGTGGCACGGATTCGGCTATCATGCCGTCCCGAACCCGTATTTGAGCGTGCTATCGGCCGATGACCCAACCCATGACGCGACTGCCCTCCCTGTCCATCTTCATGCCCTGCTACAACGAGGAGGCCAACGTCGAGCGAGTCACCAGGGCCGCCCTCGACGCCGGCCTGCGAGTTACCGACGATCTCGAAGTGATCGTCGTCAACGATGGCAGCCGGGATCGAACCGGGGAAATCGCCGATCGCCTCGCTGCCGCCGATGCGCGCGTACGGGCCGTCCACAACAATCCAAATCAAGGTTACGGCGGCGCGGTCGTCCGCGGCCTGAGCGAGGCGAAGAAGGAGTGGATCTGCTTTACCGACGGCGATGGTCAGTTTGACATGAACGAGATACCGCTGCTCGTGGGACTGCTCGACCGTTGCGATTTCGCGGTCGGCTACCGGCTCAAGCGAGCCGACCCGTGGATTCGAAAGCTGAATGCCTGGGCGTGGTGCACGCTCGTTCGTGCACTCTTCGGCCTGAAGGTTCGCGATATCGACTGCGCGTTCAAGCTGCTGCCGCGGCGGCTGATGCAGCAGATCAAGCTGGAGAGCCGCGGCGCCCTCATCAGCACCGAGTTGCTCGCCCGCGCCGCGCGGGCCGGCTATCGCATTGAGGAGGTCGGCGTCCATCACTATCCGCGGACGGCCGGCACGCAGACGGGCGCCAAGTTTCGCGTCATCCTGCGCGCGTTTCGCGAGCTGTTCAAGCTTTCGGGCAAGATCAAACGCGGCGAGTAGCCGCCTCGAGGCACTTCGTGGCCAAAGCCCCGCAGGGCATCAACGTCATCCGCGCCGAGCGCGTCGTCGAGATCACCTGGACGGCCGATCACG
>CAZONT010000122.1:0-11788 GCA_964581285.1 uncultured Planctomycetaceae bacterium | reverse complement strand
GCAGTGAAGGTGGACGAACGACGACGACATTTTCGGGATGGCCTCCGTTGCCGGGACGGGGGGACGTCCGTGCGATTCGGCGAACTTGTGGCATGATAATCGGCGCGGGCGGGCAGGCAACGCAGTGTGACTGGAGCGGCAACGACCGAATCGCATGAAAACGCCCACTGGACGGGTCTGGCGACGAATTCACAAGGCCGCAACTGCGTATGATCGCACCGAACCGCCATCGGCGCGGGACCTGCGGATTCTGGCGGTGATTCAACGCATTCCGCGGGGGCGGGTGGCGACGTACGGCGATGTCGCGATGGCGGCCGGCATGCCGCGGAGGGCGCGGCTGGTGGGTCGCGTGCTCCGGAGCGAGCCGCTTGCGGCGGGCGTTCCGTGGTATCGGGTGGTCGGGGCGGGCGGCGTGCTGAGCATTCCGGAGGATGCGAATTGTGCGGAGCAGCGTCGGCGGCTGACCGGCGAGGGAGTTGTTGTACGCGGCCGGCGCGTCGTGGATTTTGAGCGAATACGATTTCGACGCTATCGGGCGGGAAAGGCCGCCGGGTCGGGGCGCTCGATGTGAGTCCTGAGCTTATCGAGATTCATCCAGTAGCGGCCGGGGTCGTTACTATTCCGTAACCAGGACGACAGGGGGAATTCGGTGTATGGGCGATCGTCGGTGAGCAGTCGCTGCTCGTCGGCGATGTATCGTTCAATGGCGTCGCGGCCCATCAGGTACATGCCAGACAGAGTGAGCCAGTTGGGGACGAGTTGCGAACGGTACTCCGTTGCATCGGCGCGCAAACGCGGATTGTCGATGAGTAGTCGGACGCGCTGCGGGCGGGCGACGATCGGTTGGAGCGATCCGATGAGGTAGTAGCCGAACCCGTCGGGTCCGATGTAGAGCTGGATGTTTGGAAAGACGCTGTGAAAGGTGCGAACAATCAGCTTGAAATCGGCTTCGGTGCAGGAGTCGTTCGGAATCCAGAGGGAGATGATGCCGCTCGGTTCCAGGTGGTCGCGGCAGAGCTCGAAGAACTCGCGCGTATAGAGATTAACGGTTCCAGCGCTGTGCATCGGCGGGGCGGGGTCGATGGTGATGACGGAATACTTCTCGTCCGAGACGAGCAGAAAGTTGCGGCCATCACCGATGCGGATGCGATTCTTCGGATCGTTGAGCAGGGCCGGCCCGTCGGGGTGAAAGTAGCCGAAGGCCTCGGGCACGGCCGGTTGCAGCTCGACGGCCGTGACATTGACCGGGTGGGCCGCCGCCGCGCGGAATGTTGAGCCCATGCCGAAGCAGATGACGAGGATGCTCTTGGGATCGGGGTGAAGCAGAAGGGGGAGGTGGGCCATGACCTTTGTATCGGTGCAGAGGATCGTCATGCCGGTGCCGTTAACGAGCAGCGACTTCATGCCGTTCGGGCGGGCGAACGCGGTCACGGTGCCGGAGGGGCTTTCGACGTGAGAGGCGATTGCTCCGTATCTGGCGACGACTTCCCGCGAAAGGCTCCGGCCGGGAGGCATAATCATGAAGGCGACCGCGCCGGTGACTACCAGCGTTGTCAGTGCAACGCCGCGGCGTCCGGCGGCGAACAAACATCCTGCGCCGTTCAGCAGATAGAGCAGCGCAATGACCAGGAAGCTGCCCTGATCATGCAGCAGGGGGAGCAAAGCGAATGCGCCGAGCGCTGCGCCGAGAATTCCGCCGATGGTGTTGATCGAATAGACACGACCAAGATCGGCGCCTTCGTGTCCGGGGCGATTCATGACGAGGCGTGCCAAGAGTGGGAAGCACGCGCCGGAAAGCAGGGTGATGGGTGCAACGGCCGCCGCTGCAAGCAGGATGGTACTTAGAAATACGCCCAGAGCGCCGCGGTCCGGCGTGGGGAGCAGCGATCCGGGCTCGGTCTGAGACATGAGAGCGATGAAGGCCCGCAGGGTGAGGCCAAGTCCGAGACCCATCGCAATCACCATGACGCCGAGGACCGCGAGTGGAGATCGCACGCGATCGGCGAAGACGCCGGCGACGCGGCTGCCAAGGGCGATCCCGATCAGAAAGACGCCGATGATGCATGTAAACGCGTAGACGCTGGAGTCGGTGAAGATGCCGAGCGTGCGGCCCCAGAGAACTTCGAGGGCCAACGCGCCGAAGCCGTTGATGAAACTGACCGCGAAAACGAATCGCAGTCCACGAGCGCCGGGTTGCGACGGTGGAGTCGATGCAGGCGGTGGGGCGGCTGCACTTGCCGGCGTCGCCGCGGCCCGCCAGGCCCACGTCGCAGCGACCAGATTTCCGAAGGCCGCGATCAGAAGACTGCGCGTTTCGCCGAGCGAGCCGAGCAGGACGAAGCCGCATAGGAAGCAACCGGCGACTGCGCCCCATGTATTGATGGCATAGAGCGAGGCCACCACGCGGCCGGGCTCACCTTTGAAGAAGCCCTTCACCAAGACAGGCAGCGTGCCGCCCATCAGCGCCGTCGGCGGCAACAGGACGAGCACGCAGAGCAAACCCCGCAGCACGGCCAGCCACGGCGATTCCAGACCGACTGATCGTGCAAGGCCGACATAGACCGGCTGCAAACTGCGAAAGACCCAGGGAGTAAGCGGCGCCATGAGGGCGATCGCGATTTCCATCGCGGCATAGAGGCGAAGCGGGGATCGGCCGCGGTCGGCCCAGCGGCCGAAAAACCAGCTTCCGAGCGCCAGTCCGGCCATGAAAGCCGCGAGGACCGTGGCGGCAGCGGGAGCTGTGACTCCGAAGACTCGATGCAAGGACCGGGTCCAGACAATCTGATCGATCAGGGCGCTGGCGCCGCTGATAAAGAAGATGGCGAGGATCGACTTCGGGAGGGCTGACGATTGATGCCGGCTTGCGCTTGCCACTCGGAGATTCCTATCGTCCGACGAATGCAACGATGTCTGCAATCGATTCATACTACAGTGGGTTTGCGGGCGTCGCGAGCGATTCGGAAGTGACTGCAGCGAACGTGTTTGGCATCGCTTTCTTGCCTCTATACCAGCCAGCCGGGGTGCTCTATGATGGCCGAGTGATTCGCCTTTTCGTTGCGTCGGCGCTGACCAGCGGGGGCGTAGGACGGATCGCGGGACGATGCTTCGCTTCAAGGTATTCGAGAATGGTCGGCCGGCTACGTCGGCGTTTGTCGATGGGTCGTACCTGGTCGGAAGCGACGGCGTGCCGCTGGCGGGGCAGATCGGATTCACCGAGGGGGAGATTCGATGCGTCAAACGGGCGCCGGGGCCGGCGGGCCTGAACCTGCTCTGGACGGTCGAGGGCTATGGCCGGTTAATGCTCGAGACGGCACGGCTTGTCGAGCGCGATGAACCGTACAATCTCAACGTTGAGTTGGCTCGCGGCCGGTTGATGCGGATCAGCCAGAAGCGAGAGGATTGGGGACTCTACGACTACACCGACGGCGCGGAACTCTATCGGCGCGTCGACGAGGCCAAGGCCCAGCTCGTTGAAGCGATCACCGCGGAGGATGAAGGCACGGCCGCAAAGTTTGGCGATGCGGCACTAAAGGCCGCCGTCGTGGTCGGTGAAGAGCTGAGCTTGTTCCATGCCGACATTTTTCTGAAACGGCGACGTTCGTCGTCGCAGTTCGTGAAACGGCCATTCGGGGTAGGCGTGCAGCTCGGGCGAAACGACGACGCGTATCGCCAGAACCTTCGGCCGGCGTTCGATTTCGGCGTGCTGAATGTTCCGTGGCGGGAGATCGAACCGCGGACCGGCTCGTACCGATGGGACCCGCTTGATCTTTGGGTCAACTGGCTCGGACAGCACAAGATGCACGTTCGGGGGACGCCGCTGGTGTCGCTCGAGCGCATGCATCTGCCCGAGTGGCTGGTTGGCGAGGACGTCAGCTACGAGATGCTGCGCGATCACATGATGGCGCACGCGGCGCAGATGGTGAAGCGATTCGCGCACCGCATCCAGTCGTGGGAGGTCGTGCACGGCCTGCACGCGCTGAACTCGCTGCACCTGTCGCTCGAACAACTGATGGACCTGACGCGGATGGCGTCACTCGTCGTCAAGCAGCATGCGCCGCGGAGCCAGGCGATCATTTCGGTCATCGTTCCGTGGGGCGAGTATTACGCCCGCGACGTCCGCACGATTCCGCCGCTGCTCTACGCCGACATGTGCGTGCAGAGCGGATTCCACTTTGATGCGTTTGGATTGCAGTTTGTCTTTGGCGCGCCACAGGAGGGAATGCTGGCGCGCGATATGCTGCAGATTTCCGCCATGCTCGATCGATTCGCGAACCTCAACAAGCCGCTGCACGTCACCGCGGCGGCCGTCCCCTCGATACCCGTGCAGGCGCGGACGCCGGATTCGCCGGTAACGGGCGGCGGCGTCTGGCATTCCGCGTGGTCGGACGAGATCCAGGCGCGCTGGCTGAAGGAGTTCTATGACATCGCGTTCTCGAAGCCGTTCGTCGAGACGGTGGTGTGGCGCGATCTGATCGACCAGCCGGGGCGTGTACCGCCGACCGCGGGACTGCTGCGGGCCGACCTGTCACCCAAGCCGGCGTTTGAGCGCTTGCTGAACTTGCGACGTGAGTACATCGGGGATCGCCCGGGACACCGAGTGCGATAGATCAAATCAAGATGCCGTGAGCGAACGGATCGGCTTCGTCGATCAGCAGCGTGGACTCCGCCGTCAACCACGCGCGGCCCGTGATTGTGGGAATCAGGTTATCGCCTTCGACGCGAACACTTCCGTCAAACGAGCTTCCAATGATGCTTTCCTGACGCCAGACCTCGCCCGGCTCGAGCTTGCCTTCGGCATAGAGGCATGCGAGCTTGGCGCTCGTGCCGGTGCCGCACGGGGAGCGGTCGTAGGCCCCGCCGGGACAAAGGACGAAATTCTTGCTGCGGCAGTCGGCCCGCAGGGCCGGGCCGAAGAGTTCGATGTGGTCGATCTCGCCGCCATCGGCCCCCATGATGCCGCGCTCAGCGAGCGCTCGGCGGATGGCCAGCGAAGCACGGCGCAGTGAGTCGATATTTCCGGGACGCACTTCAAGGCCGTGATCGCTGCAGAGGAAGAACCAGTTTCCACCCCAGGCGACATCCCCCTGGATCGAGCCGAGTCCGCCCACGTCAATCGGAACTGCCGCCCTAACCCGGTATGAGCGAACGTTTTCAACGGAGATCGATCCGTCGGCGTGGAGCACGGCGGTGACATCGCCGACGGGCGTCTCCATCCGATGCCGGCCGGCGGCGATCCGACCGAGGTGCTTGAGCGTCGCGGCCACGCCGATCGTTCCGTGGACGCACATATTGAGATAGCCGACATTGTTGTAGAACATGACGCCGGTCGCGGCGTCCGGGCGGTCGGGCGGGCAGAGCAGCGCGCCAACCACAGCGTCGGCGCCGCGCGGTTCGTTGACGGAGGCCGAGCGCAGCCAGTCGTGCTGCTCACGGAGGCGTTGAAATCTCTGTCGAAGGGTTCCGGGACCGAGATCGGGGCCGCCTTCAACGATGACGCGGGTCGGTTCGCCCGCGGTATGAGAGTCGATGACGGAGATCCGCCGCATTCGAATCAGCGTAACACAAAGCAGGAGGCGGTGTTAGAATCCGCGGTGACTTCGGGAGGAGCGGCGTGCCGGACGACGACGTTGTCATTTCAATCCGCAATCTGCGGAAGTTTTTCGATTCGCCGGACGGAAAGCGGATCGCGGTGCTCGACGGCATTACCTGTGAGGTATATCGCGGCGAGACGCTGGTGGTGATGGGGGGGTCGGGCTGCGGCAAGTCGACGCTGCTGAATTGCATGATCGGCGAGTACACGGTCAACGAAGGCGAAATCAGCTACCGGACGAAGGAGATGCCGGCGGCGCGGAACATCGTTGGAATGGCCGAACCGGAGTTGAATGAAATCCGCAAGAAGTTTGGAATCCTGTTTCAGAGCGGGGCGCTGTTTAACTCGATGAGCGTTGCTGAAAACGTCGCGTTGCCGCTTCGCGAACACAGCACGGTCGAGCAGGCGATCATCGACATCGTGGTAACACTCAAGCTGCAGCAGGTTCACATGTTGCCGCATCGGGAGAAAATGCCGTCACAGCTCTCGGGCGGACAGAAAAAGCGGGCGGCGCTCGCGCGAGCAACCGTCCTTGATCCGGAAATCCTCTATTACGACGAGCCCTCGGCCGGGTTGGACCCCGTCACATCCGCGGCGATTGACGAGTTGATCATCGATCTGTCCAAGAAGCTCAACGTCACCAGCATTGTTGTGACGCACGAGATGGACTCGGCGTTTCGCATCGCGGACCGGATGGTGATGCTCGATCGCGGCCGGGTGCTGAAAATCGGCACTGTCGAAGAATTCGACGACCTTCGAAAGGCCGGCCCGGAGTCTCTCGGCAGCCGTGAGGAAAAGCTCATCAACCAGTTTCTCAACGGCTTTCCGGCCGGCCCGCTGACGGATGTCGAAGGGCTGAGCGAATACGAAAAGCTGCTGATCCCCGAGAAGGAGTGATACGAGATGACGTCCGAACGAAATGCGGTCAAGCTTGGCACGACCCTGATCGTCGTGCTCCTGCTGTTCCTGATCATCATGATCTGGCTGCCGCAGACACTGACGGCGGGCGCCATGCAGAAGATGCAGGTGAGGTTTGCGCAGTCTCTGCCGTTGCCAACGTTGCAGAAGGGGAGCAAGGTCCTGGTGGCCGGCACGCCGATCGGTTACGTGACGGAGGTTGATCTTCGGCAGATGCCGGTGAAACCGGACGACCCCAAGCTGGGCGACGACCTTTACCTCGTGGTCAGCGCAAAGATCGAGAAAGCCGTGACGCCTCGGGCGGACTGCTCGATTCGCGCCGTCGGCGATGTCCTCGGCGGCGGGGGGAGTCTCACGATGGATGTCGGCACGGCCGCGGAGCCGGCCGACCTGAGTCACGTGTTGAACGGGGCATCCCCCGGCGGATTCAACGCATATCTCGATTCGTTCGGCCGGGAGTTGGACGCCAACAATCCGAAGTCGATGCTGGGCATGGTGAAAATTCAACTCAACTCGGATGAGGCCGGCACGGTCATGGCCAAGTTGCAGAAATCGATGGACGATCTGAATTCGGTGACGCGAAGCGTAGCGTTTCAGCTGAATGCTGAGCAGCAGCGGTCGGTCCTCGCGAAGCTGAACCTGACGATGGACGAGATCAACGCAACGACCGCGAACCTGAAAGTCCAGTTCGAGGCGGGGCAGGCCGACACCGTGCTGGCGAAGACTCTGACCGCGCTCGATACGCTCAACGGTGGACTGCGATCGGCATCGGCGATCCTCGACGAGAACCGGGGACCGATCGGCGACGCCGTGAAGCATGTGGCATCAACGGCCAACAAGCTCGACACGCGTATCATCGATCCGATCGCCGAGCAGCTCGATGTGCGTAACACGGCCGGCGTGATGTCCAAAGTCAACGTTGCGATGGACGATTTGAACAAGGCGCTGAAGGACATCACGGTCGTGACGGACACGACGCGGACGATCATGGTGCTGAATCGGGAGAACATCAACCAGATGCTCCTGAATTTCAAGCAGACGTCGGACCATCTGAAGGCGGCGGCGAAGTACATTCTTGCGCATCCGTGGCGGCTGCTGAAGGAGCCGGGCGTTACCGAGACGAAACAGCAGGCTATATTCGATGCGGCGCGGAATTTTGCCGAGGCGGCGTCGAGTCTGGATGACGTCACGTCACAGCTCAAATCGCTGAACGACCTCTACAACGGTCAGATCCCGTCGAACGATCCGGACTTGCCACGGATCAAGGCCGATCTGCAAGCGACGTTCCAGAAGTTCAAGGAGGCCGAGGCGTCGCTCTGGAAGCAGTTGAATGTCCGATGAGTCTTGCGCGGACCGGCCGGACCCGGACTTCGAGATCATCGATCACACGGCAGACATCGGCATCCGGGTTCGAGCGACCGACTGGCACGGCCTCTTGCAGATCGCCGCGTGGGGCATGTTGGCGTGCATCGGCGATTTGAAGCGGGCGAATGGCGCCGCCGAGGAGCGGATTGCGGTGCGGCTGGAGGCGGGGGCGCGCACCGACCTTCTTCGCGACTGGCTGGCCGAGATCCTGTACTACATCGAGCGGCGGCGGTGGCTGGTCGTGGCGATTCCCGAGTTGCGCGCGGACGAACGGCGGGTCGATGCGATCGTGGCTTTCGCGGCGTACGATCCGGAATCGAGTGTGCTGCGGCGTGAGCTGAAGGCGGTGACGTATCATGCGTTGCGGGTTGAGGACTCGCCGGGTGGACTGACCGGGACCGTCATCTTCGACATCTGACGGTTGGAGCGCGAGAACATGCCCGGAGCGGGTCAGAAAGTGGATATTCCGCTGGAGCGTGTCAGCAGCTGCTGCTGGCGGATTCCTCGCACGTTTCGAAGCGACATGCGCGTGGACGGGCTTGTCTATGCCGACGACGTGCTGATCGAGTCGATTCGCGGAGATCCGTGTCTCCAGCAAGTGGCGAACGTCGCGACGCTGCCGGGTATCGTCGGACACAGTCTTGCCATGCCCGACATTCACTGGGGCTACGGCTTCTGCATCGGCGGCGTCGCGGCGACCGATCCGGAACTCGGCGGTGTGATCAGTCCCGGCGGCGTCGGATATGACATCAATTGCGGTGTGCGGCTGATCCGCACCGACTTAACCGAGGCAGATGTCCGGCCGTCATTGGAACGATTGATCAACCAGCTTTTCGATACGGTTCCCTGCGGCGTTGGGAAGGGCGGCAGATACAAGTTCAAGAAGGCCGAGCTGCGGAAGATTCTGAATGGCGGAAGTCCATGGGTGGTCGAGCGCGAGCTGGGGGAAGCGGACGATGTGGCCGTCACCGAGGCGGGGGGCTGCATTCCGGGCGCGGACGCCGACGCGATTTCCGAACGTGCGACGGAGCGCGGCGAGGACCAGTGCGGGACGCTTGGGTCCGGCAATCACTTTATGGAGGTGCAGGTCGTCGATCAGGTATTTCATGCCGAGGCCGCGACCATCATGGGGCTGGCGCCGGGCCAGGTGGTCGTGATGATCCACTCGGGGTCGCGCGGCTTGGGGTACCAGGTTTGCGAAGATGCGATTCACCTGTTGCGCGATCTGCCGGAGAAGCTGGGGATACGACTGCCTGACCGCCAGCTTGTCTGTGCGCCGGTTCATTCGCCGCAGGGACAGAGATACCTCGCGGCGATGCGGGCGGCGGCGAACTTCGCATGGACGAATCGACAGATCATGACGCACCTGGCGCGCGAGGTCTTTAGTCGCGTCTTTGAAAAAACGTCGCGCGGGCTTGGAATGCGAGTCGTCTACGATGTCGCGCACAACATTGCGAAACTAGAGACGCACGTCGTCGACGGAAAGTCGCGGGAGGTTTGCGTTCATCGCAAGGGGGCGACGCGGGCTTTTTCGCCCGGTCATCCGGAGGTGCCGGAGCCCTATCGGGCCATCGGGCAACCGGTACTGATTCCCGGGGATATGGGACGGGCGAGCTACGTCCTGGTCGGCCAACCCGGCGCGATGGAGCAGACATTTGGGAGCACGTGTCACGGTGCGGGCCGGCGGCTCTCGCGCGGGGCGGCGATTCGGGCGGCGAAGGGCCGCGACATTCGGCGCGAGCTCCGGGATCGCGGGATTATCGCGCGTGCGCGCGGGCGAACCGGTCTGGATGAGGAGCAGCCGGACGCGTATAAGGACGTAAATGAAGTTGTCCGCGTGGTGGACGAGGCGGGTCTGAGCCGGCGCGTCTGCCGCATGCGGCCGATTGGCGTCATCAAGGGTTGAGATTGATTGGGGGTTGAGACCAATTGGGCGCAGTCGGCGAGGCGGGTAGAATGGGATGTGCGTCGGTCAGATGGCTTCGGGCACGTCAAACGGCGGAGTCGAGCAAGGTTCATGCAACGCGGCGCCGGGTTCCTCCTGACGTGTGCGACGGTTTTCTCGCTGGGCGGGTGCGTCGATCCGGTCTCGCGCGCCGGGATTCAGTCGTCCGATGCGGGGACGCGCATCATGGCGATCAAGGCGGCCGGCGATGCACGCGACCGATCGGCGGTGCCGCTGCTGGTGGACCGTCTCGACGACGAGGACGATGCCGTCCGGTTCTTTGCGATCCTGGCGCTGGAGCGGATCACGGGGACGCGCATGGGTTACGATTTTGCCGCTCCGTCGTCGCAGCGGGTCGCGGCCATCGACCGCTGGCGTCGGGCCGTGAACGACGGCGACTTTGCGCGGACGACCACGCGACCTTCCGGCGTCGAACCAGCTTCTGCTGCGGCGGACGCCACGCGACCGGAATTGTCACACTGATCAGGAGTCGGTCATGACCACGGAGGGTCGGATTAACCCGGCACGACACGTCGAGCTGACAATCACGAGCAACGCCGGGAGCCTGGCGGTGGTTCGCAGCGCGCTGGCGCGAATGGCGGAGATGGAGGCGTTCACAACGGAGGACGTTTACAAGGTGACGCTTGCGCTGGACGAGGCGCTGGCCAACGTCATCCGCCATGGATACGGTGGATTGAAAGACCAGCCGATCCACATCACGCTTGAGGGGCTCGACGGTTCGGAGGGGCGGCGTGGGATTCAAATCAGCGTTCGCGACCACGGACGCCAGGTCGATCCTTCGACCATTCGCGGTCGGGATTTGAATGACGTGCGGCCCGGCGGCCTCGGCGTGCACATCATGCGAACAATAATGGACAGCGTCGAGTACACTTGCCCGTCCGATGGCGGAATGCTGCTTCGGATGGTCAAATATGGCACGGCGGGGTCGGCGGCGGCCGGCGCGTTGCAAGGATAGGAAGGCATGTCGACTAAACCGTCAGCGTCCTCGGTGATGAAGGAAATCCGGGAGGGGCCGGAGGCCACGGTGGTTGTATTGTCGGGTGAAATCGACCTGCACCAGTCGCCGGCGCTGCACGCGGCGCTGGTCAACGTCGCGGCGAATCGCCCCAAGCGCCTCGTCCTGAACATGACCGACGTCGCGTACATGGATTCGTCGGGAGTCGGGACCCTGGTCGAGCTGCTGCGGCGGGTGAACGCCTACAAAGGCAAGCTCGCACTCGTCAACCTCTCGCAGCGGGTCCGAAGTGTCTTTGAGATCACGAAGCTCGACAAGTTCTTCAACATCTTTGCGACCGAGGAGCAGGCGATTCAGGCATGAGCGACGCCGCACCGGCTTCGAACGGTGAAGCGCCCCCGGCGCGATCGATCTTCTACCGCCTCGCACTGAACGTTGGACTGGCGGGGTACGCGGTTATCGAGACGGCGCGAAGCATCGCGGCGTTTATCGGCAAGATGGCCGTGCTCATCCGCGACACGATTCCCTGGATTCGGCCGGCGATGCGCGGCCGCATGGGGCGAAGCGCTGCGATCGACCAGGCCGTGCGGGTCGGCGTGCAATCCATTCCGATCATCGTACTGGTGCAGACCTTCGTGGGGATCATCCTGGCGTTGCAGATGGCGCCGACGCTGAAGTCATACGGGCAGCTGGCGCGCGTCGCCGATGTCGTCGGCATCGCGATGTTTCGTGAACTCGGGCCGCTGCTGTCGGCCGTCGTTCTCTCCGGCTTCGCGGGCGCGAGCATCGCCGCGGAACTCGGCACGATGGTGGAGGGGGAAGAGATCAAGGCGCTGAAGGCGACGGCGCTGAATCCACTGCGATTCCTCGTTGTTCCGCGCGTGCTGGCGACGATCGGTATGTTGACGGCGCTGGCCGTCATCGCGGACGTCATGGGGTTGGTGGGGGGGCTGATTACGGCGACCGGCGTGCTAAATATCAGCATGAGCGAGTA
>CAZONT010000121.1:2262-11802 GCA_964581285.1 uncultured Planctomycetaceae bacterium | reverse complement strand
ACGGGCCAATCCTTGTACAGGCCGATCTTCTCGCCGATGGCGATCGCGCGCTTGCGGAGTTTGGCGTCTTTGATGCCGATTGCCATGAGGGTGTTGTTCATCGTCCACTGTTTTTCCGGCGGGGCCTTGGGCATTTCTTTCTCGATGCGATCGAGCAGTGCGGACCGGTTGAGTTCGTCGACGTCCTTGTTGACGCAACTGGCGGTCAGGTTCCATCCCGCGCGGGCCGCCCAGCCGTCTTTGTCCTCCATCCACTTGACGCGGAGCGATTCCTTGTCGGCGTCGGGTTGCTCCTTGACGATGTATGCGTTGAGCCAATCGGCCACCCACCCAAACCGGGCCTCGCGAACGAGCTTGTCGAGTTCCTTTGCGGAGAGTTGCTTCGGCTTCATCAACAGGATCGCGAGCAGTTGGGCGTCGACGTTGCCGGTCTTCCATAACTCCAGCGCGAGTTCGTGATTCGCCTTGATTTTCTTGGCGAGGTTGCGGATATCGCCCATCGCGCACCCGAACTGCTTGAGCTTGGGTGAGCCCCCGGGGTTTCCGGCCCAGGCCTTGGCGTTGTGTGCCCGCCGCCCCTCATCGCCCATCGATTCGAGCTTTGCCATCGCTTCTTTGAGATTCATGGCCATGATTGTACCCCTGTTCGCGGGCGCAGCCGCCCCGTTAGCTATTTCAACCGTTCCAATCTGCCCTTGCGCTTCACGATGTTTTTGTAGTCCCACTGGATCGTGATCGATTTCGCGAGCCAGCGCTTGAGGTTGTTTGCGGAGATCTGGTCCGGGGCGGTGTAGCGCGCTCCGGCCGTCTGGAAGCCGCCCTCGGGGGCAAGCCCGGGCTCATCGAACGAACGGCCGCTCCAGAAGAGGAGGCGGACGCAATCCTTGAGTTTGTGGTAGCCGACGATCGGGTTGCCGTCGAGGAACCACACGGGGTGGCGGTGCCAGATTTTTCGCTCGGCGGCGGGCAGGCGTTGATCGATCGCCTTGGCGAGGGTGTCGCAGATGCGCTTGTCGGTGGGAGACTGCGCCGCATTGTAGGCGAGGATGTGCTTCGGGATTGGCGTGCGGGAGGGCGGGGTGGTTTTTTTCGAAGCTGCGGTTGACCCGGTACTTGCGGACTTCTTCGCGGCTTTAGCCATGCGTGCGCTCCTGCGTGGGCGAAAATTGTACTGCGTGCGGCCTGCCGGTACGTCGGCTTCTACCAGTAACGCCTCCGGCGATTCGGTGGGATCGCCCGGTCGGCCGATCTCCTCACCGATGTTGTGCGGCGGATGCAGGCGCGAGGTTTCCGGGCTGGCTCAGCCAACTGTCGAAGCGCGTGGGGGCGAGGCGGGCGGCCTTGCCGGGGGTGAGCGACTGGTCGTTCACTTTCACGCCGTAGTAAGGCGCGTTGGCGTCGGGGACGACTTTCCGCGCGTCTTTGGTGGCGGTCAGATACCTGCGGGCGGCTTCATCGATGCCGAGCGCTTCGGGGCCGGCGATCTCGACAATGGCGTTGCGCGGCGTGCCGACGGCGTAGTCGGCCAGGGCGGTCGCGACGTCCTGGGCGGACATGGGCTGCATCAGGGCGGGCGGCAGTCGGACGACCTGGCCGTCGGTTCCCGATTGAGCGATGCCGCCGATGAATTCGAAGAACTGCGTGGCGCGGACGATGGTGTAGGGGATGCTGGAGGCGATGATCAGTTTTTCCTGAGCGAGCTTGGCGCGGAAGTAGCCGCTTTCCTGCAAACGTTCGGTCCCAACCACGGAAAGCGCGACGTGGTGGCGAACGCCGGCCTTCGCTTCGGCGGCGAGGATGTTGCGGGTCGAGGTGTCGAAGAAGTTCATGACGGCGGCGTCTTCCCAGACGGGGGCGTTGGTGACGTCGACGGCGACTTGTACGCCGGCCAGCGCGGCGGCGAGGCCCTGGCCGGTGAGGGTGTCGACGCCGGATTTCGGTGACGCGGGCACTGCGTCATGGCCGCGCTGGCGAAGGATGTTGACGAGTTTGCTTCCGATGAGACCGCTGCCGCCAAGGACCAGGATTTTCATGGATGGCCTTTCTGTTGCTGCTCGCCGACTACTGGCGTTGTAGGCGGCAGATTATATCAGCGGAGGCAGGCGGACCGGGCGGGGTTGTGCGAGCGATGTCCGGTCGTGGGACACTCGTGACTGAGAGGTTGCTGAACTCGCGCCGGCGTCAGGTGCTGACAATCACCTGTTGGGCGCAGTCTTCGGGCTGGTGAAGCTTGCTGTTGGTGAAGCCGGCGGCGCGAAACATTCGTTCGAGTTCGGGAAACGTGTAGGCGTCGCCGTTCGCCGTGGTCGCGAGCATGACGAGCGGAAACGTCGCGGACATGGGCGGGGAGACGCGATCATCGTTGGGGACGAATTCGAGCGTGACCAGACGCCCGCCGGGCCGCAGTGCCGCCCGCAGTCGCTTGAGCAGGGCTGTGCATTGATCCGGGCTGAAGTGATGCAGGAGATTGGTCAGCAAGATCAGATCATATGGACCCTCGAGGTCGACGCTGAACGCGTCGCCCGCAATCGTCGTGAAACGGTCGCCTACTCCCATGCTGGTTGCGTTTCGCCTAGCGACATCGAGGACTTTGGGCCAGTCGAGGGCGGTGACGCGGACTCCGGGGTTTTTCCGGGCCAGAACGATTCCGAACAGGCCGTGTCCGGCGGCGACATCCAGCACGTGTCCGGAGACGGGCCCGAGGGTCGTTGCGACGGCTTGGGCGTTGGGAAGCATCACCGCGCCCATGGCTTCGGCAAATGCGACCCAGCCGTCGTACTCCGGCTCGACTGAGCCGGCGGTTTCGCAGCCGCCGTGGCGTACGGCCTGGGTGAGCCGGCCGAAGAACGGGGCGATGGGGCCGTTCAGAAACCCCAGCGCGCCGCCCACATAGGCGGGCGAGGCGCGATCCAAGAACGTGGCGGCCACCGGCGTCAGGCGGTAGGCGTTGCCGGACTTGAGCAAAAGTCCCTGGACCGTCCAGTAGTCGCACAGGACCCGTACGCCCTTGGGCGAGGCGGCGCAGGCCTTGGCGATGGCTTCAACGTTGGAATGGCCCGCGGCGATCGCGGAGAACAGGCCGATGTCGACAGCGGCCTGAATTGCGGCAGTCTTCTGATAGGCGTAGAAGCAATCAAAAATTGGTGCGGGATTCACGATCGCTCCTTATGCGTGGGATGGGCCGGCGGTGTCCTGAGCATTCCGTTCAGCGGCGCACGGTTCGCCGTCGCAGATGCCGAAGTCCACGACCCGGGGCACCAGTGAAGCATTTCCCCGCGGCAGCGTCAACCGCGTCGGACCGGCATCTGGGCGTACAGCTCGAAGTAGGTGGCGCCGTGGGCGAAGGGGCGGCCGATGAAGGCCTCGAAGCCGGGCTGGTCGTCGGGGACGTAGCCGCTGCGCGGGAGCCACGAGCCGTGGAACCACTGCAACGCGCGGAGTTCGAGGTCGATTCCGCCGCGGATTTCGATCTGGGCGACTTGCATCGGGGGGAAGCGGTAGCGACCGATCTCGCCGTCCGGATTGAAGCGCTCGGCGACGACGGCGATGTAGTAGGCGCAATCCTTCAGCGCGGTGATCTCGGGGTGCTCCCACTGGTAGCCGAGCCATTGGCCGTCGGCGTGGCCGTGGCGCTCGGCCCAGGCGACCAGACGATGGACGGCGGCGATGACCCGGGTGCCCTCATACGGGCGCGACACGCGGATGTAGGCGACGGTTCGGGCGGGCAGGTCGCGGATGCGGACGCGGAAGGAGTCCGGGTTGTTCCGGGGCGGCAGCTTTGCGACGAACGGCGAATTCTTCAGGTCCTCCGCGAGCGCGACGGCGTGGGATTTCCGCCAGGTCGAGATGTCGAAAGCGCTGGGCGGGGCGCCGAAGCGCTGCCTGAAGCTGCGCGTGAAGTCGGATGATGAGCTGAAACCGCAGGCGAGGGCGATGCGGGTGAGCGAGGCCGGCTTTGGGAGGGCCATCATGCCGAGGGCCTTTTCGAGCCGGAGACGCTTGACGAAGTCGGCGGGCGTTTCGCCGACGAGGGCCTGGAAGACGCGATGGAAGTGGAATGGCGAGAGCCGGGCGGCGCTGGCGAGGTCGCGCAGGCGGATGGGCTCGTGCAGACGGCCGAGGACGCGATCGATGGCGAGATTGACGCGCTCGACGTAGGTCCGCGATGTGACGGGCCGGGGCTTGGCTGAGATTCGCAAGATTTGGCAAGACCTCCGTCGGCGGGGTTGTATCATACTCGGCGAACCGCCGGTGAGTCGGCGGCGGGCGGAATGGGAGCGTTTCGATGAGACGATATGGATTGGGCCTGGCGGCATGTGTCCTCGTTTGCTGCGCTTTTGGGAAGCCCTCGGGAGGCGGCGCGGGCAAGCCGGGCGGAGATGAGAAAGCGATGAATCTCGGCAATTTTTCGGTCAGTCTGGCGGTGAAGGATTTGAAGGCGTCGCGGGAGTTTTACGAGAAGCTCGGCTTTCGCCCGACGGCGTGGAAGGGCAAGACCTGGCTCATCATGCAGAACGACTCGGCCACGATCGGGTTGTTCCAAGGGATGGTTCCGAAGAACACGCTGACGTTCAATCCCGGCTGGGACCGAAAGGGTGGGACGCTGCCGGCGTTCGAGGATGTGCGCGAGATTCAGAAGGCACTCAAGGCGAAGGGCATCACGCTCGTCAGCGAGGCGGATGAATCGTCCAACGGGCCGGCGAGTCTCATGGTCATGGACCCGGACGGGAACCCTATCCTGCTCGATCAGCACGTGCCCAGCCCCTCGGCGAAGAGCGAGGGGAAAGCCGCTGCGAAGGAAACTGATGCAACGGAAGAGACAGTCACCGGAATCGGGGGCGTGTTCTTCAAAGCGAAGAATCCTGCCAAGCTCGGGGCGTGGTACAAGAAGCACCTGGGCCTGCCGGTCGACGAACAATGGCATGGGTGCAAGTTCGAGTGGTGGGAGTATGCGCACCCGAAGACGCCCGGCTGCACGGTCTGGACCGCGTTCAAGGCGGACACGAAATACTTCGGGGGCGGTGAACAGGGGCTCATGATCAACTATCGCGTGGCGAACCTGAAGAAGATGCTGGAAAAGCTGAAAGGCGAAGGCGTGTGGGTCGATCCGAAGACGCAGGAGTCGGAGTTCGGCAAGTTCGGCTGGGCGAAGGACTGCGAAGGCAACCGAATTGAACTTTGGGAGCCGCCGGAAAAACCGGCCACGAAGTAGGTCGACGACTTCTGAGTGGATTCCGGAGCGGCACGGGGACTGGGCTTGGCCGGGCTTGGTAGGGCGTGCCCCGGCGAAATACAATTGATGGATGCTTCCTGAAATCCGGACTGAGCCAATCGAATACACCGTTGCGGGGTTTTCGCTGCGGCATGATCCGGTCAAGAAGTTTGGGGAGGAGATCCTGTCGCTGCTTGGGCGGGTGTGGCCGGTGATCAAGAGTGGGGCGATTCCGAACGACGGGCTCAACCGCGTCGTCTATGACACTGACTGCACGGTGTTCGCCGGAGTGGTGCTTGGCGCGGGGGCGGAGGCGATGTCAGCGGCGGCGGGGCTGGAACGCAAGGTCGTTCGACTCGGGCGTTACGCGGTATGGAAGCACGTCGGCCCGTATCACCTGATTTCGGCAACGGGGACGGCGATGACGAAGGCGCTCGAAGCGGCGGGGCATCGGACCGGGTGGCCGATGGTCGAGGTGTATGGGCATTGGACGAACGACGAGAGCAAGCTTGAGACGGAGACGTTTGTGGAGTTGAGTTAAACTTGCAGTAGACCGAGGCGTCGGCGAGGTGCAACCCGGCCGCCGTGACCCCAATGACGTACACCGCCCCAGGTGCACGGAGCTTGGTACGGTGTGCCCCAAGTCGCGGTACCCGATTTCAAGACGAGCCCCAATGTGACAAGCTGGTGAGCGTAACAGGTCGACATGGCCAAACTAACCGAGGCGGACAAGATCTGGAACCGGGCTTGCAGCGAAGACCGGGTACGAGTTCTGCCCGGGGATCGCGCTCTTGCAGACCTGCTTCTTGCACACGGTTTGGTGATGAATGGTGGAGTGCTTCACGCCGTCGAATGCATGACGGCCGAGGAACTGTTCGACGCGGAGGCCGGATACCGATTCTTTGAGCTTGATGGCGTTGCTTCGCTGCTATCTCGCTCGCGGCAAATCCTCTCGGCAGGGGACAGCCTTGAGAGCCATGAGCACAAATTGGACAGCCAGTATGCTCAAATGATTCCGTCAGATAGTTTGCTCGCTGATCGCTTCGAGGAGCGATTGAAGTCCAGTCCGGCGGACTTCGCACCGCTTCGGGCGAAGGACGAGGGGTGAGGTGTGTGGGCAATGGACGAGCGATGAGAGCAAGCTTGAGACGGAGACGTTTGTGGAGTTGCGGTGAGACTTGAGTTGGAAGCGCGCCGCGGTAACGGGATTGTCGGTTCGCGGTGCTCTCATTCTCGGTTTGCGTCAAGAGCCGCGTGGGTTATTTACGACATGCTCGCCGTGGAGGCGGGCATGCCGACGGTAGCCGCCTCGCCATTCCAAATGGCTGCCTCCACTCTTACGATTGATAATTCAGATGGAGTCTTCCACCCCAAACTTCGACAAGAATGCATCTCAGCAGGCGGGCGAGCCCGCGTTGCACCGGGCTGCACGCATCGGCGACTGCGACGAGATTCGCCGCCTCGTCGCTGCGGGTGAACGGATCGACGCGACGTTCAATACCGAGCGCGATCCCGGTGCCTATAAGCGGGAAGCGACACCGCTGATGGTGGCTGCGGGTTCAAGCGACGGGGCAAGTGTGGAAACGCTCCGAGTTCTGATTGAGCTTGGAGCCGATCCTAAGCTGGAGATCGACGGCCGATCGGCCGCGACATTTGCCTGCGAGGGTCTGAGCCACTTACACAAGCCAGGCGGCGACGCTCAGCGATTGCGGTTCCTGCTCCATGCCGGTTGTCCCTTGCCGACCGACCCCGAGCGGTCGAACCGCATGCTGTGCGACACGGCGGCAACCGGAGATTCCGAGCGATTGGGCTTGCTACTTGAGCACGGCGTGAGTGCCCGGGGCCATTGGAACCCCGACCGAGCGCGAGAGAGACATCGTGCGTTCATGGAGCACATGGCGAGTTATCGCGCGAGTCTGCCCGAATCCCTCGCATCTGTGTCAGATAAGTACCGTGCGTCTCTGGACGAGTCGATGAAGAAGCACGACGAGGAGGCGTTTGCGCGACATACGTCAGCGCCGTCCAACTACGAGATTCCGCTCTTCCGGGCGGCCGAATCGGGAAGCGCCGAGTGTGTTCGGCTAATCCTCAAGTCCGGGGCCGACGTGAATGCGAAGGACATTTCCAAGCGTACGGCGATGTATTTCGCCGGATCAGCTCCCGTCGTTCAGGAGCTGATGAGGGCGGGTTTGGCGCTGGAGGATGCAGACGAGTACGGATGGTCTCCGCTCGTCAACGCCCTTAGCGACGGTGAAAGTGCTTTGCCTCGCGTTCGAGCATTGATCGAAGCGGGCGCGAACGTCAACGCCACGCATGATCGAGGCTACACGGTATTCATGTCCGCCATCGGATCGAGCAGGACCCCTACCGTGCTTCGGCTGCTCGTTGCGTCGGGGGCGGATCCGCACGCGGTGACCGAGCTGGGCTACAACGCATTTCACGCCGCCATCGATGTCAACTCTGAAGCGAACGCTGAGGAATCTGTGAGAGACACGTTCGGGTACTTGAAAAAACTCGGCGTCAACATTGAACATCGCAACAAGGGCGATCAAACGCCGCTCGCCCGTGCGATTCAGGAGGGTACCGGCGTCGAGGCTCGGGTACTGTGTGAACTCGGAGCCGACCCGAACGCCGTATGTCCGATGCATGAGTGTGGCGGCGATTCCTGCAGTCGCATTGACCTGCCTCTCTTGTTTAACGCGGCTGACGGCATCGGCGTTCATAGGGACGTGAAAACCGAAGCTCTACTCAATGCTGGCGCCGACCCGCTCGCCGAGGACTCCGAAGGGATCACACCGCTCATGCGTGTGGTGGCCCGTTTGTGCTCGGATGCGGAGGATTATTCCGGCACGTATCAAACTTTTTTCGAGGGGCTGAGCGAGTTGCGCTTGGACGCCAAGCCGACGCCCAAGGACCGCCACGAGTTTATCGTACAATCAACGCCGCTGCTTCGAGCGTATGTCAAGCACTTTGCGGCTGAAATTTCGGTGTCGGAGGAAAGCGAATTCGCGAAGGGGCGCAGAAGCGAGCAGCTCGCGTGTATTGTGTCTCTGTGCGCATTTGAAGGCTGGGCTCGCCACGAATCCCGTGGATTCTGCAACTAATAGTTCGCAGCCGTTTGGACGAGGGGAGTAGGCACGTTGCTGCGGCGCGCCCGCGTAGATCTGCGGACAGATGTATCGGATGCGACCGCGAGGCGGCCTCATCACATGTGTCGATAGCTTACTCATCAATCCAGGTCGGAGACGAGCCGTTGGACGCGGTAGATCGATTCGTTCGTGAAGTTGAGCTGTTCGCAGACTGGGCGTTAGCGGGTAAAGACGAGGGCGCGGTCGCGGCGCGAAATGGACTGCTCCGGCTGACGCGTCTATATCTGGCGGGTCTTGAGCTTACGGGCGGGGGCGAGATTGGGGACGAATGCGACGAATCGGATTCGGTGCGAGTTGACGATGCCGAGTGGAAGCAGGTCTACAAACACGCGGCCCGGTTGCCGTTCGATCTATATGGCCAACTCTGTAACCCACTTACCGTGCCACCTGAAGAACCGGGGGTCGGGAGCCTGGGCGACGATATCGCAGATATCTATCGAGATGTAGTGACTGGCTTGAGGCACTTCCGAGCGGGTCGACGAGAGGAGGCGCTATGGCAGTGGATATGGGGACTGCAAAATCACTGGGGTGAGCATGCAACCTGCGCCGTTCGTGTATTGCATTGGTGGCTTGCGATCAATGAACCCTCTGAGTTGGCGGGCCCGCCATGAAGGCGGGGATGCAACTCGCGCGTCTCCTTTGCCCCTTCGGGGCAAGAAGAAGATGGGGGAGTAACGGTTCCACGAGTTGCGCGACGCTGAAGCCGCGTCGCTTCACTCGTGGCTACATTCCGCGGCCCCGTTGGGGCCGAGAAGAGGATTGGGACGTTTCGGGTGCACGAATTGCGCGCTGCTGAACGGCGTTGCCCCGCTCGTGGCTACAGCTCTGTACCCCTTTGAGGCCAGAAGAGGACCGGGGATTTTCTCGTCCACAAGTTGCACTACGCCGAATGGCGTCGCTTCACTCGGGGCTAAACTCCGTGGCCGCTTTGGGGCCGAGAGGCACCGAGCAGAATCGCGCGGTGTTTGTGTTAGTGGGATGCATGGGCGGCCGGTGAAGTGTTCGGTGTGGATATTCTCCGGAGCAAAAGATCCGATGGCGCGCTCTGGGTGGATGATTGGGGGCGAGTGGATGGCATGACTGTTAGTCGAAGACGTATTTTTCTTCGAACTCAACGTCGTGCGCGCGAAGGAGCCGCAGTAACTCCGACTTGAAGTCTTCCCGCCTGTGGTGCTCGGC
>CAZONT010000121.1:0-2252 GCA_964581285.1 uncultured Planctomycetaceae bacterium | reverse complement strand
GTGCTCGGCTTGTCCCGCGATGTATTTTCTTACGGTTTCCTCTTGCGACTTGCTGACCGAGAAGATGCTGTAGCCCTCCTGCCATGCGAAGGCGGCGAGGTTGGGGAATGTGTCATGGATCCACTTCGACGATCTGGCCTTCATCGTCCGCAAGAGGTCGGACACGGACGAGTCGGGCCGCCATCGGAGATAGACGTGTACGTGGGCTTCAACGCCTCCAATTTCGTAGAGCACGCCTTTCTCCGCCCGGATGACGCCGCCGATGTAGGGATAGAGGCGCTCCGCGACGTCGGCGGTGATCCACGGCGTGCGGCCCTTCGTTGCGAAGACGATGTGGTTCAGGAGCTGGGAGTAGGTTCCGGGCATCGCGCTTCCTTTGCCCCTCCGGGGCAAGCAGAGGATAGGGGAGCTTCGGTTCCACGAGTTACGCGACGCAGAAGCGCGTCGCTCCACTCGTGGCTACATTCCGCGGCCCCTTCAGGGCCGAGAAGAGGATACGGGATTCTCGGTTCCACGAGTTACGCGACGCAGAAGCGCGTCGCTCCACTCGTGGCTACATTCCGCGGCCCCTTTGGGGCCGAGAGGCGCCGATATAGTGCGTCCCCAAACCGCTTATTGGGCTCCATCTTCGTCGCGCATCAGGCGATCGAGTTCTTCCGGGGGCATCTTCTTGATGAGTTTTTCGAGTTCGCGGTCATACCGGCGATCGTTTGGATCGATGTTCTGCGCGGACTCGCGCGCATATTGACGCACGAATGACGCAATTCGATTTGCGAGTTGCTTCTTGTTACGTTTGGACATTCTGTTTGAGCATCATACCGCGCAGCGGTCGGGACGAGAGCATGGACCACCGAAGTATGCGACTCCATCACAGCCTGGTCATCGTGTCACTCATTGCGACGCCGGCGGCGTGTTCGGCGATGCAGGACAAACACCCGGTCACCCGGCCGGCGAAGGAGCGCGCGCCCGGCAAGGTCGACGATCCGATGGCGCGCTTTGGGCGGATGGTTGGCGGTGAGTGGAAGCTTACGTTTCAGTCCGGGAAGAGCATGTATGACGTGTGGCATTGGGGCCCGGGCAAACACTCGTTGCGCGTCATATCGCATGGTTTTGCGGCGTCCGGCGATCCGTGGCGGGCGCTGGCCGTCGTGTACTGGCATCCGGGTCGTGCGGAGGTGCGGACGTTTGGCTTGAACCCGTTCGCGGAGAGCGTGTCGGAGGGTACGGTCCGGTTTGACGGGGAGAATTTCGAGAGCCGCGAGGACCTCCATCAGACCGGCGACCGCCGTAAGCTGATCTCGCGGGATGTGTTCTTGGGACCGGACAAGTATCACTCGACGCTGCTGGAGGAGCTCGAAACCGGCCGCGTCACGAAACTCACTGAGTGGGATTACACCCGATCCAAGACGCTCACGCCGGTCAGCCCGCCGCCGGCCGACAAGCCGCCGAAGCTTGCGGAGCGTCTGAAGGTTCTCGAACCGCTTCTGGGGCGGACGTGGGACGCGGCGGGGGAAGCCAAGGGGGAGTGGACGGCCGGAGGGGGTTTGCGCACGCAGGCGAGCGTCGAGTGGATTCCGTATGCGAATGGGGTCTATGTCCGCGTGTTGGCGGAGCGGAAGGGCGGCGAGCCGGCGCATGTGCTCGATGCGTACGTCTATCGGCACACCGGGGCGGGCGTGCTGCGATGCCTTGCGCTGTCGGAGCGGGGCGGCGTGTACGAGGGTGATATCACGGTGCTCGATGGCGGGGCGTTGCAGCTCGACTTGAAGGGCTATGAGGGTGACCGGGTTGTGTCGCGCGTCGTGCGGGTCGAGTTTGAGAAGGATGGGTTGGTGCGCAGCCGCGTGTGGGCGGTTGCGGGGGCGGAGCGGACGCTGATGCTGGAGACGCGGTACACGGGGCACGCAGGGGTATTGCGCGGCGGGCGGTGACTATGGGGTTGGCTTGGCGCCCGGGAACCATTCGGTGTGGATTTCGCCGTTGCGGCCGAAGTATTGGACGCACTTGCCGGTGAGTTGGACGAAGTAGCCGACGCAGCCGGCGGCGAGGGCCTGGCGGGTGAATTGGGGGTACATGATTTCGCCGGGCTGGGATTGGCGGACGGCGGTCTCGATCTGGGCGGCCGAGAAGGATGATGCGATTGGCGTCGGCTCGTGGGCGATCGGCACGATGCAGGAGCCGCCCTGCGGCGTGTAGTAGGTGGTTTCCATGCGGGAGTAGTCGGCGTGGTAGCGCTCGATGCCGGCGGCTGT
>CAZONT010000120.1:0-11815 GCA_964581285.1 uncultured Planctomycetaceae bacterium | reverse complement strand
GGGCCGTCCGGCCGACGCGGTGGACGTAGACTTCGGTGTCCTGCGGCAGGTCGTAGTTGACGATGTGGGTGACGGCCGAGACATCGATGCCGCGCGAGGCGAGGTCGGTGGCGACGAGGATGGGGATCTGGTGGCGGCGGAAGCGCTCCATGACTTTTTCGCGCTTCTGCTGGACGAGATCGCCGTGAATCTCCTTGGCCTCGATGCCGTCGGCGAAGAGACGCTTGGCGAGCTTGCGGGCGCCGTGCTTGGTGTTGGTGAAGACGATCATCAGCTTCGGCTTTTCCTGCTGGAGGAAGAGCTTGAGTGCGCGATACTTGTCCCACGGCTCGACCGAGACGAAGAACTGATCGACCGACTCGACGGTCAGTTCGTCGCCGGAGACGTTTACCTCGATCGGGTCCTTCATGTATTGCTGGGCGAGGCGCTTGATCTCGGGACTGATGGTGGCCGAGACGAGGATGGTCTGGCGCTGGGTGCTGAAGCGGGAGAGAATCCGCTTGATGTCATCACGGAAGCCGATGTCGAGCATGCGGTCGACTTCATCGAGGACGATGAAGCGGACGTGGTTGGTCTGGAGCGCTTCGCGGCCGAGCAGGTCGAGGACGCGGCCGGGCGTGCCGATCGCAACGTGCGGCTTGCGACCAAGCTGATGCAGCTGCTGCGCGAGGCCGTGGCCGCCGTAGACCGGTACGCAGTGAATCGGGCGCATTTTGGCGAAGCGGCGGAATTCGCCGACGGCCTGTGCGGCGAGCTCGCGCGTCGGGCACAGGACGAGTGCCTGGAGCGGCTGGGCCGGGTCGATCATCTGGAGGATCGGCAGTCCGAAGGCGGCCGTTTTGCCGGTGCCGGTGCGGGCCTGGCCCATCACGTCGCGTCCTGCCAGCACCTGAGGGATCATGGCTTTTTGAATGTCGGACGGCTCGCGGAAGTTGATGGCGACCAGCGCTTCGAGGATGGGCGGTTCGAGTCCGAGATCGGCAAATGGTTTGGGAAGGTCGAGGTGTTTGTGCATAGCCAAGAGTCTTAGGTCGTCGTAATCGCCGCGTCTGACGGGTCGGCATTGTAGCACGGCTCGACGTCGACGGCGAGCAGCTTGGTGAGAAGCTTTCGGGTGGGCGGCGGCGGCGATACGATGGGCGCGATACGGCGAATTGTCAGACCCGGGAACCTGCAACATGCCTGCATTCGAGCGCCACGTCTTTGTCTGCACGAACTCGCGCGAGGCGGGCCATCCGCGCGGCTGCTGCGCGGAGAAGGAGTCGCCGAAGATCCGCGAACTCTTGAAGGCCGAAATCGAGAAACGGGGGCTGAAACGCAAGATTCGCATCAATCAGTCCGGCTGCCTCGACCAATGCGAACACGGCGTGACGATCGTCGTCTATCCCGAGGCGGTCTGGTACGGCTTTGTGAAGCAAGGCGACGTGGCCGAGATCGTGGAGCAGCACCTGGTCGGTGGTCATGCCGTGGAGCGGCTGCGGCTGGCGCCGGAGTGCATCAATACTGAACGCTGCCGGCATCGCGGGGGTGCGACTGTGCAACTCGGCCTCGGCATGGGAAAAAAGTAACGCAATATTCGAACGCGGCCGGCGCGGCGGGCGATGGAGAGTGCCGTGCGGAGGCGGCGACCATGCACCTGTACCATTTCCAGATGATCGGCACGGCCATCTTCGCCATCACCGGCGTGCTGGCCGTTGCTCATCGCGAGCTGGACGTTTTCGGCGGACTCGTGCTGGGCGTGGTCGCGGCGCTGGGCGGCGGGACGCTCCGCGACCTGATCATCGGGGCGCCGGTCTTCTGGGTTGATGATCCGAACTACGTCTGGGCGGCGGTCATCGCGTCGGTCTGCGCCTTCTTCGTGGGGAGGTTTTCGCGCTCGACGTACCTGTTGCTTCTGTATCTGGATGGCCTCGGGGCCGCGTTGTTCGCCGTCGCAGCCGCGAACAAGGTGTTGGGGCTTCAACTTGGTGCGCTCGTCGCCGTCATCATGGGAGTGCTGACCGCGATCGGCGGCGGCCTCGCGCGAGACGTGCTTGCGGGTCGCAAGACGCTGCTGATGTCGCGGGAGATCTACGCCACGCCAATCATGTTCGGCTGTGCCCTCTACGTGCTCCTGCGCCGTTTCGCGCCGGGTTTTGCTTTCAGTGGAGTGCTCGCGACCACGTTGATGTTCGGATTCCGCGCAATGGCCATCCACTGGGGCCTGCAAATGCCGACGTGGTTGACACGCGGGGCGCACACGCTGATCGGCGGCGAGCAGGGTCGCGATGAAACAATCGGCCGGCGCAAGCCGTAGCCGCGCATCGATGCATTCGGTTTCTTGTCGTGCTAGTTGGCGGCCCGGCGGGCTTCGGTTGGGTCGGTCTTCTTCGGCATGCGGTCGAGTTCGGCCTGGATGCGCTCGGGGGTTGCGCCCAGTTCGGTGAGGGCGGCCTCGGCGACGCTGCCTTTCTCGCGGGCGAGGGCAAGCAGGACATGTTCGGTGCAGACCTCGCGGGAGCGGAGGCGCTGGGCTTCTTCGATGGCCTTGGCCATGACGTTGCGGAAGTGAGGAGTGCCGGGGAGCCGGCCGAAGACCCAGGTGTCTTCCATCGATTTCTGAATGAGGCGATCGACGACCTTCTTGAGCTTGAACTCGTCGATCTTGAATGCCTGGAGGATCATGCCACCGACGCCTGTCTGTTCGCGGGCGATGGCGAGGAGGACGTGCTCGGTTCCGACGTAGTCCTGCTCGTACTCGCGGGCGACTTCGTTGGCGACCTTGATGACCCGTCCGACGTGCTTGCTGAGCTGCTCGTACACGGTGGAGACCTTCCCGATGCCTAACGCGCTGGCGCCTGGGTACGTGGACTTGTGGCGGCCGGCGGGGACGCGTCGCCGGATGAACTCCGCGTGATCCAATGATACCCCACACTGACGACGGCAAACAAGACGGATGCGGCGAGCGTGATCTTGATGATCCGCAGGCGGTTGGCGACTTCGCGATCGCGCCATTCGCTCATGCGGCGATCGATGTCGTCGAGTTTCTGGTCGATGCGCCGCTCGATCTCGTCCATCTTTTCGCGGAGGTAGTCGTCGGCGGCGCCGCGGAGGCGGCTGGCGAGGCCGCCCATAATGCCGCGGTCCTGGATTTCGTGCTTGAGGGATACGCGACGCGACGCGTCGTCTTCCGGCAGGAACTGATAAGCGCCGCCGGAGTCGGATTCGGCTTCGATGAGGTTGCTCAGGGCGGCACCGACCATCTTGCGCCGCCAGCGATTGAGTCGCTTGCGGACGCCCTCGGCCTTGCGGAGCTTGGAGGCGACGGACTCGATCGAGTCGGCGGGCGTCGTCGTGACGCCGCGAAGGGAGGCCAGTGCCCGCAGCCCACGCAGCGAAAGCTGCTCGTAGCCGCCGCGCTCGATGTGGGCGATCTCGCGGGCGAGGAGTTCCTTGCTGGCGGACTCGCGGACCGGCCGGCGGGCCCAGATGACGACGTCGAGCAGGGCGTCGCGATCGAGCTGGATGAGGAGTTCCTGGCGGTCGCGGATGCGGCGGATGAGCTCGCCTCGGGGAACTTCGCGTGGGATGTCGAGCCCCAATTCGCCGGCGTAGTGGCGAAGCTCGTCGTCCGGCATGTCGCCGAGGGTTCGCGCGCCGGTGGCGGTGGAGGCATTGAGCGCGGGATTCGCGTCCATGGCCGACATGGTACCATGTCGTGCGCGGGATGCAGGGCGTCAGGCCTGTTGCCGGGCGTCGGTTGTCGCACGAGGTCGTCTTTCGATGGGGGCTGGAAATCGGAGGGCAGTATGCCCGCAGGTGGTGTGAAGTCGTCGGAAGCGAAGAATCGGGCGTGGGTCGCGGACCTGATGCCGGGGATGCGGATCGAGGACGAGGTGTTTCTCGTCTCGAAGAAGGACCTGCGGACGACGGCGAACGGGTCGATGTACATTCATCTGATCCTCGTCGATCGGACGGGGCAGCTCCTCACGCGAATCTGGCAGGCGACGCAGCAGCAGTTCGATTCAATTCCCGAGGGCGGCTTCCTGCGCGTGCGCGGGCGGACCGAGAGTTACAAGGGCGCTCTGCAATTCATCATCGAGGGAATGCGGCCGGTTTCGCCGAACGAGGTGAATCTCGGCGACTTCATTCCGCGGACGAAGTACGACGTGGAGGAGATGTGGGGCAAGATCGTCGCGATTCTGCGGACGATTCAGAACAAGGACCTGTTGCAGCTCATCAAGCGATTTGTTGAGGACAAGCAGCTTATCGAGAAGTTCAAGACGGCGCCGGCGGCGGTAAACCTGCACCATGCTTATCTCGGCGGATTGATCGAACATACACTGAGCGTGCTCGAGCTGGCGTGTCTGGTCTTCGGCAAGACGGCCGAGGACAAGAGCCACTATCCCGAGGTGAGCCGCGACCTGATTCTGGCGGGTGTGTTCCTGCATGACATTGGTAAGACGAGCGAGTTCAACTTCGAGACGAGCTTCAACTACACCGACAGTGGGCAGCTCATCGGGCATATTGTGCAGGCGGCGATCTGGATCGATCAGAAGGTCGCGGATGTCGAGGCGGAGACAAAACAGCCGTTCCCCGCGGATATTCAGAACGTGCTGACGCACATCGTGCTGGCGCACCACGGGACGTACGAGTTTGGAAGTCCGCGGCTGCCGGCGCTGCCGGAGGCCATCGCGGTGCACTACCTCGACAATCTTGACGCGAAGCTGCACATGTTCATGCGGCAGATCGACAATGATCCGGACGCGGAGAGCCGCTGGACACAGTATGTGCCCGCACTGGGTGTGCGGGTGTTCAAGCCGGATGTGATGGCGGTGAGGAAGCAGGACGAGCAACGCGAATGATCCGCTCGAGCCCGCCGCCTACCTGATCAGCTTGGTTCGCTTTTCGAGTTCCGACATCGCCCATGCTGCGTCGACCACCTGCTGCGGTGGAACGCAGCCAGTTGGGAGTTTCTGGCCGGATTCTTTCGCCGCCTTTGCGATCCAGAGGGCCGGGATTGTCACGCCCCAGCTTGTGGTCAACTCCATCGCGGAGAATTGCGGCGTGCCGTGGACCGTGATGGCGACATCGTGCTTCTTGCCTGCGGGACTCGTGCCTTCGACGCGCAAGTAGGTCTCGTCGACGTCTCGGCGGCGGTCGAAGCGGAGCCATTCCTGCTTGGCAATGCCGTCGGCGAGGGCGTGATCGAGGGCGCGATCGCCGCGGAGGAAGCCGAGGGCCTTCAGCACCAGCACTTTTTCGAGGTGGCCGGTCCAGCGGACGGTCTTGTATTCGTAATCGCGCACGCCGATCGATTTCAAATGCTCGAACGAGAGCGGCGCGTTGTTGCTGGTGTAGAACGCCTCGCGGTCGTTGGGCAGTTCTTCGCGGCCGGTGAGGGCTTCGACGGATTCGACGCGGCCGTTTCGCAGGACGGCACACTGGCCGGAGTATTCGCTGATGAGGCCCCACGGGCTGAAAAGGAGCTTGTACTGGAGGGGATTGGCGGGGTTGCGCTTGGCGGGGATGCCGCCGCAGTAGGCCTTGATCGCTACGGCGTCGTGATTCTGCCGCAGATACACCGCCATCATGTTGTTGAGGCCGGGGGCAAGTCCGCAGTCGGGCAGGACGAGGGTTGAGCCATCACACATCCGGGTTTGCTCGGCGACAACGTCGGGGTTGCCGCCGAGGTCGGCGAGTGAGACCTTGGCGCGGATGCAGAGCTTGGTGGCGGCGGGGTTGAGTGCATAGGGCAGGGCCGAAATAGCGCACGCTGAGCCGCGGATGAGCTCCACGATCTTGTCGGCGGCGGCTGCGTCGGCCGGACTGACGAGGTGGAGATCGACTTTGTCGGCGGATTTGCCGAGTGCCTCTCGCAAGCGGGCGGCGACGTCAGGTGCGACGTCGAACGCGACAATGTGCGTGCCGTCGCAGCGCTCGAGCAGATCGTAGATGACGGCGACGCCCTGGCGTCCCACGCCGAAAACCGTGTATTTCATGCGGGTTCACTCCTATGCGGGCACAATTGTAACAGCGCCGACTGATTACTTGTGTGGATCGATGTAGTAGGCGCCGGCGGGCTCGGCGGGCGGAACCATCTCAGGCGGGTAGGGCGGTGGCTCGGTGGCTGGGACGGGTGTCGCGGCGATTTTCTCGAACGCGATCAGGTCGGGGGGCGTGCCGTCGGCGATGCGGAATTCGCGCAGCTTGCGGTAGGCGCGGGGATCGAGGGATTCGAGCGGGAGGCGGTGATAGTCGGACGGGGAGTAGATTCGATCCCAGACTACGATTGTGCCGGCGGGCATGGAGGCGAGTAGCCGCTGCGACTTGCGGATGCGCGGGTATTCGATCAGGCCGCGATCGTATGTGACCCACGGGGTGGCCGCGAAGACGGGCCGGCCGGCGAGCCCGGCGGCGTCGAGCCACTTCTCGACGTCGGCGACGAGGCGCGGCATCGGGGCGCGACGCAGCGGCCGAACGATTGCGAAGAATTGGACGGCGACGGCTAATGCGAGGATCGCCGCTGTGGAAATGGTGGCTCGCCGCCTCCAGCGCTCGGCGGGAAAAGTGGCGGCGATCAGTGAGAGGACGACGATGGTGCCGCCCGTGTAGAGGATGGCCGGCAATGCGCGCGGGCCGCTGAAAGCGATGCGGCCGGCGCGGCACTCGGACCATATTGCGAGCATGCCAATGAGGAACACGGCGGCGGTGGCATACCAGAATGATCGACGGCGGCCGGGTTTGAAGCCGGAGGTGGTGGGGGCCGGAATCCCGGCAGCGGTAAGGATACCGATGAGCGGGGCGATCGTGACGAGAAAGCGGGCGAAGCCACCGCTGGCGTAGAGGCCGCGAGCGCGGAGGACAATGTGCGTGAGGAGGAAAACGCCGGCGAGCGCGGGCACGAGCGGTCGGCCGGCGGCGAGGAGGCGGGCAGCGCCGACCATCGCGAGTGCGAGCATCACGGCGGGAATGGCGATCAGGACTTGCGGGATGTAGACGAGCAATCCGGCGGCGGTGTATTGGCTGGAGCCGCTGGGGCTGGCGAAGAGCACCCAGGGCTTGGCGTTGAGCACGACCATGAGCAGAGACATGTGGAGCAGCGGGGCCGCGACGGAAGCGGCCATGGCAGTCAGTTTGTCGATTCCGCGCGGTCGGCGGTGGATTGGACCGCGCTGCGGCCCCCAGAGCGCGAGCCACCAGATCGGAAGCATGACGAGCGTGTCGTAACGCGTGACGAACGCGAGCGAGACGACGAGCGAAGCGACGATCGGCCGTCCCGCGATCAGGAGAGCGAGTGCCGCGATAATGTAGAGGGAGGCGAAATTCTCGACGAGCGTTGTGTAGGAGAGGAGCGTGGCCATCGGCTGCAAAACGCAGGCGAGGGCGACGAGCCAGAGGGGGCGGACGGCCAGTCGATCGGCGACGTGGATGGCGAGCAGCGTCGCGGTGAGCGTGACCGCCGCCGAGAGCAGGCGAGCGAAGTGCCATGCGACGGCTGGGCCGCCGATCCATGCGACGGCGGCGGTCGGCAAAGTGAAGCCGGGCCGGGCCCAGAAGTTCAACAGGTACTCGGGGAAATGCCACGACCAGCGGGCCATGAGAAAGTGAGTGAGATCGTCGTCGTGATGAACGCCGTTCGAGAAAAGGCCGAACACGACGGCGAGCGCGAAGGCGGCGAGCGCGATGAGTTGAGCGCGCTGGCGGTCGTCGGAGGTGTTCAAGGCGTTCTCACAGTCCACGGCCGGCAAGGGCGCGGGCCGCTTCGAATACTCCGGAAGGCGCTGCGGCCGCAGGCTACTTGATCTTGCGCAGGGCGTCGATCGCCTCGTCGTCGAGAATTGCGGCTTCGCGCAGGGCGGCGATCTGGCGCTGCCGCGTGGCGAACGGCGGAACGCCGCGCGGGACGTCCTGCGGCCATTGCACGGCTGGCAGTCCGTTTCGGAGCACCTCGCGTTGTTGCTCGTAGGATTCGGCCGCTTTCTCGATCAGCGGTCGCTGCTTGCCAAACTCGGGGGCGATCGATCGTAGGTACCGGACGGCGGCGCTGCGGGAGTCGATCAAGCTGACGTAGGTCCATGCGTTCGGTTGCAGGTAGTCGCGGTCGGTGACACGTTCGAGCATGTGTTCCCATTCGTCGAAGGCCTTGCCGCCCTGGGCGAAGCTTTCCGCGATCGCCTTGTCGTGAAGCTCAATGGCCCGGGCGATCGACGCACGATGCGCCGCTCTTGCGTTCGGGCGCGGCAACGATTTCGTGAGGATAACGACGGCCGTCGGCCAGCCCGAGGCGGGCACGTCGGACGAGCCGGCGTCGTAGGTGCGGCACCACCACTGGCTGCCGTGGTTGAGGTAGCCGGTGATGATGCCCCAGTTTTCGGGCGGAATGAGGTTGGTTGCGAGGACGGGCGCACCGCGATCGAGAGACTCGGCGACGGCGCTGCGCACGCGGGCCGCGTCGGCGGCATCGTTCTTGTGCGGGATGATCGTGTCCGCTTGATATCCGATGGCTGACATGAGCGGCGGCAGGCACGCGTCGCCGACGAGAGGGTCGGGGTTGCTGCCGTCCCAGATGCCGACGCGGAACTGAGTGCGGAATGCCATGCCGGACAGGCCCATGAGTTCGTCGTAGCCGATTGGGCGGCCGACGCTGGCGAGGGCGGTCTCCAGGCAGTGCATGAAGGTGCAATCGCGGTCTTCGCCCCAGCCGTTCAGCGGGTCGAGGCTCGTCAGGCGGACGTCGTCGCCGACTTTGACGGGGACGAGTCGGGGTTTGTCTCCATCGATCGAGCCGGACTTGGAGGAACAGCCGGCGCCGACGATCAGCAGGCATGCAATGCCCCACTGCCACGAGTGATTCTTGGTGACGCCGGAACGAATCATGCGCATCCTTTCGCACATGCGGTTCATTTTCGGCGGCGGGCTTCGCGGGCGACCGGTGTCTCGTCTGCGGCAAGCGCGGCGGCGATTCGACACCACCAAATGAGGGGGAGCAATCGCCCGGCGATCATGGCGAGAATGATTAGACACCGCGCCGCCCAGGTCAAATGCGGGGCGAGTCCGGTGGACCAGCCGACGCCATTGGCGGCCGCGATTCCGTCGATCAGCTTCTCCCACGGCGTCGCCATCTGGATCGCGGGAATCATCAGCAACAGCACCGTGGCGGTCGTCAGTGTTGCCATCAGGACGACCAGCCCGGTCAGCAGGCGGAGGACGCGTTGTCGGGTTGCCTCGCTCATCTCGCCGCCGGGTCGGAAAAACAGGAGCACGAACATGCCCATCAGCGTGGTTGTTCGCACGCCGCCGGCGTAGGAACCGGCCGCGCCGCCGATCATCATCCAGACGCAAAGCACGAGCATGGCGACCCAGTTGACGCCGCCTTCGACGATCGGAACGCCGGCGAAGCCCGATGAGCGGGCGGAAACGGCAAGGAACACGGCTGATCGCCAGCGCGCGGTGATGGAGAGATCGCGCATGGGTGTCTGATTGGCACTGATTTCCACCGGGCGGTCGGGGCGCAATGCTGTCGGGATGATGTCTCCCGTTTCGCAGAGAAAGAGCACGCCGGCGCCGACGACGAGCAGCCAGAAGGCCGCGGCGAACTCCCAGTTGACGAGTCGCTGGAGCGGCGCGGGCGGAGCGATGGGCAGTGACTCGGACGGTGTGGGATTGCCGCGGCGAAATCCGGAGATCGCGACGAGGAAGGTGGGCAGCCCGATCGAGCCGGCGATTGCCAGGGCGGTCGTGGTGACGAAGATGATTCGGGAGGCGAAGTAGGTCGCGAGGCCGTCCGACCGCATGAAAAGCCCGCAGTTGAAGAGCGACGCCGCGGAGTGGAACAGACTCCAGCCGGCGCGCGAGGCGAGGTCGGGCGTGTCGGCCGCGTTCCACGAAGGTGCTAGGAGAACAGCGCCGGCGAGCTGCAGAATCGCGGATGTGACGATGACTGTTCCCAGGCGAACCGGGCGCGGTGCCATCGGCCGTAACGCGATGATCGCAAGGGCGGCGACGCCGATCGAACCGAGTTGCATGATGGCGTAGATGACGCCGCGGCCGAAGCGGGAGAAGTCTTCGCCGATGTCGTAGCCGCTGCTGCCGACGAGGCAGGCGGCGCTGGCGGCTGTCTGGGCGCAGTAGGAGACGTGTCGCCAGAAGTTGTGGCGGTAGTCCGGCACGGCGGTGTCGGTCGAGAGCGGGGCGGCGAGGATGGCGGTCCCGATGAGGATGATCACGGCCCAGCCGGCGAAGGCGGTTTGAGCGAGCTGCCAGCCGTTCGTCGCGGCCGCCTCGATGCGCGCGAGCCAGATGACGACGGTGTCGAAGGCGACCATGGCGGCGACGAAGAGCGCGAGGATGGCCGGGGCGACTTCAAAGCTGCGGGTCAGGGCGGCGATCGCACCAGCGGCGAGGAAGACGACGGCCGTGAGGTGGAGATTGGTAGAGGACGAAGGATCGCCGCCGGCGGCCGACGAGCGGAGGCCGCAGCGGAGCGCGAGCCAGGCGGCGACGGCGGGGACCTGGAGGATGAGGGCGAGGAGCGCGGGCACGAGCGGCGCGCCGGAGGCATCGCGGGCGAGCGTGGCGGCGACGCCGAGAAGGGCGGAAGCGACGAGCACCAACGGCGGCCAGTTCGGTTTATCGGGAGTTGTTTGAGCGGGGCCGTTGGCCATGGTTGGCGAGATTTAACAGAGGCCTGCGCGCGACGCAATCAGGATGGCCGCTGCGAGGCCGGTTGGGTCGTGGTGGCCGGAGTGATCGGGTTCAGGCGGACACCGGATTGCGTCGTGGGCCGGCGCGGCATGATCGGCGGGGTATAGGGCCGCGATGTCAGGTTGGGCGGGCGGACCGGCTGGGTCGGCGGCGGCGGGCGGACGACGATCGGCTTGATGGGGGCGGACTTCCAGAAGGTCGCGGTTGATTTTCGCGACTCGGACATCTGGAACGAGAACGAGAGGATCTTCGGGGCCGGCTGGGAAGAGGGCTGCGACGCGGGTTGCGATGCGGGTTGCAGTGCGGGTTGCGATGAGGATTGCAATGCCGGTTTCGTGGTCGACTGCGAGGCGGGCATGGTGGTCGGGCGAGTCGTCGGTTTTGGGGGGGGCTGGGTCGAGGTCATGATCATGTTGAGGTCGACCAACTCGCGGACGTCGACGCGGAGCGGCTCGCCGGCCGACAGGTCGAAGTCGGCGGAGCCCTCGAAGATGGACTTGCGAAGTTCGTACTTCTTTGAGTCGGCGCCGGGCCTGGTGGTGGCAGGGTCGGGCGTGAGCTGGAGGTCGCCGACGAAGTCGATGCGGGCGATCCGCCGGGCGGCGACATCGTCGACCGCGCGGAGGGTGCACTTGACCGGGCCGGAGAGCGTGCCGTAGGGGGTGCGGTGAATGACGTAGTCGCGCGTCCAGGATTCGCCGACCTTGACGGGTTTGGTCGGCAGGTAGGCGCCGTAGAACTCGGCGGCGAGCTGGCGGACGTCGAGGAGCGTGGGGATGTCGATCGTGGAGCCGTAACTGACGCTCGGCAGGGCGGGCCGCGACGTGGGGGCGTCGACGGCGTCGGTGACGCGGCCGGCCGGATTGAGGCGGAGCATGACGGCCCGATCGGTCCAGGCGTTGAGGCCGCCGGTCTGGGGCGGATTCGTGGGGCGAAGCGAATCGAAGAGGATGTCGGGCTTCTGCTCGCGGCCGATGCGGTCGCGGTGGAGGGCCTGGAGGCGGTCGATCTTCCAGGTGACGGGGATGACCTCGGGCGACTGGGGCCGGCCGTTGGTGGCGACGATCCACCATTCGCGCTGGTCGAGGGCGGAGATCGGGTCGGGGAAGAAGGAGACGATGGTGGTCTT
>CAZONT010000119.1:0-11825 GCA_964581285.1 uncultured Planctomycetaceae bacterium | reverse complement strand
AAGATGCCGCGATTGCTTCGCGGAACGAGGCCGAAGTGCATGATTGACTCGTCGGCGAGGTATCGGCCTTCGGCGTGCTTGACGAGATCGACCTCGCCGAGCAGATCGGCGATCGTGACATCGGGCGTTGCGAGCTTTTCATTAAAGCGCTCGTCGCGGTGCAGCCAGCGGATCGGAGTGCGATCGCCATGTTCGGCGACGATCGCCTTGGTAAAGCGAAATCGCGGCTCGATCGGATCGTCGGGAATTTCGGTCCCCGAAATGATCGGAATGGATTCATCAAGCAGCGTCGGCAACATCCGGAGGATACGAGTCTTGGCCTGCCCGCGAAGGCCGAGGAAAAGCATGTCGTGCATGCTCAACACGGCGTTGACGATCTGCGGGATGACGGTTTCGTCGTACCCGATGATGCCCGAGAATAGCGGGTCTCCGCGCCGCAGCGTCGCGATCAAGTTCTCGCGCATCTCCTGCTTAACCGTGCGCGCTTGATAACCCGACTCCCTCAATTCGCCGACCGTGGACGGATGATTCATGGATCGCTTTCCCAGACTCCGATGTGCGGAGATTTGTAGGACCGCCCCCGGGCAATGTCAAAAGGATGCGGCACCTTACGGGGATTCAGCGAGCAGTGACTCGATCGTCCGTTCGAATTGCCGCTTCAGCTCGTCGTATTCGCGCCCGGTGGCCGGCCCGGAAAAGCCCGTGTAGACCGCGCGGACGTTTCCCTTCGCGTCGAGGAAGATCGTTGTCGGAAAGGCCCGCAGACGATCGAGCATCGGGAGTGCCTTCGATGCCTTTTCGCGGTCCTTCGTGCCGGCGATCAATACCGGATATTCAACACCGTGCCGACGCACGAATCGGCTCGCCTGGCGTGCGTCGCGATCGAATTCGCCGCTTGCCTCAAAGGCCAAGCCGACGATTCGCAAACCGCGCGAGCGATAGCGTCGGTCGAGTTCGGCCAGGTACGCGGATGCATCGTTGCAGTTGGGGCACCACGAGCCGAAGACCTCGATGATCCGTGCTTTGCCGGTGAACTCGGCTTCGGAAAGCGATCGCGTCCGGCCGGCCAAGTCGGGAAAGGACAACCGGCCGAGATCTACACCTGAGACGGCCGAAGTTGCGTTAAAGCCGTCGGGTAGAACTGCCTTTTCGTCGCGTCGAGCGGTCCACGTTTCATGCCACGCATCGCGAGACCAAAAATCACCGGCGAGCGTCCCATCTGATTGAAGCCGGGCATCGAACAGGAATGCGTGCGAGCCATCGAAGCACGACAGTCGGAGCCGGCCATCGACGAAATCGCCGGCAAGAAAGCGATAGTCGCCGGTCGGTGTCAGGAATGTGCCCTCGACAGTTCCATCGGGACTTGCGGCGAAAACACCGACGGCGGGATCTTCCGACTTCGAAAACCGAACCGCCCAGCGGCCGTCGATCGCTGCGGCCTTCGCTGCGCTGTCCCTCGGGGCGGTTGGCCGCAGGAAGCGATCTTGAACGCCGGCAACCGCCGAGAAGGGAAGTTCAGCCGATTTCTCCTTGTCGATCCGCTTACGCCACTTGCCCTGCAGGATTCGCTCGCCGTCCTCGTTCGCGCGCTGGAAGACTCCATCGATTTGCGAATCGTAGTATTCGAAGTCGAGGACGATGCTGTCCGGTCGAATCGAGACGCTCGGCACTTCCATCCGCTCGCGGCCATTGATGACCCACGCGCGCGGCGACGACGATTCCTTGATTTCCAATCCAAACGGAATCTCACCGCCGGGACATAGAATGGCCGCGCGATATCGCGTCACCCGCGCGTCAGCGCTGCCGGCCTCCGAAACCGGTCCTTGCCCTGACGCGAACGCAACAGTCGTGAAGATGAACAGAATCATGGAGGCTCAATCTAACCGAGGCTCGCACACTTGCGAGGTCGCGTCAGGACCCGGCCAGAAGCGAGGAAAAGGCGGCGATGTCTTTTCCATCGCGGCGCAGGTCGCCGTTGATATCGGTGTTGGCCGGGTTGCAGAATGGCCTTGCCAGGGAATACCCGAGCGGATTCACAAGCGACAGCGCAAAGGCGCCCGTGTCCGCGGTACTCACCGAACCGTCGCAGTTGGCGTCGCCGACGAGCACGGCCGCCACATTCCCGAGCCGCGCGACGACAAAATCCTGGGCGGCGGAGTCGATGCCGTTGCCGAGGAATCCGTGACCGAATCCACCGGCCGGATAGTAAACATGAGCGACTCCCACCGGACCGAGGGCGTCGTCCAAGCGCGTACTTTGCGTCTGCGGCACGGTCGTGTCGGCAGTGCCGTGGGCAATAAGCATCGGCGGGTCATCCGGAGAAACCCAGGTGATGGGATTGACCTGGTTACAAAGGGCGACGAGCGCGGGATACGGCGCGGCCGGATTAGCGATGTTGGAGCGGATGTCGCCGATTCCCTGGCCCGGCGCGTTCCAACCGACCAAATTCGATTCGGGCGAGGTGGGCGCGTCGTGATTCAGCGTGCTTCCGGGGGGAGTCGTAACATCCATGTTGATGTTAAGGATGTCGGTCGGACCGAAGTAGTCCACGGCCGCTTGAACCCTGCTCGAGAATGAAGCATTGCCGCCCGATGTGCCTTCGAGCGCGGCCACGTCGCCCGAAGTCGCGAGCAACGCCGTGAGGTGGCCACCGGCGGAACTGCCCCACGCGCCAAAGCGGTTCGGATCGAGCAGATAAGTGGCTGCGTTCGCCCGCAGGAAGCGCACCGCGCCTTTCACATCGTGAATCTGCGCCGGAAATATCGCCTGCCCGCTGAGTCGATAGCCGATGCTCGCGACGACAAATCCGCGGGCACGCAATGCCAGAACCGATCCGGGGGCGCCGTCTTGCGATCCGCCCTGCCATCCTCCGCCGTGAATCCAGATGGCGATCGGATAGGGTGGTGCACCGGCCGTCGGCATGTAGATGTCCATCAGGAGCGTGGTGGTGCCACCGGCGTCGAGCGGGACGACCGCGAATGGGACATCGTTGAACGTGGGCTGGGCGAGTGCCGCCGACCAGACGAGCAAAGAGACGATTGCTGCAACCATTCCAGATTGCGTTCGTCGCATCATCACTCCACCGTGCGTGGCAAACAAAGGAGATGCTTCAGCATTATGCTTCAGCCTGCTGTCTGTTCGCATCCGCGCCCCGTCGGTCCCAAATCTAGGAGACGGACCGAGTTACATCGCGGAGACAAAGAACTGAACGTCCACACCGTTCGCCAATCCGTCGCGGTTTAGATCAGCCGCCGAGACGTGGGCCGGCGCGGTGTCGAGGCCGAGAAGGACAGCAACCAGCGCGGCCGCATCGCTCGCATTGACCGAATTGTCGCCGTTGATGTCTCCCGGAAGCAGCAGATCGATCGTGGCGAACTGCTGGCCTGGCGCGGCCGTCATATCCGGCGCCGATCCCAGATTGGCGAGTCCCCCGCCAATACCGGGAAGCCACTGATTGCTCACCTTCCCGGTACTTCGCAGGATGAACGCCGCAATCTTGACGCTGCCGCCCAGTCCGGCGGATCCGATATCCGCGTAGGGAACAAACAGGTCGAAGCCATCGCGGGCCGTCGCCGCCCCGGACGCGTCGCCGTCGGTGATGCCGAGCAGATTCGTATTGCTCATCGCAACCTGCAAGTTGTTCGGATTGACGCCGCCCGTGAGCGAACCGCTGCCGGACCCCATCACGCCCTGTCCGCGGTAGGTCTTCGTCGCGGCCGACGCCGTCGGCAGCGCAAACTGATCAACGTAAATGGTCCCGTTGACCGTATTCACGAAGAGCATGTGGTCGGGTGCAAAGCCGGCATCGAGCTTGAGGCCGGTGAGCTGATCCGGTCCACCCGGCGGCGGAGCGAAGCCGCTGAAATTCAGTACGTTTTGCCCGCCGGCAGTACTGTCCACGAGCAGCACAAAACCGGTTGAATCGGCCGCCATGTTTCCAGTGACGCCGATTTTCAAACCGGACGTCTGCGGGCGGACGAAAAGCTGATCAAGCTCGCTGACGTTGTCGCCGAGTGCCGTCGGGGTGTTCTGCGTCGCGACGAGGCTGAAGGGCCCGAGCGCCGTCGGGATGTCGACGCCGTCGACTGGATTCCCCGCCGGGGGGATCGGCGACAGACTTACCGACAATATCTTGTAGTCGTAGATCCCCATCGAAATGCTGTACGCCGCCTTGTTGCCGTTTGTGATGGCCGGGAGTGTTGCTCCGGTCAATAAGTCTGTCGGCGTCGTGGTGCCACCAGGGATTGTGAAGCCCGACAGGTTCGCATTTGACGCTGCGGCTGTATTCCGCAACCGAATCACCACCAGCAGAGTCTCCTCGCCGGGTTGATGACGAACGAATGACCAAACTCGGTTTGTCGAATTGGGCACGGGATAGTATGTCCCCCGTCGCAGCGCGACATGCGACTTGCGCAGTGCGATCAGCTGCCTGTAGGCCTCGAGTAGCGATCCAGAAACGCCGCTCTGCTCCTGGACACTGCGGCCGTCATTGTCCAGCGCAAACCGAGCGTTGTAGGCCTGGCTGTTGAGTATCCAATAGTTGGACATGGGCGGTCCGGCCACGGCATTCCACTTGAACGGCTCGCGCATTGGAATATCGTTGGCGTCGCTGCCGAAGTTGCCCTTCGTGCCGCGCATGCCGACCTCGTCGCCGAAGTAGATGATGGGTGGGAACGGCGACGTCATGAGCATGGCGGCGGCGACCTTTGCCTTTATCAGCGAGCCGCCGATGACCGACGTCAGCCGATCGACGTCATGGTCGCCAATCGTTCCGAGGAAATGCCGTCCCGGCGGCTGTTGAGCGAGCGTTGCCGCCGTCTGACTGGCGACGCTGGACGAAGTCTCGTTAGCCAGCGAGTCGCGAACGGCGAACTCCCACGGCTTGGTAAACGTCGAATCGAACGCCGGCATGAGTTGCACGCCGGTGATGCCCCAGTCGGCCTGCTCGGCGAAGGTGAACACGTCGGGATTGACGGTCTTCAGCGCCGCCTTCCACGGCTTCCAGAAACTGTCGATGTTGTAGCCCCAGCCGTTCGGGCCGCTGTTGTAGTCCTCCCAGACATGGTCGAGGCGGAAGCCGTCGATTCCGTCCGAAGGGTCGCTGTCGTTGTTTGGATCGAGCCAGTGTTTAGCCCAGTCGATGTCGAGTTGGCGTGGATTGGCGTTGTTCAAGTCCCAGTGGATAAACCCGACGCTTGCGCCGTTCCACGTGTTGTAAACTGAACCAAGATAGCTCGTGTTCGCAGCATTGGTGAACGCGAGCCACGAGTCGTACGGACTGCCGGGGTTGTTGTTCGCGCTCGTGTACCATGTTGAGTTTTGGCTGATTCCGTAGACGACAAAATCGATGAAGACTTTGATCCCGCGGGCGTGCGCCTGCTGGACGAAGTTCAGGAACTGCGGCTCAGTGCCGAAACGCGTGTTGAGCAAATCGCCCGGGCCGTGCTGATAGCCGTGATAAGCCGCCGATGGGAAGATCGGCGTCATCCAGACAGCGGTCACGCCAAGGTTTTCCAGGTAATCGAGCGACGCGGTCATTCCGTCAAAGTCACCGAATCGCTGCGCGTCGTTGTTTGAGTCGCGCCAGGCGATCGGCATGAATTGATAGAAGACTTCCTCGGTGACGGCGCGAGTTCCGAGCGGGGTGCCGGCGCCAGCGGGGGAGGAGCATGCGAACTCAAAGCAGCAACCCATAACAGAAACGAGGAGCAATCGTCGCATCTTCACCATCCACGGTGTGCATTGAATCCGCCCTGAGCATCATTTTAGGCAACTCGCGTCGGGAGATCAAACGTTTTACCTGCCGGTTTTCGGGGAAATCACCGATCATTTCTTCGATCGCGGCCTCCGAGTAGCATTCGCACGACGTCATGCGTTCGTTTCGCGGGCCGACTCTCCGATTGATGATTGCGCTGCTAGGCAACGCGTCGGCCGGGTGCATGAAAACCGAAACACGGGCAGATCGAGCCGCACCGAGCGACGACGAAGTGGCGCAAGTCATCAAGCGCACGGGCGCGGTGTTCACAGACGTTTTTTACTACAAACCGGATGACGAAACACCTGACGCGATACGACGAATGGCGCCGCTGATCGTCCAAGGCGTCCCAAGTGGAACCTCACGGAGTCGACCGCCGCGAATCGCGCCGGCCACGACGCCGAATTCGAAACCCGTGATCCTTTCAAGTTCCTCAACGGCGATCGTCGCTGCCGGTAGCCATTTCCAGTTGGCCTGGTCGTGGCGATTTGCAGCATCGGTTGGATTGCAATGCGCCCACGGCCAGCCCCTCGCTCAGGCCGTACGAATGACGCTCGACTCGCACGGCTCTCCGGTGATCTGGGAGGTCTTGGACTGCCGCGAAGGCTACGTCGTTGTCTTCGTGGCAAAGTCACTGGAAAGCGCTGCACTACAGACGTACGGTGCGGTGTTGCCGGGCCGGCGATATGCGGTCGAGCGCAGTGTGGAAGAACAACCCAATGTCATCGTCGCTGGAGCGCTGGAGGATGGCCCGGAACCGATGGGGCCGTTTGTATATCTGGATGACACTTGCCGGATAAACACGATCCTTTGCCGCTGCATGCCTGCGCGATTCGAGAACGCGATTGAGACGATCACCTACCGAATCGAAACGTTGGACGGGTCCGGCTCGGAACCAGGCCGGACTGAGAAGCCATCCTGGCACGGTGAGTGGCAGGCGCCCAATTGGATAGAACAGGCGCTGCGATTACCACCGCATTTCTGACATCGATCCCCATTACTTCGACGGCACCGCATCCGCCGGTTCGACCTGTATCGGCAACGGGCGCGTGAACGTCTCTTTCGTCAGAGGGTCAATCGCCTCAACCCTCCCCGGCGGCGATTCCCCCGGTCGAAGCTCGATGGTGTATTGGCGCCCTCGAAGCTCTGACTTGAGCACGAGCTTGTCGCGGAAGTTCTGCACGATCAACTTCGGCGGCCCCGCCTGGGCTTGGTCGCACGGTACAAGAACGTTCACGAATGTGTGACTCGTGCCACTTTCGAGCGACTCACACTCGAGTCGCCCCCAGCCGCCGCCGCTTCCGAAAGCCGCACCGAGCGCGCCGGGACTGCCCAGCCGGTACCACGCGTTCGCGCCGCCTGCGAGCATCGCCGGCGTCAGCCAGTACTCAAAACCTCGCTCGCCGCCACCCACGTAGGGCCGACCCGCCGACGGGCCGCGCGGAATGCTCATCGTCTCGGCCGGTCCACCCACGATGTGCCACTTCCGCTCGCGGGGCTGAATGCTCCGGATGTAGAGCTTGCCGCCGCCGTCCTGGGTCATCAGCCAGTGCTTGTCGGCCGGATAGACCCACTCCCCCGCCGACTGGCCTTCGGCGCGTCGGCGAAACTCGTTATTGAGCGGCTGATCGCCGACCTGCGGCGAATGCGGCAGGTGAAAGAGAGCTGCGACCTTGATATTCGGAGTGGTGGTTTCGACCCGATCCGCGATGACGATGAGCCCGTCATGGATAAACAGGATCGAGCGCTCCGCGGCACGGACTGTGCGGGGGTCGTAAGCCCGCGCCAGGTCCGATGTGGCGAAACTGAACCGCGGATTTGTCTCGAACGCCGTCAGCTTTCCCAATGCGCGCTTGTCATTTCCATCGTCCGGCTTGGATGGACCGCGCGAGAGGTTCGGCCGCCGCTGGTTGCCGAGAAACAACCATTGCTTGCCGACCATGACCGTTGCTTCTCGAGGGTCGATGGCGACCACGCAGTTGTGAGCAACCGTTGCAGTCGCATACGTATCGAACTCGCCGACATCCTTTCCGAGCCGCTGTTCGCCCCCGCGCATGCGCGTGGCCTCGAACGCAACGTCGTCACCGCTGTCGATTGCCAACCGTCCCTTGCGAATGATCTGAAACTGCCCGGCGTCGAGGTGCTGGCGCGGCAACCAGTAGGCCTGCTCGGCGTCAAAGGCGAGCACGGTTGCGCCCGGTCCCCAGTCACCGCGCATGACGACCCAGCCGTCGCCCAGGCGCCGTGCAAGCGGCGCGCGCTCCCGCTCGGCGACGCGCAGACCTGCTCGTCCGTGCAGTATCCGAAGCCAGGCGCGCTGTGCTTCCCGGAGAGTCCGCACCGCGTGTTCGCGGTCGTACTCCGCTGCATAAAAGCCGGCGATCGCTCCACCGGTGCGACGCGAAAGGATGTCGGCAATCCCCGGCGCGATTGCGATGACACCCTGCCCCGGCTCGAGCGGCGATGATGTCCCCATGTCGTACAACACACCCGCACTCAGGCCCGGCCACTGCGTATCCGACCAGAAATACCAATCGAGCGAGTCATCGACAACGCCGCGGAACTTCTCCCACGCCGCCGCGTCCAATGATTGCCACAGCTCCGCCGCAAACACAATGTCCGCTTCGAAGTCTGCACGAATGGCCGGACTCGGCGCCGTACCGCGAAGCTGCCGAACAGTCGGAAGCAGAGTTCGCTCGAGGAATATGGTGCCGGCGGTCAGAATTTCCGCCACTCGGTCCGCCTCGGCCGTGCCCCGTTCAAACGCGTCGCGGAGCGCAATCGCGCTTGCAAACGAACAGAGCTTGGGATTCAGCAAGGCGTGCTCGAACGGATTGTCCGTCGGCCGCAACGGCTGAAATGCCCGCATCAGACCGTCTGCAGTCGTTGACACCACTTCCGGATCGATTGCGTCGCCGCACCAATCGAGCGCGGCGGCCACATCGTCATACTCAAGAACGAAATCACGGCGTCGCTTCAGTTCGCGCTCGACGCACTCCGTGTACGGATCGGCCACGCCGGGCTGACCCGTCGCAAGATGCATGAACGCGATCGGATAGAGTCCGCCCAGCTCCACGGGGCCGGCGAGGTTCGCGTCAACATACGCCTTGAGCCGCCGAAACTCCGCGACGTGCGTCGCGATTTCTTCGCGTGCCGAGGTGGCCGATGCACCAGCGGTCGTGCCGCAATGCAACTTGATAATCTCGATATCCGATGGTCGGACGAGCAGCCGGCAATTCCATCCGCGCGTGTTACTGAGCCGAAGTAATGGTCGCTTGGACGGCTGGGTGACCGGCTGACTCGCGGGCGGTTCGACCGGCTGTTCATCTGCCTGCCCCAGCAGTGCCGCTGCGACAATGATGAAACACGAGGCGTGCATCCCCGGAAATATAGCCGCGAAAGCCCCACGACGTGAGTCGACTACCGCCTTTTCCCCGGATTCGCATTGCCCGCCCTACGCAGCGTTCTTACAATGCCGCGTTTCGCATCGTCCGGCCGTGCGAGTGATCCGCCGACGATTGCGCTGCGAATCAATGCTTCCATGGAACCGAAAACAATCGAAATCAAGGGCGCGCGCGAGCACAATCTCCGAAATATCTCGCTCTCCCTGCCTCGCAATAAGCTGATCTGCCTGACCGGCGTCTCGGGTAGCGGCAAGAGTTCGCTCGCCTTCGACACGTTGTTCGCCGAGGGACAGCGGCGCTATATCGAGTCACTTTCTTCGTATGCCCGGCAGTTTCTCGGACAGCTCCCCAAACCCGATTGCGATCAGATCACCGGGCTCTCTCCGGCAATCGCCATCCAGCAGAAGACCAGTGGCTGGAACCCGCGGTCGACCGTTGGAACGGTCACCGGCGTTCACGATTTCCTCCGCGTTCTGTTTGCCCGCATCGGCGTGCAGCATTGCACCAAGTGCGACCGGCCGATATCGGCTCAATCGCGCGAACAGATCATCGTTGGAATCATGCGAACTTCACCCGGCGAACGCGTCCTGGTCCTTGCTCCTGTCGCGCGCGGGCAGAAGGGCGAGTTCCGCGAACTCTTCGACGACCTGCTCCGGCAGGGCTATATCCGGGCTCGGGTTGACGGTCGGATCGTCGAGTTGCGGAGCGATCTCGCGCTGCAGAAAAACCAGCGACATGACATTGAGGTGGTCATCGATCGCTTGTCTCTCGGCGACGACGCGCGGCCAAGACTCGCCGAGGCGGTCGAGACAGCGTTGCGCGTCGGCGAGGGCTCACTCATCGTCGCTCCGATCGACGCCAGCGAGTCCGGCGAGCGTGCCGTAGCCGGTCGGGGCCGCGACGTGCTCTTCTCGTCACGATACGCCTGCTCGAATTGCGGATTGTCGTACGAACCGCCGAGCCCGCAGCTCTTCTCGTTCAATTCGCCGGCCGGCATGTGCCAGACTTGCGACGGCCTGGGCGAGCGGATGGACTTCGATCCCGAGCTGCTCGTGCCCGACCCAAACCTCAACTTCTGGGCGCCTTGCGTCGCGGCCATGCGAACGAGCCCCGGCAAGTGGCGGCGCCATATCTACGAGGGCATCGCCCGCCATCTCCGCATTGACCTGTCTCAGCCGTGGAAAAAGCTGCCTGAGAAAGCTCGCCACGCGCTCCTTTATGGAACCGGCGATGCTCACATCACCTTTGAGTGGCGCTGGGCGCGCGGACTCTGGAAACATGGCGGAAAGTTCGATGGCATTATCGCCGAGCTACAGGATAAGTACCGAAAAGCCAGGGTCAGCGCCATCCGGGAATACTACGAAAAATTCATGCGCCGCGGTCCGTGCCCTGACTGTCGCGGCGGGCGACTGAACTCACAGGCGCTTGCCGTCCGGATTGCGGTCTCAGCCGATCGCGGGCCGCACATCGGTCCAAACCTTAACGAGCTCTGCAAGCTACCCATCGACCGCCTCGCCGAGAGCATTGCGACACTCAAGCTGACGTCCGTACAACAGCAGGTGGTTGCAGAAGTCCTGAAGGAAATCCGCAGCCGACTTGAGTTCCTGCTCAACGTCGGCCTTCATTACCTTACGCTCGAACGAACCGCACCCTCGCTGTCGGGCGGCGAGAGCCAGCGGATCCGCCTCGCCAGCCAGATCGGCAGCGGTCTGACCGGCGTGCTGTACGTGCTTGATGAGCCAAGCATCGGACTCCATCCGCGAGACAATCAGCGCCTGCTCGACTCGCTGATCCGCCTCCGAGACATGGGCAACACCGTCGTCGTCGTCGAGCACGACGAGGAAACCATGCGCGCAGCCGATCACGTGGTCGACTTCGGTCCCGGTCCCGGCGTTCGCGGCGGGCATGTCGTCGCCGAGGGGAGTCTGAAGGACATCATGAAGCGGCCTGAATCGCTGACCGGGCAGTACTTGAGCGGCAAACGTGAAATCGAGATCCCCAAGACACGCCGATCCGTTCATAAGCGCGCGCGGCAGGGGCGCGTGCGGAAATGAGCAGTGTGGCCACATCGAGAGATCCGGGCGGTCGAGCCAGTCACGAAACAAGCTCCTCCCGCCGCGCGGCACGCAAATCACGGGAAATCGCAAACGAACACGCGATGACTTGGCTCGTCGTCCGCGGTGCGACGCACAACAATCTCAAAGACGTCGACGCCTACATTCCCCTCGGCCGATTCGTCTGCGTGACGGGCGTGTCCGGATCGGGCAAGTCTTCGCTCGTGAACGACATCCTGCACGAACAGCTCGCCCACGACCTGAATGCCGCTGAGGCAACGCACCCGGGTCGACATCGAACGATCGAGGGCAAGGAGCACCTCGACAAGGTTATCGCCATTGACCAGTCCCCGATCGGACGAACGCCCCGTTCCAATCCGACCACGTACATCAAGCTGTTCGACGAAATCAGGGACTTGTACGCCGGTCTGCCGGACTCAAAAGTGCGAGGGTACAAGCCGGGGCGATTCAGCTTCAACGTCAAAAGCGACGGCGATCTTGCGGGCTCCGCGGCCGCCGGACGCTGCGAGGCGTGCGAGGGTAACGGCTCGAATCGAATCGAGATGGACTTTCTCGCCGACGTCTGGGTGACCTGCCCCGTCTGCGCCGGCA
>CAZONT010000118.1:0-11866 GCA_964581285.1 uncultured Planctomycetaceae bacterium | reverse complement strand
TGAGCTACGACGAGATCTGCTCGGCGGGCTACGACGGACTGATCGAAGCCGTCGAGGCATACGATCCGAAGCACAAGGCCAAGTTTGAGACCTTCTGCCAGCAGCGTATCCACGGCGCGGTGATGGACTGGCTGCGGTCGCTGGACGGGCAGTCGCGCACGGTGCGGAGTTTCGAGAAGAAGCGCATGAATGTGCGCGAGCGGCTCGACGCGCACTTCGGCCGGCCGCCGACCGAGGAAGAGCTTGCGGTCGGGATGGGCATCACGGCGGATCGCTTCTCGGAGCTGTCGCGGTTGTCGCGGCTCGGGCGCGAGGTGCACCTGTCGGCGGTGCAGGGCGAGGACGACGGGCGCGGCCGGACGAACGGCAGCGGCTGGGATTTCCGCGATGCGAAGTGCATCGACCCGTCGAACCGGGTTAGCCGGAAGCTTTTGACGGAGTACATCACGCGCGGGCTCAACCGCGAAGAGCGGCTGGTGCTTGTGCTGTATTACTACGAGGGTCTGACGATGGCCGAGATCGGCCTGGTGCTCAACCTTTCGGAGTCGCGGGTCAGCCAGATCCACAAGGATGTGATCGAACGGCTGCGGCGGCGGTTCAGCGATGAAGGCATGGAGATGGTTGCCTGATTCGGGACCGCGGGCCGTATGCCTCAAGCTGATGTCGCCGCCTTCCGGGCGGCGACATTTTTTTTGCGCCGCGGCGATTCGAGCCCGCCTGCACGTCCATGCGCTGCCGGTTCCCATCGGAGTTCATACGCCGTCGCCGGGCTCGAGTTCGAGCGTTTGATCAGGAATTGCAGAATGTTGCGGCGTGACTCACCGCGCACGCGGGGCGGCGGGGGCAGAGGTGAGATTCTGAGCGCGGACGAGTTCGTAGGGGTCGAGGCCGGGCGGGGCTTTGATCCAGTCATCGCTGTCGCGGCCGATGCGATAGCCGAGGTCGAAGAGCTTCTTCATTCCGGGGGCGTCGAAGTCGAGACTGTCGAAGGTCAGGTCGTAATCGCCTGGGATGCAGCGGAGGTTGAACTGCATGTGATAGCGGTTGGCGAGGACATAGATGCGATAGAGACTGGAACTGGCGCTGATCTTGAAGAGCTTTTCGATCGTCGCGGAGGCGATCGAAACGGTGCTGGGCTGGACGGCGGTGTAGAAGTGGCGCTCGTCGGCGTAGCCGTTGCGGATGATGAAGAGGCGGGCCTTGACGCGCGAGACGCTGATGCCGGCGTCGGCGAGGGCGTCTTCGACGTCGAGCATGAAGCCGCGGAAGAAGACCTGGGCTTCTGCGCCGCCGTCGGCGTGCATCTCGTGATAGGTCTTTCCGTTGACGGTGACGTCGAAGTAGACCGGGGGGAACAGGACGGGGACGGAGCAGGAGGCGACGAGGACGTCGATATAGCGCTGGCGGGCGTCCGGGCGGCCGCTGGCGGCGATGGCGCCCATGTCCCACATGACGAAGTCGGAGGCGTCCATGTTTGTCGTGCCAACGAAGAGGCGACGGCCGTGGCGGTGCTTTTCGGCGACGGCAGTGAGGACCTTTTCGTCAATGATGCGTTCGAGGAGGCGGCGGAGGGGGGCTGAGTCGAGGGTGCCGTCGGCGACGAGGCCACCGACGAGGGAGCGTCTTTCGAAAATGTCGTCGTTGGTGATGTTCGTGTAGAGGCGCTTGATCAGGTCGTCATAGGCCGATCCGAGGAAGGCCCAGGTGGCCTGGAGGGAACCGGTCGAGACGCCGGTGACGACCTTGAAGTCGGGGCGGTTGCCGCGGTCGGTCCAGCCGCAGAGGACGCCGGCGCCGAAGGCGCCGTAGGAGCCGCCGCCGGAGAGTGCGAGGAGGTCGTATTCCTTGGTGCCGTCGCGGTTGGCGTCGAAGTCGGAGGCGGCCTCGGCCTTGAAGGAGTCGGCGATGGTGCGCTGGAGGCCGGAGGCGTCGTTGGTGTCGATGGTCTCGAAGTCCACGGCTCCCCAGGGGCGCGTGGCGGGGGCGTTGTCGGGCGGGGCGGCGGGGCGGACGGCGGCGGCGAGGTAGAAGTAGCCGACGGCGCCGCCGAGGATGGCGAGGGGCAGGCAGGCGCCGAGGGAGATGAGGCCGAGTTTTCCGCGCCAGGTCATTGCGGGGCTCCGCGTCTTGATGGCTCCGAGTCTTGCGGGGGATACGTTCGGTGAGTGGGGAGGGGGCGTCAAGGCGGGCGGCGGCGCGCTTTTTTTTACGGGAAAACACGGGAAAACGCGGGAATCGCGGCGGGCTATTTGGCAGAGGTTGGCGGATGGCTGTCGGATGGCGAGATGAGTAGGGACGGAGGGACGAGGGGACGAAGGGACGAAGTGGAGGATCCGGCGGCCGAGGGCCGCATTGGGCGCGGATTGTTTTCTTTGGGCGGTGCTTGGCGTTAGTTGGCAGACTCTCCTGATCGTCGCAGTCGTCATAGGCGGACTTTCTGCGCGCTGCGCGCAGAATCCCTGGCGGGCGTCGGGTCGATTCGGGTTGGTGGGATGGGATTGCATGATTGTTTTATTGACGGGATTGGACGGGATTTGATGGGACGCGGGACCTGGCTGTCCCACGGTCCGAACTTCGTCAGCGGTCCTCCGTGATTCGGTCTTGAAACGTCGGCGCTCTTTTTTAGCTGATAACAGCCGATAGGAGCCGATAGAGAGCCGGACAATTCGTGTCGTCATAACGGCCGTACCGGTCGTCGCCATTTTCTTCTTTGCGCGCAGTATCTCCGTGGCTCTTGACACGCCGGGAACGCTTCCGCGTTCGGGAGCGGCTTCGCCGCTCGTCGCGTCAAGGGCAGGCCGCTCCCTCGAGCTAACTGCCATAAAGAATGGCCGGCGTGCCGCAGGCCGGGCGGAATTGTGAGTTGGGACGCGCTGGGAGCGGCTAGAATGGGATGGTGCGGGAATGGGCGGTTTGCACACGCGATCGCCCGACGCCGGCCGAGCCTCCGGTTGGCGCGAGAATCCGCGAGTATTGGATGAGCGTGCGCCTGTGCATTGCGTTCGCGGTGCTGTGCGTCTCGGCGGCGCGGGGGGATACGTTGCTGCATCGGCAGGCGCCGGGGCGAGTCTTTGGGCGGACATCCGATACGCTGTTCATTGATAATGCGGGGCAACTCAACGGCGAACTCGTTGCCGACGATTTCGTCCTCTCAGCGGACGCTCTGGTCTGCAAGGTCCGTGCGTATGCATTCTTTGGAGGGACAGGAGTTGACGACCCGGGTCCGCCAGACCAAGAAACCGTTCGCGTGCGCATCCTGTCCGACGTCGGCGGGTTGCCCAATGAGCCGGCGCTCGTCGAGCATTATCTGGAGAATCCGCTTCGAACCTGGACGGGGCAGTTCATCAATATCAGTCTCGCGCGGAAGGAGTACTTGTACGAGATCGCCATGCCCGACTGCTTTGCGGCTCAAGCGAATACCAAGTACTGGTTGGAGATCGCTCAGATAGACAACGCCAACAGCTTTTTCCGTTGGGAGAGCGCGAACCTCGCAGGTGGATTTGCATTGCGATTTCCAATCGACACTCCGTGGAGACATTCATCCGAAACAGCGGGGCAATTGGCGTATGAGCTTTGGACGCCGGAGCCGGGGAGTGGGGTGTTGGTGGGGTTGGTTGGGCTGATGTTGCGGCGGCGGGGGAAGTGGGCGTGAGGTGGTGGTGGGGGTTTCAGTCGTCCCTACGGGACTCTGTTTTCGGGATGGCGGATCGTGACCCACCAATGAATTGGTGGGCTAGATTCGGGCGTCCCTACGGGACTTCCGGGGACGGGTGGAGGCGGCGCGTTAGAATGTTGGCGTGGGCACACGCGGGCGAGTTTGGCGGGTGGGGAAGTGGGCTGGGACGCTGATCTGCGTCTCAATCGGCGCGATTTGGACCGCCAGCGTGTGGGGTGAGGGTACGTACGATTTCACCGCGTTCACGTGCGTGCCAACCGCTCGAGTCTCCGACGGGGAAATTGGCTTGCAGTGGCTGGACGGGCCGCACGCATGGTGCGAACAGATCCGCAAGGACCGAAGTCACCTCGAACAATTTCGTTGGTCGTGGAATGATCCGCGCCTCGTTCGCTACCGTCCGCTCATGTGGCGGATCGGACTTGTTCGGCCGATGGGCGGATCGCGACCCACGAAAATGACGAACCTGACTGAGCGGTGGGTCTATGTTCCGATATGGATCGTCTTCGTCGCCTTTGGTTTGCCGACCGCGTTGCTGTGGTATGGCGATCGCCAGCGGCGCACGCGCCCGGGGCACTGCCAGAAGTGCGGTTATGACTTGACGAAGAATGAGTCGGGGGTTTGTCCGGAGTGCGGGGTGGAGATTCCTGAGGCTGCGGCTGGCAAGCCATGAATTATCGCGCGCGACCCACGCTCGGCATTCGCATCCTCGCGTTCATCATCTGGATCGTGCTGTCCGTCGCGCTGATGTACGTCATGCGCCTTATCTTTGAACTTCGACGACGCGGGTACACGTATTCATGCGTCGCGCTGTGCTTCGCGATTCTTATCGTGCCTGTCGTCGGCTTCGTTGCCTATCGCATGGTACGACGGGCGAGATATATCCCACCCGGACATTGCCAAAAGTGCGGGTATGACTTGACGAAGAATGAGTCGGGGGTTTGTCCGGAGTGCGGGGTGGCCATTCCGGCGAGCGCAGTGAAGACTCCGAGATGTTCGCCTTGAAGGGCGGACATGCCACCCGTCGATCGAGTCGTACCTGAACCCTATCAATCGCGTTCGCGAACCGAGATTTTGAACGCTTCCGTCGCGCGCATGTCTTTCGGGCCGTCAACCGTGACCAGTGCTTCATGATTCTTGACCAGGGCGGCGTTCGGATCGGCCCGCAACACGACCTCGATCGTGTCCGAATGGATCTCGCGCGGCATATCCACGGCTTCGACGCCCTGCGGCAACTGCGTCATCGACACGCGCACCGGGTCCTCGATATTCTCGCGCTTGACTCGCACCCTCATCGTTTCCGAGCGGCCGCGGTCGATCTTGACGTGGCCCGGCTTGTACAGGACCAGCTTCTCGCCGTGGGGTCCGCGGGCGGTTGTGCCGCCCCGCACGGTCTTCGCGGCTGCCCCCGAGATGCCCTCCGAGAATCCCTGCGAGCGCTCCGAGGAGCAGGCCCCGGCAAACAGGCCTACACCCAGCAAAGCCGCGTGCAATCCGATTCGATGCATTGCATTCCTCCTCATATTCGACGTGACGACAGCCGCAGACCGAATCATCGCCCGCGATCGCGTGCCGGGCACAGAGATGGTTTCTCCGTTGAATTTGAAAGTGCGATGCCGGGGCCAAGTCGGATGGAGCGCCATTGTGACGCGATATCCTACCGCGTCTGGGCATCCGAAGAAGGAGGAGTTTCGGCCCGAGTTGTTTCGCATTCAGATTGCATGCCCGGCGCGTCGCGTCGGTCCTGGCGCCGCCGGCTCGGAGGGGAGCGGCCGGCCGGGCATTCCAAACAACGGGCGGGTTTGTAACGCGATAATGGGGGGTGTCGGTACAATATTGAGCCATGCGTGGCTGCGAGTCTGCGCTGCGCGGAACGGAGGAATTGCGATGGGCATCTGGGACAAACTCAAGGGCGAACTGATTGATATCGTTGAGTGGCTCGACTCCACCAACGACACGATGGTGTATCGCTTCGAGCGGTACAACAACGAGATCAAGTACGGAGCGAAGCTGGTGGTCCGCGAGGGGCAGTCGGCGGTCTTCATCAACGAGGGCCAGCTTGCTGACGTGTTCCAGCCGGGGACGTACACGCTCGAGACGCAGAACGTGCCGATCCTTGCGACGTTGAAGGGATGGAAGTACGGGTTCAACAGCCCGTTCAAGGCGGAGGTGTACTTCGTCAGCACGCGGCGGTTCACCGATCTGAAGTGGGGGACGAAAAACCCGATCATGCTGCGCGACGCGGAGTTCGGGCCGATTCGCCTGCGGGCGTTCGGCACGTACGAGACGCGGGTGCTGCATCCGGGCGATTTCATCAAGCAGGTGGTCGGGACCGATGGGCGGTTCACGACGGAGCAGATCAGCGATCAGCTTCGGAACCTGATCGTGTCGCGGTTTGCCGACATCGTCGGCGAGAGCAAGATTCCGGCACTCGACCTGGCGGCGAACTACGAGGAGCTCGGGAACTTCCTGAAGGCGAAGATCTCGCCGGACTTCAACGGATACGGGTTGGAGTTGTGCAAGTTGTTGGTTGAAAACGTTTCGCTGCCCGAGGAGGTCGAGGCGGCGCTCGACAAGCGGACGAGCATGGGGGTGATCGGCAACCTTGGGGCGTACGCGCAGTTCCAGGCGGCGAACGCGATGGAAGCGGCCGCGAAGAACCCGAGCGGAATGGCCGGCGGAGGAATGGCGATGGGGGCGGGTTTCGCGATGGCCAACCAGATGGGACAGGCGATGACGCAGCCGAACGCGGGTCCGGGGACGCCGCCGCCGTTGCCGCAGGCGATGGCGTATTTTGCGGCGATCGGCGGGCAGCAGGCGGGCCCGTTTGATGCGACGGCGCTGACCGGCCAGGTCGATGCCGGGACAATTACGCGCGAAACACTAGTTTGGAAGCAGGGCATGAGCGACTGGATGAAGGCGGGGGATGTGGCGGAGCTGGCCCGCGTCTTTTCGCGGACGCCGCCGCCGATGCCGAAGTGAACGCGACCGTCACGCAAGAGCGGCGATTTCCGTGCGGGCAATGCGGGGCGAAGCTGGAGTTCACCCCCGGCCGGGGCGCGTTGACGTGTCCGTACTGCGGGCACGTCAACCCGATTGCGCGGCCGGTGCAGGAGATCGAGGAACTCGACTTTCACGCGGCGCTGGCGGAGCTGGAGCGGCAGGCACCGACGCAGCGGAGCACGACGCTGAAGTGCGGCGCGTGCGGGGCGCTGACCGACAAGCCGGAGGACGTGACGGCGACTTCGTGCCCGTTCTGCGGGTCGGACATCGTTACCAGCGAGACGACGCAGAGCCGCATCCAGCCGAAGTCGCTGCTGCCGTTTCAGATCAAACGCGAGGAGGCGGACGGTTCGTTCCGGCAGTGGCTGGGGCGACTGTGGTTTGCGCCGAGCAAGCTGAAACGGTTTGCGGCGACGGATCGGCGACTAAACGGGATGTATGTTCCGTACTGGACATACGACTGCGCGACGACCAGCCGGTACACGGGGCAGCGCGGGGACGACTACACCACGACGGAGACGGTTTACGTCAACGGGAAGACGGAGACGCGGACTGTCGTGCGGACGCGGTGGACGTCGGTGAGCGGGGAGGTTGAGAACACGTTCGACGATCTGCTCGTGGTTGCGAGTCATTCGCTGCCGAACGACTACACGCAGGCGCTGGAGCCGTGGGACCTTGAACGGCTGGTTCCGTACGCGGATGAATACCTGAGCGGGTTTCGGGCGGAGAGCTACCAGGTGGCACTGGGGGACGGGTTTGTCGTGGCGCAGGGGATGATGAAGCCGACGATCGCGGAGACGATCTGCGGGGACATCGGCGGCGATCATCAGCAGATCAGCTCGATCGACACGAGCTATCGGGATATCACGTTCAAGCACATTCTGCTGCCGATCTGGATCAGCGCGTATCGCTATCACGACAAGGTTTACCGGTTTCTGGTCAACGCGCGGACGGGCGAGGTGCAGGGGGAACGGCCGTACAGTGCGTGGAAGATCACCGGGTTTGTGCTGATGCTGCTGGCAATTGGCGGGGCGATTGCGCTGATTGTGAGCCAGCGGGGCGGCTGATGTTTTGAATTCGGCGCTCGAAAATCGGTGGCGGACTCTTGGGCGGGTCGGCTAGGCTTTCTCGCATGAATGCACTTCCGCCAGTACCTGAGATGAAGCGGGCGTTCCGGTCGCGCGATCCTTCCTACGACGGGCTGTTCTTCACGGGCGTGAAGACGACGAGCATTTTCTGTCGGCCGTCGTGTCCGGCCCGTAAGCCGCTCGAACGAAACATGGAGTTTTTTCCGACGGCGAAGCAGGCGCTGTTCGCGGGGTACCGGCCGTGCAAGCGGTGTCGGCCGATGGCGACGAACGGGCGGCCGCCGGAGTGGGTGCGGCGGTTGTTGGAGCGAGTCGAGCGCGATCCGGAGACGCGCGTGCGCGATGCGGACGTACGGGGGATGAAGATCGATCCGGCTCGGGCGCGGCGATATTTTTTGAGTCATTACGGGATGACGTTTGCGGCGTACTCGCGGGCGCGGCGATTGGGCGATGCGCTGGCGGACATTCGAAAGGGTGCGGACATGACGGCGACGGCGTTGAAGCACGGATATGAGTCGAACAGCGGGTTTCGGGATGGGTTTGCGAAGACGTTTGGCGGGCCGCCGGGCAAGCGGCGCGAGGCGGCTTGCGTGACGACGACGATGATTGAAAGCCCAGTCGGGCCGCTGCTAGCGGGCGCGACGGATGATGGGGTGTGCCTGCTGGAGTTCACCGATCGGCGGGCGCTGGAGGCGCAGCTTTCCACAGTGAAGAAACGCATTGGCGAGGCGGTTGTGCCGGGGAGGCACCCGTTGCTCGATCGGCTGCGTGAGGAGTTGGAGAGGTATTTCGCTGGGAAGCTGCGACGATTCGCGGTTCCGCTGACGTATCCGGGTACGGAGTTTCAGCGGCGGGTGTGGGATGCACTGTTGAAGATTCCCTACGGCGCGACCTGTTCCTACGAGGACGTTGCGAAGGCGATCGGCGATCGGGCAGCGGTGCGGGCGGTGGGGCGGGCGAACGGGCAGAACCGGATCGCGATCGTGATCCCGTGCCATCGGGTGGTGAACAAGGACGGGAAGCTCGGCGGGTACGGGGGCGGGTTGTGGCGGAAGCAATTGCTGCTGGATCTGGAGCGGGGGCAGGGATCGCTGAAGCAGGGAGACGTGATCCGCGGGGGCGGTCCGGGGCGGTGAAATGGGGGCGCGGCTGGTCCGCGCAGAATGGGCGACCGCCGCTTTCTACCGGTGCCCTAGATTTCGTCGCGTAGTTCTTCGAGAGCGATGCGGACCAACTGGGCGCGGGTGCGGACGCCGGTTTTGGCGAACAACTGCTGGAGGGCCGCTTTGACCGCGCTCTCGGACAAGCTGAGCGTCGCGGCGATTTCTTTGTTCGAGCTTCCTTCGAGAAGCAGGCGCAGCACCTTGCGGTCGCGTTCGGTGAGCACGGCCGGCGCGTCACGCGAGCCGGACACCGATTCCACCAGGGTCTGCAAGTACTGCTGGTCGATCAGGACGCGGCCGGCTGCCACTTCGCGAATGCTGCGGTGCAGATCTTCGGGCGAATGCTTCTTGTGAAAGATACCGTGCACTCCCATCCGGATCAGGTCGAGGGCATCGGAATCGGGCAGGCCGGCGGTGACGACCAGACTGCGCCCGGCGATGCCGCGTTCGCGCAGGCCCCGCACCACATCGAGCGCGGTATGCGAGCCGAGGTCGTAATCGAGAATCAGCACATCGGTTTCGGTATTGGCCAGTTTCTCCAGCGCCTCTTCGGCCGAATTCGCACTGTCCACGACGCGCAGCGTGTCGTCGGCGCTCAGCAGCCGGAGCAGCCCTTCGCGAAACAGGGCGTGATCGTCCACCACGAACACGCGGATGGGATTGTCGCCACGGCTCATGCCACCTGGCTCCGGACGACATCGTAGGTCGGCACGACCAGATCGAAGCGGCTGCCCTGCTCCACCGGCACATAGATGAGATCGCCGCCAAAACCGCGCATCATCGCGCGCGAAACATAGAGACCCAGGCCGCTGCCGTCCGCGTTCTCGCGGAACGGCTGGAACAGGGCGTCGGCATCATCCACGCCGGGACCGGCATCGTGAAAAGCGATGATCGCGCGGCCGTTTTCGGCCGTGGCCGAGATCCGGAGCCGCGGCGCGCCGCCCGCCTGTACCGCCCGCAGCGAATTCTGGGAGAGATTCAAGAACACCTGCAACAGCGCGTGCTTGTCGGCGTGCACGTACGGCAACATGTCCGGCACGGCCCAATCGATTTCGCCGCCCGTTTCGGCCCAATCGAGCTCGATGACCACGCGCAGTTCTTCGAGCACGCGCGTCACATCGACGCGGGCCGCCGTACGGTTTTTGTGAATGGTGAGCTCGAAGGCCGCGATGCACATCAGACTCTCCACCAGCGTGCTCAGTGCGCCGAAATCGGCATCCTGCGCTATCTCCGGATGGCGCCGGAGATTGGAGGTCACCACTCGAATGGCCGAACACAGGTTGCGGATCTCGTGCGCCACCGCCCCGGCGAGCAGACGATTGGAATCGGCCATGTGGCGCAATAGTTCGTGTTCGCGCTCGCGCACCTCCTCCGAGGTATCCACCAGAATCCCCGCCAAGCGCCGCTGGCCGTGTTCTTCGTAGGTCGAGAACCACACTGCGGCGGGGAAATGCGTGCCGTTCGCACGCTGGGTCCAGCATGTGGAAGACACGCGAATCGGATTTCCGCCCGAAGCCACGCGCAGTGCCCCGGCGAACACCGGCACGTGTTGGGCCACGCACATGCCCATCAGCGATTCGGGCTCGAAGCCCAGCATCTCGTGCGCGGCGCGATTGGCTGCCAGCACCTCGGCCTTCTGATTGAGGGTCATGATGGCGGCCGGACTCGAATCCACCAGTATGCGGAGTTGATCCTCGGCGTGCCGCCGGAGATCGCGTTCGGTTTGCAGGCGGGCGAGCGCCGCGAGAATCTCACGGCGATTGCGGCTCACCTCGCTTACGAGCACGCCCACGCCGCCGTAGGCCAGCACCGCCATGATGAAGCGCAGCCAGAACTCGATGAGCGGCAGCCCCGGCGTGAACCAGCTTCGCGTCCAGGCGCAGAACACAGCCCCCAGCAGCACCTGCCAGCGGTTTAGCACGGTCGCCGACACCGTCACCGGCACGACGTAAAGCACGCCGAGGGAGTAGTCGAGCGCGAAGAGCCACTCGAGCGTCGTCACAGCCACCCACAGCCCGGCAGCGAGCGACAACACAAACGCACGGCTGGCGCCGCGCGACATTCCCTTCGATTCCAAGTATTGGACGATCATGTTTTGATTCGAGCTGACAAGAGGACAGACATTACTTCGGGTCGATTGTAGGGCCCCCGGCGAGCGATCCCAATTATCTTTTGGACAGACCAAATGATCGATCGATTCCAGCGCCTGTTGGTCCCCGAAGATAATCGGATGATGAGTTGAATCGCGTTCGATGCGTCATAGGCTTCAGTCGCCATGATTGTACGCGACCATCTTCCTTTTCGCCGTGTATGGCCTCAACTCTCGCGGCGTCTCGTTCTGCTGCTGGCGTTCGATTTCACGATCGCCGTTCTGTACACCCGAGCGGGCTTCACGTGGCTCTCACTCTCCGACCTGCCGTTGGCCATGATCGGCGGCGCGCTCAGCGTGTTCCTGGCGTTCCGCAATAACTCGGCTTACGACCGGTGGTGGGAAGCGCGCTCGCTGTGGGGTTCGCTGGTAAACACGTCGCGCACCTTCGCACGCCAGGTGCTGACACTCGTCGATTCCGACCCGGCGTCGCCGGAAGATGCTCGCGACGGCGAATCCGGAGCGCTGGTGTCCCGGGGCATGCTGGTCGAACTGCAGATTGCGTACGTGCACGTGCTGCGCTGCCACCTGCGGAGGCAGAACCCCTTCCCAGAATTGGAGCGGACGCTGGATCCGCAGTTGGTGGAGTATTTGCGCAAACAGCACAACGTGCCCGCGGCCATCCTGCTGATCAAGGGCCGCATCCTGCGCGAACTTTTCGACCGCGGACGTCTGGACTCGTTCCGCATCACCGCCATCGACCGCTCGCTCACCGACCTATGCAATGTGCAGGGGGCCTGCGAGCGCATCAAGAGCACGCCCCTGCCGCGTCAATACGAGTACTTTCCGC
>CAZONT010000117.1:0-12063 GCA_964581285.1 uncultured Planctomycetaceae bacterium | reverse complement strand
CGCGACATGCTCGTACCGGGCGGAAAGATGCAGCAACTCATCGAGCAGGACGCGATCATGGGCGTCACGTCGAATCCCGCGATTTTCGAGAAGGCGATCGACGGGAGTAAAGACTACGACGACGACATCCGCAAGTTGGCGAAGCAGGGCAAGAACGTGCAGGAGATCTACGAGGCGTTGACCGTCGACGACGTCACGCGCTGCGCGGAAATATTTCGGGGCGTCTCTGACAAGACCGATGGCGGCGATGGATTCGTGAGCCTCGAAGTCTCACCGCTCCTTGCGAACGACACGGCCGGGACGCTAGTCGAGGCGCGGCGGCTGTGGGGCAAGCTGAAGCATCCCAACGTGTTCATCAAGGTACCGGCAACGCGGATGGGCGTGCCGGCCATTCAGCAGCTCATCAGCGAGGGGATCAACGTCAATGTGACGTTGTTGTTCGGGCTGAAGCGATATGAGGAAGCGGCGGAGGCGTACATCGCCGGGCTGGAGAAGCTGGCGGCGAGCGGCAAGCCGATTGATCGCACGGCGTCGGTGGCGAGCTTTTTCCTGAGCCGAATCGACACGATTCTCGATCCGCAGCTCGCGGCCGTCACCGGACCGAAGGCGACGGCGGCGAAAGGACTGCAAGGGAAGATCGCCATCGCCAGCGCGAAGCAGGCCTATCAGATCTACAAGGGCTTGCGCGCGTCGGACCGCTGGAAGACGCTGGCGGCAAAGGGCGCGAAGCCCCAGCGGCTGCTGTGGGCCAGCACGAGCACGAAGAATAAAGCTTACAGCGACCTGATGTACATCGAGGCGCTGATCGGACCGGAGACGGTTAACACCGCGACATCGGAGACCATCGATGCGTACCGGGACCACGGCGAGCCGGCGCCGCGATTGGAGGAAGGCGTGGCGGAGTCGGCGACGAGACTTAAGCTCCTTGGGGAGGTCGGGATCGACCTGGCGGCGGCGACACAGGAGTTGGAGGATGACGCGGTCAAGAAGTTCGTCGAGCCTTATGACAAGCTGATCGCGACGCTGAAGAACAAGATTGCCGCGTGCCAGGTGTAATGGCATGCCGAGATTCGAAATCTGGAAGCAGTATGAATCGCCCAGGGGAATCAAGGTACGACTTCTCGAGCACGAGCTCGACGACCATCGGTTTATTAAACTAAATGACCTTGCGCGATTCCGCGCCAATAGGTCAGGCGGTCACGCGGCGTTTTTCGAGGCGGCGGCCTTGAGTCGGTTGACGGTGTCGATGTAGCATTTCACGTTGATCATGAGTTCCTCCATCGATCGGCACTGATGGTTGCGCGTGACCTGGGCATGCAGGTCCAGCCAGGTCCGCTCGATCTTGTTGTGATCGGGGCAGTACGGAGGCAGGAAGTGCAACACGATGCGGCCTTCCCAGCGCCGCAGCGCCTGCTGGACGATCCGGCTGTGGTGGATCCGGTAGTTGTCGAGGATGACATGGATGCGTCGGGCCGACGGGTAGCCCTTGAGCAGCGCTTCCAGCAACGCGATGAACAGCCAGCTGTTCTTCAACGGTCGCTCCACGCAGGTCAGTCGCCGTGTCCGGGCATCCAGCGCGCCAGCCAGGTAGCGCTTCTCGTTCCGCCCCGGCGTCATGACTTCCTTCTGCTGCCCGCGGTTCATCCAGTCCAGGCCGATCTTCGGATTCAGATGAATGTCCACCTCGTCCTCATACACCACCACGTCGGGGTGACAGTACACCAATAGAACTTTTTGTGGAGGGCGTTAGGGGGTGGGAAGCTGGAGTACGCCATTTGCTGTAAGCCGACCATGCTTGGGAGCGATGATCGAGGCTCAACCCGGAGCACCCGCTTATGGCTTCTCACGGTCGCGAAGGTGTCGGCTCAACGAACCCCAACGGCTCGGCGTCATCGAGCGCGCCCGCCTCGGCGTCGCGTTTCAGGCGCTCCACCGCGTCGAGGATCTCCGCTAAGCGCTCGCCGAAGGGTGTGAGCGTGTACTCCACGCGCGGCAGGGCCTCGGCGTAGGCGTGCCGCGCGATGATCCCGAACCGGAGCATCTTCTTCAGGCGTTCGCTCAGCACCTTGGTCGTCAGGCCGGGGGCGGACCGGACCAGCGCGCCGGGGCGGTTCACGCCGGCGCGGATCTGCGCCAGCACGTGCAGGGACCACTTGCACCCGATGATCGACTCGACCATCGAAGCGACATCGGGCGATTCCGCCGGCGCGGGCTCGGAGGCCGGGCGCGCGGCGGCCTTGCGAGGCGCGGGCGTCGCGCGGTCGGCGGGCTTCGTGATGATCTTCGCGGCCTTCATCGTGTCTTGGTGCGGAATGCCTACCCCGCACCGAAAAGTGCCCGGTTGATCGGCGGGCGCGGCGGGCTAGCCTCAGGCGTTGGGTCGGCGGACGCACGCCGCGTGCCTCGCTCACGCCAAGGAGTGTACGCGATGAAGAGCAAGGCCACGTTCTACCACGCGAAGTAGGCGGAAGGGGTCCATGGAGAAGCCCAGCCACCACATCTCCATTGTCATGAACATGGGAAAGGCAGACAGGACCGCTCCCACGAAAGCCCGCACCAGTCCAAGCGCGAACCGACGGTTCGCCTCGCCCGGCGTTCTGGCTGATGCAGACTCTTGGACAGTCGGTCGGGTGCCTATGATGCACATGCTCATGTCGAGAAGTTCGACTGGTTCTGCGACCGGACACCAGAGTCAGCAACGCCGCCGAACGATCCATCTCAGCAGCCCGCCGCTGAACAGGCGACGACTCGAAGTTACCACAGGAACGGAGCGAAGCCAAGATGATTGCGGCGGGTCCGCCGCAGCGTCTGGTTCGGCGTCTGGGGCGAGGCGGAACACATGCACGCCGTCTGACTGCTTGCCGGCAACCAATCACCGGCCGTGCTCCGACAGCCGCGTCCTGTCCAGCCTTTTCCAAACACTCAACGCTCGCCGTCTTCCAGCACGGTGGGGGCGATGTCATGGTATGTGGCCTTCTCGCCGCCGATCTTGATGTCGGTGACGTAAACGACCCTCTCCGAGACGGCGGGCTTCTTCTCATCGACTTTCTTGGTCTTGTCCTGCCTGCTCGGCTTCCACGCCGGGTGATAGATGCCGGTCTTGAAATAGGGCGTGTACTCCACGCCGATGTCCGAATAGACGTTCGGCCCTTTCTCGTCGATGACCTGCTTGCCGTCCCTCCAGATTTGGAGTATTCCGTCAGTGCCGGGCGACCATTTCGCATGAACCACCCAGGAAATCCAGGTGCCCGGCTTCACCGCGTCATCCAGTTTCCGTTCGGTGCGGGTCGGCTACCTGACGGTGCCGTGGCTTTGGCGGACGACCCAACTGTCACTTCCAACGGAGATCGCCAGATTGGGATAGGTCGATTCCCAGTTGCCCGGAATGGCGTGCCATTGCAACACGATGTCGTTACCGCCCGACGGGTCGATCTCCCATCCCTTTGGCACGAGCACCCGTGCGCCGTACCAGCGGTCGTGGAACCCTTTCTCGTGCGGGAGCGAGATCTCCGCGCGGAACGAGTTGGGGGCGCGGGGCACCACGAACTTCACCGCCTTCCTTCCATTCCCCAGCCCGGGAGCCTCGACGACGCTCATTCGCTTCGGGTTCGCCTCGGCGAGGCCGTAGCGATCGTCCTCCGACAGCTTCCAGTTCGTGATCTGCCCCGCAGAGAAGTCGTCCTGGAATATGACCGCTTGCCGGTTGTCGAAGGCGTCCTCCGCCTGAAGGCGGCTTGGCTTCTCGTCTTCGGCACGAAAGTAGAGGGCCGCCCCGGCGAGCGCCAGGCACGCGAACAGGAGCCATAGGAGGGCCAAGGTTGATCGCATCGTGTCCTCGCAGACTTGGATGGAAGGGAATGAAACGCTACTTTCATTCGTGTAACCCGTGACGGGATCTCGATGCCGTCGCCGCCCGGTCATCCCGAGCGGGCACGGCAAGGCCGGGCGCGCGGCGGCCTTGCGAGGCGCGGGCGTCGCGCGGTCGGCGGGCTGGGTGATGATCTTCGCGGCCTTCATCGCATCGTGCACCAACGTGCCCACCCCGCACCGAAAAGTGCCCGGTTGATCGGCGGGCGCGGCGGGATAGTCTCAGGCGTGGGTCGGAGGACGCACGCCGCGTCCCTCGCCCACGGCAAGGAGTCTATGCGATGAAGAACAAGGCCACATTCTACCACGCGGGGTGCCCGGTGTGCGTCAGCGCGGAGCGGTCGGTCGCCGCAGCGCTGGACAAGGGACGCTTCGACGTCGAGGTGGTCCACCTCGGCACGTCCAAGGGACGGCTGGCGGAGGCCAAGAAGGCGGGCGTGAAGTCCGTTCCGGCCCTCGTCATCGACGGGCAGCCGTACCACATCAACTTCGGGGCGAACCTGAGCGACCTGGAGAAGTAGGCGCAGGACGCGGCGGTCGCGGGTGGTCGCTGCCAAGCCCTGCGACCATCGTGGCGCGCCGGTGGTGCCTGCTCCGCCGTCGTGCCGCCCCCGGCTACCACGCCGCGCCCGTCGCCACGAACGACATCGGGTCAAGGTCGGGCGCGGGCGCGACGCCCAAGCGTTTGAGCATGTTGATGCACTGGGTTCGGTGCAGCGTGGCGTGGTCGAAGACCTGCGCGAGCGCGGCGGCGGCGGGCATCACGCCCGCGTCCGTGCCGGTCCACCGCACGTTCGCGGGCAACCCCTCGGCGATCGCCGTCAGCATGGACCCGCGGAGATCCGTGTGGGCGCGGTGCAAGAGCGCCTGCAGGCCGTCGAGTGACTTGCTCAGATCGGCAAAGTCCGGTGGTTCGGCGTAGGCCTTGCCCGAGAAGCACGCTGCGAAGAAGAACATCGCCTCAATCGTGTGGGCGATGTTTGCCCGCAGCGGCCCGGGCCCGATGTTCATTTCCCGCTCGACGGCCTCGACCGGCAGACGCCGGGCATGGTCGATCAACCGCCCAATCGCCCAGGCGCCGCGCTCGATCTCGAATCTCACGTATTGGTTCATGTCCAAGGCGGCGCTCCCGGGGGATCGCAACGACTGTAGGAACGAACCATCGCCCCCTCGAAACGCTTCCCGCCTTCCCGACAGGTTTGAACCCGTCGCTCAATCGCCCGCAAACGGGCCTCCCGTGCGGTCTTTCGCCATGGACACGCCACCCGTGGACGCGGCCGGCCACGCCGCGCGCCGGTCCGTCGCAGCGCCCGACTCATCGTCCCCGGGCTCACCCGCACGCCCGTCTGTTTCTCCATCACCAGAACCAGAAGCTCCTGCGTCCAGGTCGGGCGCGGAAAGCCATGATCGATCGGACCGCCCTGCACCAGCTCGCACAACCCGGCCAGGTACGCCTCGGTGAGCTTCTCCGCCCCGTTGTCTTCGCGCCCGTCCAGCAGCGACGCTTCACCCGACTGCTCGAACGCCGCGACCACGCGCGACACCCACGACCGATGGCACTGCACCGACCCCGCGATCGACCGCGACGACCGCCGCTGGGCAGACAGCAGAATGATCTGACACTTCGTCGCCACGCAGGCCGACTGCGTCTGGCGACGCAAACGCCGAATCCTCAACTTGAGACGACGATGCAGTTGCACGACCTTCCAGGACATAGGGACGCCTCCATGTGTTTGCCTCAGCAACAAACAACCTATGGAGCGTCCCTGTCTTGTCAAACACAAATCCTTGTGACGTAATCGCTTAACGTGGCGCGCGTTCGCGCAAGGTCATTTAGTGACGTACGACGTCCAAGCCGTCCATGGTCGCGTTCAGGAAAGAGTCGCGAATGACCCGACTAGCAAGGCCTATCTGGCCCGCTGGCGCGAGCTCATGGCCGAGCCTCCAGTCGTTGAAATGTACCGGCTCGTTGTGTCCTCACTCGCCAAGGCAACTGGTCGATCGAAGCGCTCCAGAGACACTCGGATACGGGGCAAACACGGGCCGATGTCGACTCTGACGGTGATCAACCATGTTTGTCCTGGGAGTTTCCAACCGGCCGCGTTGGAGGTTTGTTCGCGCCGATCTTACTGGTTGCGGCGTGTCCGGCGACGTCTCGTTGGCGGCATTATTTCGTCGCGTTCAAACTGCTGCCGAGCCCAGCTCCAGGCGGCCGTGGCTCGAGGGAACCCGACCGTAGTCATCCCGAGGAAGATTGCCTGCTGAATGGACACCTGCGTCGCGCCGGCCTGGATCGCCCGACGAACATGCGAGCGCAAAGCCGATTCGAGTCCCGCCCCGACGCAGATTCCGATCTTAATCAATTCACACGTCGCGCGATCAAGCGGACCGGTTGAATCGACGGCGCGGGCCATCTGCTCATGCGCGGCGGCGATCGCCGGGAACGCTTTTACGATGCGCCGAAACGTTCCGGGGGCAGGTGAGGCATCCGTGGGCTTTGAAACCATACTCCTCTGCTTTCTCGCCATACGACCGGGCTCCTTTCCAGGACATAAATTCTGCTCGTCGCGGTTGCTGTTTGCCTGAGTCTACTGATGTGAAGCCGAATTGTGTACCTCAAAATCGGAATTGCCACTGAACATAGTAGAAGCTCCCATCCGGGCTGGGGGGAGCGGTTCGCTCGATGAATCCGTCGGGCCAGAAGTACGAAAAGCCGAACAGCAGGCTCGAATGCGCGTCCACCGTCCAATTCACAGTGACATCGAATTCATCACCGACGTTGGAGCCCGAGGCGCCGCTCGGGTCGCGGCGCGTAGCGATGCCCAGTGCGTTGTAGAGCGCATCGGTGTCGGACGCGAGCCAGAAGTGGTAGTAGCAGGCCTTGACCGTCACATCCTTGACGGGCTTGATCGTGAAGTTGACGTTTGGCGAGAAGACGTTCTGTCGGCCGACGATGTCCATGTAACCGAGATATCTGTGGCCAGTCGGAAAGAGCTGATTAAACGTGCCAATCGTGCCGTCGCCGCGCGTTCGGTCGCCGGTGGCGAAGTCGACGCCGGCGCCGATACGGGGCGACATGGGCACGTCCTTGAACGTGTATCCGGTGTCGTTCGCGATCATCCACGCCTTGATATCATCACCAGCCCAAGACCCCCATTGTCCGGCGATCTCGGTGTCGTGGTCGAAGTTTCCGATGATGCCGCCGAATCGGCTGCCGAGCGTAAACAGCGTCAGATCCCCGAAATGGCCGTTGACGTTGAGTTGGTTGCCGGTGTCGGTAAGGCCCAAGAAGTAGAGGTCGAGTGCATGTTTGGGGATTTGCTTGAGGGTTGAGTACACACCGAAGAACTGCCCCTCCTCGTGCCACGTGTCGGGCTTGCGTGTCAGGCCCTCGTCGATTTGAGGGTTCCAGGCGCTCGTGAACGGCTTGTACATGAAGACGATGGGTTTAGTCCAGAAGGCGTCAATGTCGAATTCCGGGGTGTGGTAGAACAGCTTCGCGCCGTCGAAGCGACGCGGGACATTGGTCCAGTCCAGCACGCCAACGAGGCGCTCTTTTCCGTACGAAAGTTCCTGCCGTCCGACTCGAAGGGTCAGGGGATTTTCCTCACCAAGCACACGGAGGTCGAAGAACCCTTGATTGAGGTCGAAACGATCCTGCTGATACGGCAACTGCGGCTCGTCGCGACCGCAGTAGAATGCGTCGATGCTCTCGACGTAGATCCGAAACAGCTTTTTGTATCTCAGGTTTGCGTGGAGGAAGTATCGCTCGAGGACGAACGAGTCGGCCGTTGGATAGCGGGCGTTGAAGATGTTGTTGCGGCCCGCCTCAAATCGTATTCGGTATTCTCCACCGAGATCGAGCCGCCAGTCATCGCCGAGATGAATATTCTTGACCGGATCAAAGAAGTCTTCGCGATAGCTGCCGGGTGGTCCGTCGAGATACGCGAAGTCATCGTCGTATCGGAGCGAGAAGTAGTTTGGGCCGGGTGGAACGCCGGCTGGATGGGACGTCGGTGGCGAATGCTCCGCTTGTTGTGTGGTCGAAGCCGGCTGCGTCGCCGCGGGCAATGCATCTGCATGCGCAATTCCAGCGAAGGCAAGACAGACTGTAACAACGCTTGCGGCGGCTCTCATGGCTTGCCGTATCGGGCTGCTACACCGTTCCCGTCAATGATTTTGTCAACGCGAGCAGGAGCGGCTCAAAGAAGCCCTTGCCGACCGTGCTGAACAGCGTCGACATGAACGAACCGAGAACGGTTCCGACCAGATTGATGAACACGGCGAAGAACTGATCCTGAAAGCTCGTTACGAATGTCGGGAACATTGATCAATCTCCCTCTTGCGGGGCATCGCCAAATCGACCGGCGGATCCCTAGCCACCCAGTGTCACCATTGCTGCGCCTTGCCCAAACGATCCGATCGGTTGTTTCGTTCGTACGGCCGCGCTGAGCAAGCGCTCGGCCATGTCGATGTCCCAGCGCCCGCCGGGCCATGCGGAACTGAGGTCGACGCTCCGCGAATCGAGCAGGCACGGATAGAGCCGGCCGTCGGCCGTGACGCGGATTCGCCGACACTGTCCGCAGAACGACTCACTGATCGGAGCGATAATGCCGATGGTGCCGGCGATGGTGCAGTTGCGTGCGTGATAGCGGACGGCCGTCTCGCCGACTGCACGCGGCAGCGGGTTGAGGGCGAACGTCTGTTGAAGCGACCGGCGGATTTCGGCGGCTGGGACAAACCGCGCACGATTGAATTCGGCGGCCGGCCCGATCGGCATCGCTTCGAGGAAGCGTATTTCCATGGCCCGCGCCAGCGCCCAGCGAGCCAACGGCGTCAGTTGATCGTCGTTCACGCCCCGAAGGACGACGGTGTTGATGCGCGGCGGCGGGAACCCGGCTGCGTGAGCCGCATCGATTCCGGACAGCACGTCGGCGAGATCGCCGCCGGTCAGATCGCGATAAGAACGATTGGCGAGCGTGTCGAGCGAGATGTTCAGGCGGTCCAGTCCAGCGGTTCGGAGCCGGGCGGCCGAGCGCGACAACAAGCAACCATTGGTCGTCATCGCAACGGACAGATCTGGCGCTGCGTTGCGAATGGCCGCGATGAGCGTCGCAACCGATTCGTGAAGGAGCGGCTCACCGCCGGTCAGACGAAGCTGTCGCAAGCCGAAGCGATCATGCAGCCACGTGACCAACTCAAGCCGCTGTCGGTCCGAGAGCACTGAAGCGGCTGCGACGCGAGGAGTGATTGCGGGGCGGCAGTAGGCGCAGCGCAGGTTGCAGGCGGAGGTCACGGACAGCCGCAGGTGATCGATGTGTCGGCCGCAGCCGTCGATCAACGGCGTCATGGTCGAGCTCCGGATGCAACGACGTGCGGGCGACTGCGCAAGCGCGCGACGTAAAGTTCGGCACAGCGGCCGCAGAGGCCGAGGTCAGCCGACCAGGCTGGGAAGTCCTTTGACACTGCGGCGGCAACGGCGGCCACCCGATCAGAGTCGGCCCAGTCGAACGTGCTGAAGCTGCAGATCGAGCAGGGCGAGCCTGGGACTGATGGGGGTGTGCGGGCAGTTGCGTCATTCTCGTGCGCAAGGCCGCGCGTGGCGCGATCGACCAACTCGGGATGAGCGGGTCGCGTGCGGCGGTAGGTTTCCCACAACGTGTCGAAGGAGGCGCTGGTGGCAGGATTGTCGGCGATTTGAAAGGTCCGGACGAACTCGTCGCGTCGGCGAGACCGCACGGCCTCCGGCATCAGACCAGCCGACTCGAGGCGGGCATCGCAACTGATCCCCCACAGGACGGCGAATCGGTCGCGGAAGAGATTCTCCGCGGCGCGGCCTACAGCCCGGGGCCTCACGTCATCGTTGTAATCGAATACAGGGTCAAGCATGTCATCGATGTGCATGAACTCGTGGCGCGCGAAATAGCTGAACGCCGGCGGGTCGAGCAATGTTGCAACGGCAACGGTCATGCCAACGGTGTAACGCCCAGGCACGCCGAACAGCTCGACGGATTGCGTGGCGCGGCCAGTCGCTTCGCGGACGACGATCCGGCTGGCCTGCTCGCTCATGAAACGGAATTCGGCCGCGAGATCGCACAATTCGCGCCGGAAGCCAAGTTGCTCGAACCAGCGATGGTGCAGCAGTCGAAAGGCCTCATCGCGGCGTTCGCCGCCTTGTTCCTGATGGCAACGCGCGAACTCGTGCTGATAGGCGACAGCCATCGAGCCGTCGCGGCGAACGGTGGCGAACACGGCATGCTCGGCCAGTTCCGGCTGCACGACGATCAGCACTGGCCCGCCTCCGGCCGGAATGCCTGCGCCAATCGCGGGCCGAGTTCGACCTCGGCTGCGCCCGGCGCGCCGCACGTGATTGTGGAGTCCTCGTCGGTCACGGGGCGAAGCTCGAGCCAGCCGGCGCCGACCGGAACTGACCGCGACGCGCACCATTCGCGAAGTGCGGCTTCGGCGAGGTCGGCGACGGCGGAAAAGAAGCCGTCGGGTCGTACGTCGCGGACACGATTGAACCACGCAAACATCCACGCCGCGGCATGGTCTTTAAGGAAGCTGCGCTGGGCGTCGCGGCAGCAAGTGGCCGAATCGATGTGGCCGGCATCAATCGCGTGCGCCTCCCGCAGCGCCAGCAGACTCAGGAATTCCCATTCGGGAACGATGTGGTCCGGGCGTTCCGCCAGCGAGCCCGAGAGCTGCATGCTGAAGGCGTGATAAAAGCCGCCGATGTCGGCCAGTGCCTGGCTTTGTTGGAAGACTTCGCCGGAACCGTACTCGAGCTCGTATGGCGGACAGGTCGATCGCACCGTGTGGCTGAACAGGAGGCCGTGTTCATCGGCGATTCGATCGGCACGTTGGAGCTGTTGCCTAATCATGTCGAGCGGTCGCGAGGCGATGCTCAGGGTGGCGGCGGCGCGGCGCAATTCGCTGATTGCTTTGGGATCCGCGAGGCGCGCGACCCATGCGGCATCCGGCTCGGCGACGAGTTCGGCGATGAAGCGCGCCAGCGTCGCGCGGGCGACGGCGGAATCCGCGTCAGATCGAGTTGGCGTGCTGGGCGCCTCGCACGTGAATCGGCTCTTCGACGGAAGTTCGGAATATCTCGCGGTTCTTTCGGTCGTAGGCGATGACGGTGTCATTGTACATCTCGAACTTCTTGCCATCGTTCGTGGTCTCGTACACCTTGGGTCCCGGCTTCATCTCATAGCGCGAGATGACGCGATTTGAGCGGCGGAAGAGCTGGAGGACTGCGAGCAGCTCGCGGTCGGGGTAGCGGTAGCGCTCGACGGCGTCCTTGACGCCTGGGCCGAACATCTGCTCAAGGTACTTTGTGGGAACCCAGCGGGGCGGGATGTAGTAGCCATTCGGCTCGGTCCCAAACTGCGGATACAGTGGAAGGGCGACCTTGGCGACGTGAACAAGGAAATAAAGCGGATTCTGACGGTCCTCGACCCAGATGTTGTCCTGATCCACCTTGACGAGACCCTGCATGCGAACCTGGCCAACGCACGCCGACATGCAGCGGGTCTCGAGCGGCGTATTATCTGACTCGGGGTCCTTGCCCTCGATTCGTGGATAGCAGGCAATGCATTTTTCACTCGTGCGGGTCGTGCCGCGGTAAATCGATTTCTTGTACGGACAGGCCTCGACGCATTTTCGGTAACCGCGGCACTCTTTCTGGTCGATCAGGACGATGCCATCCTCGGGTCGCTTGTAGATCGCATTTCGCGGGCACGCGGCCAGACAGGCCGGATAGCTGCAATGGTTGCACAGCCGCGCCAGGTAGAAGAACCATGTCTTGTGCGTCTTGCCTCTGGTGGTGTCTTCGCCTGCGCCAAAATCCATCGGCCGTGACGGGCCGGTCGGCGGCGTATCCTCGTGGATGTTGGGAGCCGTCCACTCCTGTTCCGTCGGGAGGTAGCCGAGTACCAGATTCGGCTGTCCACCGCGAGCAACGACCTCCGGCGACTCGAAGATCGTCTTGCCCTTGAGTTGCCCGTATGGGTGGCGAGGGTCGCCATTCGCCTTACCCAGCCACTCGGTACCATCCGGGTTGGCCTGGCTCAGCAGGTCGAGAATTTTCACGTCCCAGTGCTGCGGATAGCCGCCGTACGGCTTTGTCTCGACGTTGGTCCACCACATGTGCTCCTGGCCCTTCGAGAAGGTCCAGGTGGACTTGCACGCCAT
>CAZONT010000116.1:0-12194 GCA_964581285.1 uncultured Planctomycetaceae bacterium | reverse complement strand
ACGCCATCAGCTTCCTGCTCCCCGTCACCTACTTCGTCGAAATCCTCCGCGGCGTAATCCTCCGCGGCGCCGACCTGCTGGACCTCATTCCCTCCGTAACCGGTCTCGTCATCTGCGGAATCGTCATCCTCACCCTCAGCGTCACCCGCTTCCACAAACAGCTCGACTGATCCGCCCCCGCAATCCCAAAAGATTTATCCTCCTCCCCCCAATACCTCACCCATGAGCGAGAGCGCCACAAGTTCGCCAGCGCCCCGGCGTCGCTGGCCTCGCCGCATCGCCACCGGATTCGCCCTCCTCCTCCTCGCATTCGCCCTCATCGTCTGGCGCTGGGGCTGGTGGGCCCCGCCCGTCTATGCCCCCACATCCGCGCCCCGAATCACCGGCACAAAACTGGACAGCGCCGGCCACGACTTCCGCTACCAGCAGCTCGACCCGAGCGGCTATGTCCTGCACATCGAGCCGAAGAGTCCCCCAGCGGCGCCGGGCGCGCTGCTCTTCTTCGGAACCCTGCACAGCAAAGACCCGAACCACCCCCAGATCGCAACCCTCCGGCGAGTCTGGAACGACTTCAAGCCCACCGTCGCCCTCGTCGAGGGCCGAATGAGCTTCTTCGTCGGCACTGCCCAACAGGGAATCCGCATCTTCGGCGAGGGCGCCGCCGTCTATGCCCTCGCCGACGACGCTGCCATTCCGCTGCACACCCTCGAACCACCGCTCGACGTCGAAATCGCCGCGCTTCGCGAATGCGGCGACCCCGCCCAGGTCGCCATGTTCCGCGTCCTCAGTGGATACATGAGCGCCCGCCGCGGCGGAACCGTGAGCGATTTCAAGATCAAACGCTTGCTGAGCAATCGCGCCGGGCCGATCACCGACGCGTTTCCCGACATCGCCGCGTTCGACGCCTACTTCGCCACCCAGTTTCCCGGCCGGAACTGGCGAACGATGCCCGAAGAAGCGATGTGGCCGGGAAAGACCGACACCCTGCTGCACCGAATGGCGACCCGCAGCAACCTCGCACGCGACGACCACTTCGTCCGCACGTTGCTCGATCTCGTGAACAAGGGCCAGCGCGTCCTCGCCATCGCCGGCCGGAGCCACACAATCATCCTGGAACCAATCCTCTGGGATTCCCTTCAACCCGCAGTTCGCGGCACGCTCTCATCTCCCCGGCCGTGGGAATAGTCCTGGCACCGGCAGTTCGTCGAGTGTGGATCCTGCACTGACATCCGCCCCAGGTCCCGCCCCCTGGCGGCGACGCGTTTCCCGAGGTCCCCGGAACGCCGCCAGGCCATTCCAACTTTTCATCGCCACCAGCGTTATCACCCGCTTCCGATACAATCCGCGACGAAGTCAACCGATGTCGCCTCTCGCACTCATCCACCGTGCCCTGAATTGCATCCGCATCGCCTGCGGCCTGCTCCTCATCTGCGTCGCCTTTTCCGCTGCCCAGCCGACGACCCAGCCCGCCCACTCTGCCTCGCTGCCCACCTCCGCCCCCCCCGTCATCGACTCCTTCCAGGGCGAATACCGCTTCCTCTCCAACTTCTGGCCCGCCGAAGTCCATTACGATGGCCAGGTCTACCCGACTTCCGAACACGCCTACCAATCCGCCAAGACCCTCGACCGCGCCGAACGCAATCGCATCGCCGCGCTCCCCTCGCCCGGCGACGCCAAGCGGGCCGGCAGCGCCCTCCCCAAGCGCCCCGACTGGGACAACCACAAACTCGCCGTCATGGACGCCGTCGTCCGCGACAAGTTCACCCGCAACCCCGACCTCCGCGCCAAGCTCCTCGCCACCGGCCGCGCCGAGCTGATCGAGGGCAACACCTGGAACGACCAGTTCTGGGGTGTCTGCAACGGCAAAGGCGAGAACCACCTCGGAAAGATACTGATGAAAATCCGCGCCGAGCTCGGAGCCACGCCCACCACCGCCCCCGCGAGCCAGCCACAGGGTCATGGCCATGGCTCATAGCCGTCTCATCGCCGCGGCCGCCGTCCTTCTCGCCGCCACCGCCGCCCGCGCCCACGACTTCTCAATCACCGACACCGTCGTTCTCCTGAAAAGCAACGGCGTCTATCAGATCGACCTGACCATCGACCTCGACGCGTTGGCCCTCAACATCCCGCCGAAGCTCTCCACTCCCGAACGAATCGCCGACCTCGCAACGACCGACGCCGCCGAAAAGTCCGCCCTCCTCGCCACGCTCCGCGACACGCTCAGCAAGCGCTTCCGCATTCGCTTCGACGGCCGTACCGTCGCCCCCAACATCACCTTCCCTGATTACGGATCTCCGCCACTGCTCCCAACCGCGGCGCCCACCGTCTTCGGAATCACCGCCCGCCTCACCGGCCCAATCCCGCCCGACGCGAAGGAATTCTCATTCGGCGCCACGCGCGATGCCGGCGTCATTTACCTCACGATCCTCGACCAGGGTTACGCCGCCGGCGTCAAACAGGTCCTGTCCGACGGCGGCGACTCGCCGCCCTTTCCCCTCGACCGCCCACCCTCCACATCCGCCGACGGTCGACCGCAGTCCCGAATCGAAATCGCCCTCCGCTACCTCGTCCTCGGCTTCGAGCACATCCTGCCGCTCGGACTCGACCACATCCTCTTCGTCCTCGGTCTCTTCCTGCTCAGCCCGCGCCTGAAGCCGTTGCTCTGGCAGGTCAGCGCCTTCACGCTCGCCCATACAATCACGCTCGCCCTCTCCGTCTGCGGCGTCGTCCAACTTCCCTCGCGTATCGTCGAACCGCTGATCGCCCTCTCCATCGCCTACGTCGGCGTCGAAAACGTCTTCACCAGCGAACTCAAACCCTGGCGACCCCTGCTTGTCTTCGGCTTTGGCCTCCTCCACGGCCTCGGCTTTGCCGGCGTTCTCCGCGACCTCGGCCTGCCACGCGGCGAGTTCGCAACCTCGCTGATCTCCTTCAACGTCGGCGTCGAGCTCGGCCAGCTCACCGTCATCGCCGGCGCGATGCTCACGATCGGCTGGTTCCGCCGCCGCGCGTGGTATCGAAGCGCGATCGTCATCCCGATGTCTGCCGGAATTGCGTTGGTGGGTCTCTATTGGGCGGTCCAGCGCGCAATGGCCGGCGCCTGATTCGCCGTGCTCAATTCCCCTCGTGCTTCACCGGCTTGCCGTCCTTATACCAGGTCCGGCAATAGAAGCACCGCTTGTCAGCAAGGATTGCAAGCGCGCACAACTCGCAGCGCGGCAGCGCCGCAATCGACGCCATCATGATGTCATACCCGCGGCATGCCCCGACAAAATCAGCGCGATCGCTAATCGCGACGTTCCCCACCATCCCCCGCTTGCAGCTGTCGCACCACCCATACGACGCCGCGTTCTTGCGGCAGACCGGACACGAAATGCGATCCGATTCCACCGCCCGTCCCTTGGCGAGGTGATACGTCAACCGCGAAAAATACGCCTTCTTGTCCACCCACCCGATGCGGCACTTCTCGCAGAACCCCTCCCGCGGAATCGCCGCCTGGCAGTCGCCGCAGGTAATACTCGCTAGCACCAACTCGTGCCCGTGCGCATCAAGCGCGTCAAACAAGAGCTTGCTGTGGATCGGAACCCCCGCGACATACCCCACCTTGCATGAATCGCACCACTGGTTGGCAAGCTTCGCCGCCGCACACGTCGTGCACGCCGGCGGTCCCGGCGCCGCGCGGTCACACCCGCCGCAGAAACCGAACAAAAAAAGGAGCGACGCGGCAATCCGCGCGTCGCTCCTCTTGATCGACTTTTTCATTCTGCCAATCTGTCTAGCTGAGCAGATCGGCCACAAACGCCGCGATGTTCCCGACGACGCTGCCCGTGCAGTATTCAGCACACATCACATTATCGCCGCCCGCCGGAGCGCCCGATACAACTCGCACAAACCCCGCGATGTCATCCCCATCGACCAGCGTGTTGCCGTTGATGTCACCCTTCGTTCCGCACGCGAGATTAATAGTCGTCGTCGCGCCCGCGAAATTGGTCGGCGTGTTACACGGCGTCGCCAAACCGGCCTCCAGCGAGTGCACGCCGTCTGTCGGAAGCTGACCGGCGGCAAACGTCAAGCTGTGGTAGATGCTGTAGGCCACCGTGTCGCCGCTGGTAGAAAAAAACGGCACGCTGCCAACCGGGATGACGTAGTTCGGCGTCGGAACGCCCGGCAGCGCCGCAAACGCCGGCGTTGCGATCAGCAGGGTCTTGTTCGCCGTCTGCGAAATGGCCGGTCCGGAGAGCGTGTAGATCCGCGAGTTGCTCGTCATGCTCTGCCCGTTGACCCCGGTCTCAAAATTGCCGCCGCAACACTCCTTGATCTCGATGAATTGAATCGTCCCCGTCGAATCGCTGAACAACTCGTTGACCCGCCACGTGTGCGCCCCGCCATACACCATGCTCGTCGCGATCAGAACGACTCCACTCGCCACTGAAACACGCCTGCGATTTCGATCTGACATGGGGATCTCCTCCTGCCTCGATCAAGCCGGGTGCTCCGACAGCACGATTCGGAGCGGTTGTTCGCACCCGCGCTGCGTCTCCGACGGGCAAACCGGAAACTGCGCCGCCTCGCTTTTGCCGTCGACCATATGTAACGGCCTAATCAGTCGAAACCCGCGACACACCCCGAATTATTCCCAAGTCTCATTTTTGCCGAACTCGATTCCCGCCCTATGACTGCAGGTTGACTCCCACCCCCCCACGATTATCATCGGGGTGCCATAGCAATGCGGCCGTGGCGGAATTGGCAGACGCGCTAGATTCAGGTTCTAGTGGGGATCCCCCGTGGAGGTTCGACTCCTCTCGGCCGCAATTATCCAACCCTCGCGGAATCCCGCGACCCTACACTGATCTCGCTCACCGTCCGTCGCCTGCTTACGTCGCGGTCGCCGTTCGGCCTGTCCTGCGCACGCCTCGTCCGCCCAGCACGGATCCCAGGACACCGAGCGCCACCATTCCAACCGTCGCCGGCTCCGGTGCCCCCGCCGCGATCGGTGTGAACGGCGCCGTCTCGTATCCCCACGCGAACGCGTCAAGCATGGCCGCGTTCCTCACGACACCGATCCAACCAAAGTGCACCCCATCATTCAGCGTGAACACGACGCCGAAGTATGTCTCCACGCCTTCCGGAAAAAGGGAGGGACTCTCGGGAGAGGTCACGCGTCCGAATTGCTGCCACGTCAAACCAGGTGTCGGAATGGTTTGGCCAAAACTCAGGGGTGCAAGCCTTCCGCCGCCCGTCTCATTCTGAACCTGTCCTCCGATCAACCCCGTGACGGTGCCGACCGTCAACGCGGCGTCGGTTCCCAGCAGAAAAAGGTCCGGAACGGGTGTCGTATTGGGGAACTGGCTCGCCGGCGAGCGGCTGACGTAAATGTCTCCGGATGAGCCCGGCTCGGCCCAAATGAAGTGCTCCGGCCCCGCGGGATTGTCAAACCGAACTCTTGCACCGGCCGCGGGCCCCGCCGCGATCAGGACCGCAATGACCGCCACACCCACCGGGAAACGCAGTCGCGCATGCATTTGCTTTCCTCACGCCTTCCAAGTGTCGGACCTGGGTTCCTCGGCCCGCGCGCCGTACCCGCACAGCAGCCCCCGGGGCTGCTTCGGTTAGTACGTCCCGCACCTCGGCGACTGATCGTGACTTTCGTGTTCAACAATTCTCCGATCGATAATTGTACCAGAATCTGTCGCGCGCTCCCGCTCCTGCCGCGCGCACCCTCACGCGCTTGATTGTGACATCCCCCATCGCCTCACGACCGCAAGTTGTGATACGATGCCGGAATGGACAAAACAGGAGTTTGCAAAGTGCGTCCCATCGTCCCAACCATCGCGATCTTTCTCGCCGCCGCCGCGTTCAACCCGTCACCCACCCGCGCCGAGAACTTCTGCGGCTTCTCATACGGCCCCTTCGTCGGAACCTGGTTCGACAACCCGAACTACAATCCCAACGATCCCCTCAGTCGCTACCTCACCCCCGCCTGGGGCGACACATACAACGCCGGCAACTGGTCCGTCACGGCCCAGATCAACCTCATCGCACAGCAGGCCACTCGCCTTAGCACCTATGGCGCGGGCGTCTTCGCCTGGAACGGCGCACCCGCGCCCAACTTCTACGACACCGCCCTCATCGCCCCCGCCCTCGCCTCGCGCAATGCCGCCAACCCCTCTAAGCCCATGACCCTCTATCAGGGCATCTACCAACAGGTCATGAACGGCCGCCTCGGCTCCGGCGCCGTCAACGCCTACACACCCAACACGGTCATGGCCGCCGAAGTCTCCAAAGCAGTCGGCCTCGCGAAGGCCGCCAACGCCACCCACGCTGACACCGTCGTCGGTCTCGTCTTCACCAACGAATACGCCCACGACGAAACCTCCACCTCCGACGTCCGCGGCGTGATTCAGTGGTTCAAAACCCAAAACCCGGACGTCACGCTCCCCGTCGCTGTCCGCATCGAGAGCTGGGGCCAGATCCAGAACTCGGGCCCCTACCCCGACCAGCTCAAGCTGCTCGCCAAGGAAATCAACATCGTCATGATGAACCTCTATCCTTCGCCCGAGTCCGTCCGCGCCTCCATGGCCGCCGGCAACGCCCAACCCGCAGTCGACAATGTCGCCAGCTTTTTCAACACGATAAAAAATTACATCAACGCCAACGTGTCGAGTTCGGTCCGCTGCGTCCTCAGCGAGACCGGCTGGCCCGTCGCCGGAGTCTGGTACGAAGACGGCCAGGGCAAAATCATGGGCGACCCGACCTTTGCCAAGGACTACTTCGAGCGCATCAAGTCCTGGTCCAACGCCAACCAGACCGAAGTCTTCTACTTCGAAGCGATCAACGAGCCCTGGAAGTCCAACAAGAACTGGACCCCGCAGGACGGCCCCTGGCCGATCCCGCCCTTCCCCTACGGCCCGCCCCCTTTCTATCAGCGCATCGACGGTGCCGAAGGCAACTTTGGCGTCTGGCGCTACACGGCCAGCAACGGCTCCGGCCAGTTCGATCCCAACTTCACCCTCGCCCTCGCCTGCGGCGGCGAACCCGACGCCGACACCGACAACGACGGCGTCTGCGATCTTTGCGACAACTGCCCGCTTGTCGCCAACCCCCGGCAGCTCGACGCCAACGCGAATAGCATTGGCAACATTTGCGAGGGCCCCCTCGGCTTCAACCTCTGCGGCGCCGCCGGCCTGACATCGACCATCGCAACCTTCGCCGCGCTCGCCTGCATCGTAACGGCCCGCCGGCTCAAGCGACCGCGCAGTTAGCCCGGGCTCATCAGCGCTTCGCTCGCGAGTCTACCGTTTGCCGTACATCGCACGGTGGCGGCGCTCGATATTGCCGCTGCCCAACTTGCCCTCCTTGTTGATCCGCACAAGAAAATCCCGAAAGCTCTTGTCCTTCGTCGGGTACTTTTCCTCTTTCATGATCTGATAGAGGGCGACCGCGAATACGTGCATCCCGTCATCGCTCTTCGTCCAGCGGTTCGCGGGCTTGTCGGCAACACCCAGGCGTTCGTTGATAAGTTGGTCCAGCGCCTGGACGCAGTCCTCTTCGACGAAACCCTCTAAGCTGTTGTATCCAAACGACGGATTGTGGTGCTCGACCTTCTTCATGAAGAACTTGTCCGCCCGGAGCGTCTCCAGGACGCCTGCCAGTTCCGGATCTCCCTCCAGTTGGTAAGGCGGGTGCATCATCTCGTGGACGGAGTTGCGGACGACGATCTCAAACGGCCATGCGATATCCGTCAGGAATCGCGTGCCGGTAATCTTGATGCCATGCGGCTGCGAGTAATTCAGCATGTAGACGGTGATCGTGTTCGATTCCAGCGGCCGGCCAAGGTGCTGCTCGATCAGCGGCACCACGTCGAACTTGCTGACTCGGGCCAGCATCTTTTTGGCCTTTGCGGCGGCGGCGGGTTGAGCAGTTCCGCGCCAGGCGCCCTCGAAGTCAATCTGCTTGTACCACGTCAGGATGACGCGTAAGTCGTTTCGAATTGAATCGAATCGTCGCCAGCCCTCGTCGCTCCAATAGGGTGTCTTGGACAGTTTCTCGCGGAGTTTTTCAGGGTGATTGACGGTCGCAAGCATCTCGTCGAGTGTCTCGTCGTCGGTCGCGGACAAATAGAGGCACAGATTGGCCGAGATGATGCCTCCGCCCTCGTCCTTGATGATTTTCTTGAGATGGACGAGGGCGGCCTTGGCCTCGGGCGTCAGCTTCGGACCGAATTGGGTATACGCCGACCCGTAGTACCACAGATAGTACGAATCGCCGGTCAACGGGTTGAGTAGGCAAAGTGCGTCGTACTTGAATGAGGGTTCGATTCGCCATTCAGTGGCATGATGCGAAGGGGTCGCCTTCGGCATTGGAGTGGCCGCGTCATCAGCGCGCGTCGCGCACGAAAAAGCGAGCCACGTAGCCGGAATCACTAACCAGCGCCGTGGGAAGAACGTTTTCATGCGGTTTTTTCCTCGCGGCTGCGCTCCGGCCAATTCAAATCGTCGGCAAGTCGATCCAATTGCACACGATCAAAGACATACCGGATTTCCATGACCCGCGCGTCCGCCCGTTGTTCGGCCGTCAGGCTGCCCCAGATTCGCGGCGCGACCAGCCGCAGTCGCGTGTCGCGAGCCGCCAGCAACGACGCCGGATCCTTGAGCAGGTGCGGCGTCAAACGAAAACGCTCCGGTGGAAACAGATTCGACAGATCCGACAGGATCATGGCGAGCATCGTTGGTTCGCGCTCGCAGACGAGCATCTCCGGAGATTTTCCCCCGCGCCGCCGGGCCGCCGCCCGCGTCGGAAGGGCGTCGTCCGGACGAATCGCGACGAATCGGATCGTCTCAAAGCGCCGCGGAAAACGTCGTCGCAGGTCGTTGTAGTGAAAGTAGGTCGCGACGATCTCGCCGTCCGGCAGATCGCCTTCCCGGGACAGGCACCAGGGTTCAGCCGTGATTTCCCAGCGCCGTTCCAACTGGCCGGCCAGGTCGGCGCACTGCGTCTCGCTGCATTCCACGACGGCCACGCGGCGGCCGCTCGCGCTCGGAGGTCGAACAGTCAGCAGCCGGGCCAGTTCAAACGCGGACAGCCCGTGAGTCGTTTGCGCGTCCGCCAGAACTTTGGCCACGAATCGCTGCAGTCGGGCAGCACGGCCCGTTGGCTCAGCAGGCCCCGACCGCGGACCGACCACGCGGGCGCCGGCCGGCCGACGAATTCGCACGAGACCGAGTTCCGCCAACGTCGAATAGGCCTGCCGAACGGTGTGCAGATTGACGCCCCACCGCTTGGCGGCCAGGCGCAGCGGAGGCAGCCCGCCACCCGCCTTGAGAGCCCCAGTCGAAATTCGATAGCGGATCGCTTCGGCGATCTGGTGATACAACGGCACCGGGCTGGCGGGGTCCAGTCGCAGATCCATAGACGTATGTTATAGAACTATATAATATAAGTCAATGCTCGCGGGCGATCGAATCACTCACCCCTCGCGAGACCGCCCATCCGCCCCCTGCAACGCCTCCAACTCCGACCACCGCGCATAAAGTGTCTCAACCAATTTCTGCCCCGCTTCAAGCTGCCCGCAAATCTCCCGCAGCCGCGCATGGTCTCTCAAAATCTCCGGATCATCGATCCGACTCTGCAACTCCCTTACCTCCGCTTCCGCCGCAAGAATTCTCTCCTCCATCTGTTCCCATTCCTGCCGCTCCGCCCACGTCAGCTTCCGCTTCGTCGCGACTCGCCCCTCATCGGCCCCGACATTCTTCCTCGTCGCCGTCTTTCGTGCCGCCGCCTCCGCCTCGGCCCGCTCCTCGATCTGCCGCCGTCGATCGCGCTCCCAGTGCGACAGCGCTGCATACTTCTTCGCGCTGCCCGCCCCATCCAGCGCCAGCAATTCCGTCGACAGCCGGTCCAGCAGGTACCGGTCGTGCGTCACCAGCACCAGCGCCCCGGGAAATTCCTCCAAACTCTCCTCCAGCACGTCAAGCGTCGGCAGGTCTAGGTCGTTCGTTGGCTCATCCAAAATCAACACATCCGCCGGCCGCAGCATCAGCCGCGCAATCAGCACGCGCGACTGTTCCCCGCCCGATAGCTCCCCCACGGGCGTATCAAGCTGCTCCACCCGAAACAGAAAACGCTTCGCCCACGACGAAACGTGCACGTTGCGGTCTCGGTAGACAACCGTATCCCCGCCCGCCGGCGCCAGCGCATCCCGCAACGACATCAGCTTATCGAGTTGCTCGCGCGTCTGATCAAAGACCACGACGCGCGTACCCTCCAGCCGCTGAATCGTCCCCGCGTCCGCCTCAAGCTCGCCTGCCAATATCCGCAGCAGCGTCGTCTTCCCGCTCCCGTTCAGCCCGAGCAATCCCAGCTTGTCGCCCGCCCCCAGCGTCACATCCACATTCTCGAACAGCGTGCGGCCCCCGAGCGCCTTCGTCAGGCCGACCGCCTTGATGAGCTTCCGCGACCGCCGCTCCGTCCCGGAAAACTCGATCCCCGATTCCGCCAGCCCCACGTTTCGCGCCCGAACATCCGCCAGCTCGCCCAACAGCCGATTCGCCTGGTCGATCCGGCCGCGCGCCTTCGTCGTCCGCGCTTTCGCGTTGCTGCCAAGCCACGCAATCTCCCGCCGCGCCCGCCCGGCCAGCGACGTCTCCCGGCTGGCCTGCGCTGCAAGGAAATCCTCGCGCTTCGCAACAAACTCGCTGTACGCCCCGTTTACTTCGAGGAACCCCTGCGGATACGAATGGCTCAACTCGATCACCCGATTCGTCACGTTCTCCAGGAATGCCCGGTCGTGGCTGACCAGCAGGTACGCAAACGGAGCATCCTCGAGGACCGTCTCCAGCCACCAGATGCCTTCGACATCAAGATGATTCGTCGGCTCGTCGAGCAGCAGCAAGTCCGGCTCGCGAATGATCTGCCGCGCGATCGCCAGCCGCTTCCGCCATCCACCCGAAAGCGTCCCCACCTTCTGATGGGCGTCAACGAAGCCAACCTTGCCAACCATGATCGCCACGCGCGTCCACCGCGCCGTGTCGTCCATGTGCAGCGACGCCAGCGCTTCCAGCAGCGATTCCTCGACCGTCAGCTCCGGCGCGAGTGCGTCCTCCTGAGCAACGTGTCCGATCTGCAACCCCCGCCGGACCGTCAGCTCCCCCTCATCCGCGTGGTCCATCCCCGCCAGGATTCTCAGCAGCGTCGATTTCCCCGTCCCACTCCGCCCGATCAGCCCGGTCCGCTCCCCGTCAAACAGCCCGAGCGTGATGCCCTTGAACAGACTCCGCGCAGCAATGGACTTGGTGAGATCGCGGCAGCTAAGCAGAACACCCATCCCGATCGACTTTCAAAGGGGGGGGAAATATCGCGCAACGCGACGCGCATTGTACGCGACAGCAAAGCGCAGCGGGAGGCCGCGACGCGTCCCCGCATCGACCGAAGTGAATTAGAACGATTCGCTTCCTCAGCGGTCGAGATGATCGACGATCCGACGCGCCGGCCTAAGCACGACCGCACACGCCGGCGCCGCGCCGCCGACTCCGCCGCCGCAACAGCCGCGCCCCCGCAAACGCGCCGAACATCACCACAAGCCCCTCGACCACGCCCGCCCCGCAGCAAATGCCGCACGCACCGGGCGGGAGCGGATTCCCCACTTGCAGCGTCGTCGTGCACTGCGTGACGTTTCCAGCCGCATCGGTGGCCGTGACGATGACCTGAAGAGGTTCGGCCGGCCATATGCCGGATCCAAAGAAAGTCCCAGCCGGCGGATTCTGCGTCACAACCAGCGCATTGGGACAATTGTCCGTCACCGTCGTGCCCCCCAGCACGTCGCGAACCCTCTCCGCGCACCGGTCGATCAATTGAACCGCCGGACACGAAACGACCGGCGCCTGCGTGTCCTGATCGACACACTCATCAACCACTTGCACCGAGTCGATCGTCCAGAAGCCGTCGCCGTTGCTCTGATCCGAGCTCAGCCGAAATCGCAGCCGAATCGTCGAGTTCAGCACCGTCGTCGGCAGCCGGATCGTCGTCGTGATGTAGTCGCCCGAGTCGCCCGACCACGCCTGCCGCCCGCCGATCAAGCTCCCGAACCCCGTGGAGATCGGCAGCGTGTACCCGCCGGCCAGAAACTCTCCACCCGCCGCAATGATGTCCTGGTAGTCGCTGCCGCCGATCGCGATCTCGAGCACGCCGCCGTCGTA
>CAZONT010000115.1:0-12205 GCA_964581285.1 uncultured Planctomycetaceae bacterium | reverse complement strand
AACCGCGTGATCTTCACGTCCAGCCCCTGCTCCTTCGCCTGCTTCTCCGTCAGCCCGCACCACGCCACTTCCGGATCGGTGTAGATGACGGCCGGTATCGCCGCCGGCTCGAAGACGGTCGGCTTGCCCGCAATCGCCTCCGCGGCAACCTTTCCTTCGGCCGACGCCTTGTGCGCCAGCATCGGCTCGCCCGCCACGTCGCCGATCGCAAAGATCCGCGGATCGTCCGTCCGCCGCTGCGCGTCGACGCGAATAAAGCCGCGCTCGTCGATGACCGCCTTGGTCTTTTCGAGCCCGAGGCCGTCGCTGTTCGGCCGCCGCCCGATCGACACCAGCACGCGATCAAAGCTCTCCGTCCGATCCTGCCCGTTCAGATTGAACGTGATGTCGACGCCGCTGCCCGCCCGCTTGCCCGACTTCAGCGTCGCACTCGTATAGATCGCCTTGAATTGTTTGTTCAGCTTCGCCGCCAGCGGCCTGATCAACTCCGGGTCCGCGCCCGGCACCAGCGCATCCAGCGCCTCGATCACCGTCACCTCGCTGCCCAGCCCCGCATAGACCTGCCCGAGTTCCAGCCCGATGTACCCGCCGCCGACCACCAGCAGCCGTCGCGGAATATCCTTCAGCGCCAACGCCTCGGCCGCATCCCAGTACAGGTCCCGCGCCAGCACCTTCTCCGGCAGCGTCTTCGCCCGCGACCCGGTCGCGATAATGCAGTTCTTGAACTTCAGATGAGCGGCCGAGTCTCCCTCGACCCGAACCATCCGCGAGTTCTCGAAAATCGCCCGCCCCGTGTAGTAGTCGACCTTGCGGCCCTTCAGCAGCCCGCTCACGCCCGTGGCCAGCCGCCGAATGACGCCCGCCTTCCACGTGCGAAGCTTGTCAAAGTCAATCTGTGGCTGCCCGAACGCCACGCCGAACGCCTCGGCGTGCGTCGCGTCTTCGACGAGGTGGGCCACGTGCAGCAGGGCCTTCGACGGGATGCACCCTTCGCGCAGGCAAACGCCGCCCGGCACTTCCGCCGCTTCGACCAGTGCTGTTTCGATGCCGAGATCCGCCGCGTGCGCCGCCGCGACGTACCCGCCCGGCCCGCCGCCGATGACAAGCAATTCGACCTCTTGCGTCAGTTCGCCGACAACCATGCGGGTACTCCGTTGTGATTCGCGGCCAGATTCTAGAAGCCCAACGCAGTCGCGCCAACCTTGGCCGCCAGTGCCCGCGGCAGCGCGCCCCGGCTTTACAGCGCGGCAACCGGCGATAAGCTACGGCGCATGTCGAAAACAAAAATCGCGTGCGGCCTCATTCTCGCTCTCACGCTGCTCGCCGCGCCGCTCTCCGGCTGCGGTGGCGACAGCTTTGAGATCAAGGTCTCCAAGCCGGCCAATGAGCGCCCCGACTACTCCGACGACATCGCCAACAAGGGCCCGATCCGACTTCCGTCCGCCACGCCCTTCAATCTCGTCAGCCCGTCGCTTCGCGAGAATGGAATCTGCGATGCGCAGTGCGGCGCCGATCCTTCCGGAAAGGCCGCTGCCTCCGTCTTGGCGTCTGACGGCGGTTCGGGCTGGGCCGAGTTCCAGGTCGGCTACACGTTTGATCTGACCGGCAAACAGCCGCTCGCCGCCGTGGTCGAGGTCTCCGTCGACCTGGCCCAGGTCATCGAGGTCAGCAGTCTCGACCCCGCCAACACCGCCAAGGTCAGCGTCATCCTGATGGTGAAAGACTCAAACGGCACGACCCTCCACAGCGACACGCTTCTCGCCAACAACAGCGAGAGCGGCGCCCGCAAGTGGGCCGCTCATCCAACCATCGCCTTCGACGTGAAGTTCGCGCCCGACTTCGGCTACTACGTCGTCGTCGCCGCCCGCATCGAAGCCGCCGCCGCCGCCGGCCAGAAGGCCTCGGCCAGTCTCGAAATGAAGCAGTGTGAAATGACGATCTCCTGGAAGAAGGACGCGCCGCTCTCAGATGCCCGCCCGGCGGCGGCCCCCGCAATCGCGTTGCGCTAGCCATGTCGATCGGCCTCTACGGCGGCTCGTTCAACCCCATCCACTTCGGCCATCTGATTTCCGCCCGCAGCGTCGCCGAGCAACTCGGTCTCTCGAAGATCGTCCTGATCCCCTCCGCCTCCCCGCCCCACAAACGCACCGAGGATCTGGCCCCCGCCGCCGATCGCCTCGAAATGGCCCGGCTTGCCGTCGCCGGCGATCCACTCTTTGAAGTCGATGACCTGGAACTCCGCCGCACCGGCCCCAGTTACACCTTCGACACCGTGACCGAGTTTCGCGCCCGGGTCGGGGCCGACACCCGCCTGTGCTGGCTCATCGGCGCCGACTCGCTCCCCGAGCTGGCGACTTGGAGCCGAATCGCCCGGTTGGTCGAAGCCGTCGAAATCGTCACCGCCGCCCGCCCCGGTTGGCGTCGCACCGACGACGAACTGAAGCCCTTGCGAGTCGCCATCGGGGACAATGCCGTAGGGAAACTCCTTAGGTCATGCCTGCTCACGCCCGAAATCGGAATTAGCGCCTCCGAAATTCGGGACCGAATAAGCGCCGGCAAGTCCGTCCGATATCTAATTCCCGATGAAGTCGTGGAATACATCGCCAGCCGCCGCCTTTACCAGGCGGCCAAGAAATAACGGTTTGTCATCGACTACAAGTACATATTGCTGCGTGCTTTAAATATACTCCGAACGGAAACGGGCGTTTCCTGCAACAGTCGTTTGACCAATCCCGCAGGTCGTGCTACTGTTTGTTCGGCGTTGGTATAAGGTTTTGAGGTGATCATCGGGCCCTCGAAGCCGCGACGCGGATGCAGCGGCGACACGGGAAAGTACCGTCGACGCCGTTTGCAGTGTCCCTCCGCAGGCGTACTGGCCTTTATTAGAGGGCCGGCTGCACCGAATCCGATGAATCCTGAGGTTGTGCGCCAGACAAGTATCAGCGGAATCGCCGTGTCGTATGGCGACCCGGGTTGTTTGTCGCGACCTCAACGGATATGGAGCTTATGGCTGAGATCGATCGCAGACTGACACCCGCAAGGGTGCGAATGTTGTTGGGCGTCCTCTTGGCCGTCGTCTTGGCGGTCGAGGTTTTCACAAAGGCGCCAGCCGCGGTTTCCTTCCTTCCGGCCCCCCAGGTCGTGGTAGCCGATGAGACCGGGGCGCCCGGTCCGCAGCGCGGCACGTTCGCCGAGCTGATCCGCCGCGACCCGCTCGCCGCGCTCGAACAAGCGCAGCAGGAACACCTCCGCGGCGTTCGCGACTACACCTGCACGTTCGTCAAACAGGAACTCCTTCCGTCCGGCCTCAGCGAAGAGCAGACCATCGCCGCCGCCTACCGACAGGAGCCCAAGAGCATCCTGATGCACTGGGTGAAGAACCCGGGCAAGGCCGAACGCGTCATCTACGTCAAAGGTCGCTGGACCGACCCGGAGGCCGAGAACCCCGACGAACGTGAAATGGCCGTCTGCCAGCCGGGTGCAATCGCCCGGATGTTCGTCAAGAGCATCAAGCAGCCGATCCACGGATCGCTGGCGCGCGAGGCGTCACGGCGCTATATCGATGAATTTGGTTTCGGCCACAGTCTTCACCTGCTCGTGAAGTACTGCCGACTCGCCAGCGATCGCGGCGAACTCTCGTTGACGTTCAAGGGCGAATCCGAGATCGACGGTCGGCCGACCTGGGTGGTCGAGCGCGTACTGCCCTATGCCGGCCCGAACGGCGAATACCCCGATCGCATCGCGGTCTTCCACATCGATCAGGAGTGGAAGGTTCCCGTGTCGGTTCGCTGCTACGCCGATGACGCCCGGACGCAGTTGCTCGGCCGCTACGAATACAGCGATGTCTCGCTGGACGCCGGCCTGGCCGACTCGGTCTTCGAGCCGGCAACTTACGGCATGTAACCGGTCGACCTTCCAACGCATTTGTCACGGCCCGCGGAGTAGTGTCCCGCGGGCCGTTTTCTTTTCCGGTCGGCGCGCTTGATGCAACGCCCGAACCCCCCGACGATCAGCGCATGGCAACGCCGCGATTCATCGTGAGCGCGCTTGAAGGAGATCGAATCACGATCGACGGCCGCGAAGCCCACCACGCGGCTCGCGTTCGACGCCTGCGCGTCGGCGACGCAGTTGAACTGTTCGACGGCCGCGGCGGCGAAGCGACCGGAACGATCGCCGCGATCGCCAGCGACCGGATTGAAGTGTCGCTGAACGAGCGGCATGTGTCGGCGTCGCCTCGAACACTCCTGACAATTGCCGCTGCAATCCCAAAGGGCGACCGTGCCGACTGGATGGTCGAGAAACTGGGCGAGCTCGGCGTGGCTCGTCTGGTTCCGCTGATTACCGAGCGAAGCATCGTACGGCCTTCGGCAGGCAAGATTGAACGGTGGCGCAGAAAGTGCATAGAGACAGCCAAGCAGTGTCGAGCGACCGTTCCGATGGAGGTTCTGGAGCCGACCAGAGTCGAGTCGCTGCCGGCTCTGTTCGTGCCGACAGGTCGCGTCCTCGTGACCGCGCCGGACGCCGCGCATTCGATCGATCACGAGTGGCCCGGCAGAACGGGCCGAACCGACGCGCTCTTCGTCATTGGCCCGGAAGGTGGGCTGACGCCGGGCGAGATAGGTCTGTTGTTGGAGGCCGGCGCGCAAAGCGTGCGCCTGGCGGCGACAATCCTTCGTATCGAGACGGCTGCAATCGCGGTCGCCGCAGCGTGGGCGATGCGCTCGGCGGGAGATCAAGCGCCCAAAGTTGATCGTTAGCGAGAATTCAGGCGGCGCGGTCGGTGCGACGCGGAGCCGGCGACGGCCACGAGAATTAACACCAGCGACGCGGGCTCCGGAACAACTGACCATCCGAGTACGGAACTCGATCCGCGCAGGGGCGGAAGCGGCAGGGGAAACCGTGAGCCGGTCGGATTCGCGGTTGGGAAGAACGAACCGGCAGTAGAGGTTATGAAGCCGTCGCCAGAGCTGGCGCCGCACGCGAGGCCTTGAAAGGTCGCTTGGCCAAAGTTGTTGAGTTCTGCAAGGGTCGCGCCGGTCGTGCCGTTGTTGTTGTCCCACACGATCCCCGCCCAGAGTGTTCCGGAGGCCGGCCAGAGAAATGTGCCGCTGCCCAGGTTGAGGGTCGCGATGTTGGTACCGGGGGCGACGGAGTTGGCAGTGAACGTGTAACCGACGTTGGCGCTGCCATCGTTGTAGTAAGTTCCGGGTGGATCGGGTGTGCCGACGGGTGTTCCGTCCGGCAGCCAGAAACGAAGCCGTCCGCGAACCGATACCGCCGACGCGTTGTTGTTGTAGACCGAAAAACTGAGCTGATTGATCACCGTGGGCAGGCCGCCGGTGTTGATCGTCAGGTCGGCGGCCAGCAGTCGAGTGATGCCGTTGCCCGCGACGTTGGCCGATGGTCCCTGGAGTACGAAGTTGCCGGTTGGAGTTCCGCTGAGGGAATCGAACAGGCAGCTCGCCCGCGCTTCGGGTGCATCGAAGGCAGCTGCTCCCCACGGCTGCAAGGACGCCGGAACTTCGATGAGATCCGCCCGCGCAGCGGCAACCGGAATTGCGAACAACCAAGCCGCGAGCACAACGCGAAGCCGCGATTTCGACATGGCCTCCTCCGACGCGAGCAGATTCCGAAGGGTATTAGGTCACAGCTTATCGTCTTCGTCGCGACGAGTCAATGTGTGGTCCCCGCTGCGCGAAGACTTGCAGGCGACCCTGGCGGTGAGAGCCGCCACAAGAGGCCCTCGCGTCTCGGATTGCACTCGTCGCGGAGAATTGACGGAAAGTCGTTTGCGTCCGCGTCGTTGGCAAAAACCGGACGCGTCCACGATGTCTCGCCCCGCTGATTGACGGTGAGGTATGCGAGCAGCGCCGCGTCGTCGTCGACGATTTGTACGTCGGGGCGGAGGCGATCGACGCGCTGGCCGTACTCGAGCATGAATCTCATGGTATAGGAGGTAAGCAGGACGGAATCGGGTGGGAGCGCCGCGAAGACTTCTTCAACGTACCGGCGCTGGCCGCGATCACCGCACTTCCACGGCTTGATGAAGAACTCATACGGATCGCGGTACGGCACCGATCGGTTGAACAGCCGGACACTCGCCTTCCGCAGCGCCGGCGCGGCGACGGCGTAAATCGGCGCCGGCACGAGCGCGAGCAGCAGCAATACGACGCGGCCCATCCGATCAGCCAGCAGGGCCGACGCCCCCAACGCGATCAGCGGCGCAAACAACGCGTACACCGGAACGAAGAACGAGTACTGATCGGGCACGTTGTACGTCAGGACGAACAGCAACTGCATGATGATGACGCCGACAAATGCCAAGAAAACCGCGGGCTGCGCAATCCGTCGCAGTCGAAGCAGTCCCGGCGCCGCAAAGAGAATGAGCAGCGTCGGATAGTTCAGAAGCATGGCCGCGAGTCCGCGCAGCATCGTGCGCACGGCGAATTGCCGCGGCGACGCGCCAAACCGCCCGTAGGTCGCGGAGCCGAGGACGAAAGACCAGTCGTGCGTCTGCATCGCGTAGTACGCGACGATCGCACTGTAGGGCAGTGTCCCGATTAACCACACAAATCCCCATGCAACCAGGAAGCCAACGGACAACTTCCGCTGGCAGCAAAGCCAGATCAGCACACCGGCGTAGATCGGTGTGCTGAGCCCCAGTTGCAGATGGATGGCGACCCCGATGCCGTTGAGCAATGCAAGCGCCAGTAACCAGCGGTTCCTCTCTGTCTGCCCATACAGCCACCAGCACATCAACTCGGCTGTCATGGCCGCCGCGATCAGCGTCATGACCTCGGCGATGACCGCAAACGCCCACAAGGTGTGTCCAAACGCAAGCACCGCCGCAGCCAGCACCGCCGTCCACGCGTTCCGCGTAAACCACCAGCCGAGCAGCGCAGCATTCGCAACGGCAATCGCGCCGAACAACGCGCTGGCAAGGTTCACGCGAAACGCAAAGTTGCCGACCGGCACGAATGAAATCAGCTTCGCGACCGCGAGATAGACTGGATGGACTCGAACGAGGTCAGCCGGGCGATCGCCCAGCCCAAGATTCGGAAACCGGTACACGGCGACCTGGTATTCGCCGCTGTCCATCATCAAAACGTCCGGCGCCAGCGTCAGCCCGAACACCAGCAGCGCGCCGGCAAAGGCCGCAAGCCAGACGCGGGATGCGTAATTCGGTTGCACGGGTCGGAGAATACCACACGCTCGTCACCGTTGTGACGCGGCCGGGGCCGTCGCGGTTCGCGCCGGCTGGCTTGTGGAATGCTCGACGTAGTCATCGCGTGCCTCCAGGGCGAGCCAGTAGGCGGCCTCGGCGAGGTAGGCCGGCGTATCGGCATGAATTCGTGACAGCCGCGCGACCCCCTCCGGATTGCGGACGGCGTTCCGGGCGACGTTCTTCCGGTAGCGGCCGTCCTGCGACCGCCAGCTGTCCAGTTGTTCCAGGATCGGCGCGGCCATCGCTGCGGTCAGCCCCGTCTGGCCCGACATGGCCGTACGAAACGCGCCATCCACCGCACCGGGATCTTGAAAGAGGATCAAGACGGCCTTGCGGAGGTGTTCCCGATCGCCGGTGGTGAGGAGTTTCATCACGACGTCAACCCGGCGTGACGGATCGGTCGGAATCGGCAGCAGTTCGATGACGCGCCGGGCAATCTCCGGGTCCGGGTCGGTCAACCGGGCAAGCAGGGCTGGTAGTGTGGCTTCACCAAGTTCAGCAAGTCGCTCGTTCGCCCTTTCACGACGCTCGAAGCTGCGGTCGCCGAGCTGAGCGACGAGGGTCTCAATCTCCCCCGCCGACGGTTGGGACGAGACATTCGTCGTAGCGGAGCGGGTCGACGTCTGCCCCGGGGCCGGTAATGCGGCGTGGATCAGCATGACAAGCATGCCAGCCAGCGGAAGTATTCGGCGATAAAGCAATGTTTGACCTACCATCCACCGAAGAATATCTTACACGAGGGGTGGTAATCGACCATGCGACGAACAACCAGAAAGTTTAGTCTGCGTCTGGGATGTGCGGGTGCGTTGGCCGTGCTTTTCGCGGTCGGCTGCGCCAAGCACGAGGATGCGACATCCCCGGAATTCTCGCTCGGCGATCAGGCCGGCGCGCTCATGCCGCCGGGTCGACCGGCCATCGACATCTCGCTACTGCTGGACCAGACGTCCGTCACGCTCGTGAAGAAGACCGAGATCGCCTACGGGCCGCTCAAGAAGGGATCGGACGAAAAGACCGCAAGCGACGATGACGCCAAGCCGTCCAAGAAGCCCGCGAAAGCGGCAAAGGGCGCCAAGGTGGCGTCGGGTGACGCCAAGCCGCAAAAACGCACAAAAATCGGCTCGGCCCTTTCAAGGGCCATGGGGATGATTCCGCGGCGCGGTGGTTCTGCTAAGCAGGCGGCGCCCGCCTCGACGGACGACGAAGACGAAGAAACAAAGGAACCGCCGGCAACGCCCAAGCCGCCGGCAGTCAAACTCGCCGATGCCCATGGCGCCGCCGCCGAAATCCCGGAAGCACCGGCCACACTTACGCCCGAGCAAATGAACGGTATCCGCGCTGCGGCCAAGGCCGACGCCGTCAAGAACCTGATGAAAGTCGCCTACTCGCTGCCGCTGACGCCGGGATCGACGGTCGGCGATGCCATCGGCCAGCCTTCCGACAAATACCCCGGCGAACCGGAAGGCGTCAACGTCTTCGAGGCCAAGTGGATCGACAACGAGACGTTGGAGGTCCAGGTCGAACTGACAGTCGGCCAGCTCCTCGCGGCCTTGACGACGCAATTCGAAGATAACGATTTCAAACCGCTCGAAGCGCTGGATCAGGATAAAGTCATCACGGCCAAAGGTACGGCGAAGGTCCCGGGCACGGCCGGCGGTGACAATGGAAAGAAGCCGCCGAAGCGCCCCGCCAAGGGTGGCGGAAAGACGACTTGATCGCCCGCGCGTCGCATGGGGGGTAGGCGAGGTTGGACGGGACGTGAGCAGCACCCCCGCGACAAAGCCAACGACCCTGCGAGCGCACAGCGTCGCCGAAATTCAACTCTATCTGATCCTCACGCCCTGCCCCTCCTGCGGTCTTATCGCCCAGCGCCCGCGCGGCGGCGTCGTCGCCCCAAACGCAAATCATGACGACACTCGCGTGTACGCGGCCTGCGCGCGCTGCCTCCGCGATCACCCCTCCGTTTTCGTGATCGATCCGCCCCCGACCGCCGCTGCCTTCGGGGCCATGATGGTCATCAACCCGACCCACCGCCCGAGCGAACTGATCGACCTGGCCGGCTGGATCACGCTCTACCGCCACATCACCGAGCGCGCCTGGCGCGAGGCCGACCGTCAGACCGGCCGGCGGCTGGCGTGGGAGGGCGGGCTCTGTCTCGACGAGGCCCTCAAGTTCTATCCGAACGGCGAGAACTTCCCGCCCGATAGTGCATTCTTTACCGAGCAATCGTTGGCGACATTCCGCGCCCACCGCGCCCAGTTCGACCGGCGAATCGTCCTGCACCACCGCAGCCAGGTGCCGCAACTCTCGGAGCGCGAGATGCTCCCCGACGGCGAACACGAGCGCTCGTGGTGGAAGTTCTGGCAGAAGCACGTCGAACCGCGGGCCCGATTGTGACGAGCGAGCCGGGTCTGGCGGAGTTGTTCCCACACGTCGTTGAGTTCGACGCGGCGACCGGGCTGAACGCAAAGTCTTTACCCGCCCACGGCGGGGTCTACGTGATCGCCGATGCCGAACGGAGGCCGATCCTGCTGGCCGCCTGTGAAGACTTGCGCCGCGTCGTGCCGGCGCGGCTGAGCGCGCCGGCCGATGGGCGCAGCAAGCGGACCAATCTCGCGGAGGTGGCCAGAAGCGTCTGGTGGACGCCGACCTTCAGTCCGTTCGAGACGGCCTTGCGCTACCACGCGGCGGTGCGGCGGCTGCATCCCAACGACTATCGCAAGCGTCTCGGCTTCGGCCCGGCCTGGTTCCTCCGCGGCAATCCGCGAGAACCGATCCCGCGAATAACGGTCGTCAAGGAATACCCGCCCGACGGCGCCCGATATGTCGGTCCTTTCGCCACGCGCGCCGACGCGGAAGCGACGATCCAGATCGTCGAGGACCTGTTCGACCTCTGCCGCAAGTACGACATCCTGCGCCAAGTCCCGCACGGCAAACCCTGCGAGTACTGGGAAATGGGCAAGTGCCCCGCCCCCTGCGACGGCCGCGTCCCGATGAGCGACTACCAGGCGGCGATCGGTGGTGCTATGGGTTTCATCGCCGGCAACCGCGACACGGCCTTCGCCGAGCTGGAAACACGAATGCGCGAGGCAGCGAAGTCCCTTCAATTCGAGCGGGCCGCAGCACTCAAGCGAAGCATCGAGCAGGCGCGGCAGCACGCGAGTCACGAACGAATGCGCTGGGTCGCGGACTTGGGCGACTTCCGTTGGTTGGTCATCCAACGCGCCGGGCCACGGACCAAGTCGGCAAAGAAGCTGCTGTTGAAGCCGTTCTACGTCACAGGCGGTTCAATCCGAGCAGGCGAACAGGCGTCACTGGCGGAGATCGAAACGGCCGCGCCCCGCTGGCTGGAAGCAGGCAACTGGCCGACGGACGCCGCTGCCAGCGATATCGAAGCGTGGAGCGAGCGCCTCTGGTGTGTCTGGCGTTTCGCCGCAAAGGTCGACCACGCGGCGGGATTGTTCTATCGATCGGATCGATTTCCGGAATCAGCCAAGCTCGTGAGCGATTCGCAGGCGCGGTTTGCAAAGGGTGGTCAAAAAACCGACGAAAACGCTGCCTCGCTGCCAGAGTCGCAGGCTCTCTGAGCAGACGGAAAAAATCGTCGACCTATCCGCACCCACACCCCGACCCGCACCCGCCGCGCGATCCCACCTTGCTCTGCCCCGCCGCGCCGCCGGTAACGGGCAACGTCAGCAACGTCGCGAGCTTGCTGCCGTCCTTCTTCAGCGTCTTCCAGCTCTCGTCTTCCTCCGGGTCGCCGCCGAACCGCCCGGCCCACGGCATGACCGAGTTGGGACTGGACGGCGGCACGATCCGCTGGCCCGGGTGGGCCGAGATCCAGTCTTCGTTCGGTGTCGACCACATCGCCTCGATGAACGGCCGGTAGGTCGGCCCGCTGTTGTAGGTGCAGAACGGATAGATACCGTCCGGCGTGCTGTAATGAATGACGCAGCGCTTCACCCGCTCGACGTCGTAGTTGTAGCGATCCTGGAAGTGCATGCCCGCGCACATCAGGGTCTTGTAGTTCTCCGTCTCGGCCTTGCCGCCGCGACCGTCCGTCTTGCTGACGCAGCCCTGCAGCGACTTGATGAACCGCATGACCGTCAACCCCTCGGGCGCGTCCTTGCGGTTGTAGTTCTTGATGAACAGCCAGAAGACCTTGAGCAGGTCGAGCTTGCTGATCTTGTCCTTCTTCTCCAGCCGCTTGGCGAGCACGTTCATCTCGGTAAAGAGACTGGCGATGTCGAAGACCTGCGGGATCGGAACGACCCGCTCACGCGTCGGCTGGCCGGGGTACTTCTCGGGGGCGACGAGGAAGTAAGTGCCAAACGCGCAGTCACTGTGGCAACTGCTGCGAATCTTCGGCTTCTGCTCGAGCACGCTGAGCAGCTGCGACAGCGGCGTGACGAACGACAGTGGAAAGAAGTCTCGCTCCAGCGCCGCTCCGGTGTGATTGTGAATCGCGTGCGCCAGATCGCCCAGCGTGTAACGCTTCCGCTCTAGGTCGCGGCGGTTGATCCGGCCAGTGAATACGACCGGCTGGTAGCTGATGGCCGAGGTCACGTCGGCGTTCGCGACGGCGAAGTCGAAAATCTTCGAGACCTGGTCGTCGTTCTCGCTCTTGATGAGTGTCGGGACGAGGCACACCTTCAGGCCGACTTTGCGGCAGTTCTCGATTGCCTGCAGCTTCTTCTCCAGCAGCGCCTCGCCGCGCACAAACTTGTAGATACGGTCATCCAGCCCGTCGAATTGCAGGTAGAGCGTGTGCAGCCCGGCCGCCTTGCTCCGCTGGGCAAACTCCAGATTGGCGTGCGTGATGCCGTTGGTGGCCACCTGGATATTCGTCATACCGAGCTCTTTGGCCCGGCGGACGATGTCGTGGAATCGCGGGTGGATCGTCGGCTCGCCGCCGGAAAACTGAACGCTCGTGCACGGCGTCGGCCGGCAGTCGAGAAGCTGCATCAGCTCGCGCTCGACCTC
>CAZONT010000114.1:0-12554 GCA_964581285.1 uncultured Planctomycetaceae bacterium | reverse complement strand
ACGCCGGCCACATGGTGACCGCCGACGTCAGTCTCGCCGATACGGCGAAGGCCGCCGAGTTCTTCGGGGCCGACGGCGTGATCGTGACCGGGACGGCCACCGGCGAACCGACGGCGGTCAGCGACGTTCTCGACGTCAGCCGTGCGGTCGAGGTACCTGTTTTTGTCGGCTCCGGCACCACGCCGGAAAACCTCAGCGGGCTCGCCCCGCACGCCGACGGCTTCATCGTCGGATCGTCGCTGAAGCGGCACGGCCAGTGGCAGAACCCGCCGGACGCCGAGCGCGTCGAAGCGATGGTACGAGCGGTGCATTCGCGTGGAAGGCGTTAGAATAAGTAATTGCACGGGCTTTGGCTCGTGCATGTTTGGAGAGATGGCCGAGCGGCTGATGGCACCGGTTTTGAAAACCGGCGTACGGTAAAACGTACCGGGGGTTCGAATCCCTCTCTCTCCGTTGCTTTTGATAATCGCACAAGGGGCCCAACTTGGGCCTGCCAATCAGGCCACGCGCACGCGCCGGCAAGTGGCGTTCATCCCGGGCTCAATTCGGGTTCCAAAGCGCCTTCAGCGTCTGGAATGCGGCGCGTGGCACGCGCTGATCCGGGACGAACGGGCTTGGGAAGCTTGTGGCGCTCGACCGCTGCAGAACGACGGCGTTGATGCCGAAGCCTTCCTCGTCCCAGCAGCCGCCGGGGAAGGCATCGTTCGCTCCGGGCGATACGTTGCGCGCTGCCGGGTTGCCGGCCTTGTACCATTCGTCCTGCCACTCGAAGACGATGCCGCCGGCACACACGTTTTGGTTGGCGACGATGTCTTTCCAGTGGCCCTCGATGTATTGCGCGGCAAGCTGGCCCGAGTTGACGAGGTCCGTGAGCGTCCCCGATTGGCAGAGCGGGACCACCGTGGCCGGATCGGTGCCGAGCGGGATGGGAACGCCCACTCCATCGACGATCTGTTGACGAGTCGTGGAAGGCGGACCGAACTCGGTCACGATGAGCGGCTTGGAGCTCACCGCGGCATAACTCGAGAACAAGATGTCGAAATTGTTGGTGGTGTCACCGAGGCGGCCACGGTAGGAGTTGATGCCCCACATGTCGATCTGGGAGACGTCCCAGTTGTTATTCTTGACGAGCGCGAGCGACTTCATCGAGTCGTCGATCAGCGCGACCAGCGTCTCCTTCTTCGGCGCGATTGCTTTCAGGTCGCGAGCGAGGTCGTTCAGGTAGGCCCAGAAGCGCGGGTTGGCGCGGCTCTGGGGTGAGTTGATCTCGTTGCCGAGTACCCAGCCGAAGACGGCGGGATGATCTTTGTACTTCTCGGCCAGGGCCTTGTAGGCCTCGGCGTCAGTCGCGCGGCGCTGCGCTGCAGTCTGATTGCCGTTGAAGTGCCAGCCCGGCTCGCTCCGCGTCTCGTCCTCAACCCAGATTTGATCGGTGCCGCCCGGACCGGTCGGCAGGACGACAGACCACGAGCCGTCGTTGGGCGCCGACGGGACGACCTTGTAGCGGAAGATCCCGTTGCTGAGTGGAAACGCGAGAAAGGCGCGGATCGGCTGCCTGCCGTCGTTCCAGAGCATATCGAGAAAGCGCGTGTGATCGCGCGGCTCGCTCGGGCCGATCTGCGGTTGCCAGGGATAGGTGGCGTACACGCGAATGGTGTTGACGCCCATCTCGCGCATGAGATCGAGATCCTGCTGCCATACGGGCTCGAAGTAGGTCCCCCAGAACACGTCGCCGCCGTTGCCGCGCAGTTGCGCGTCATAATCGTCGAACGAACCGCCGATCGGGATGGGGGAGTAGTTGACGCCGCGGACCTCGTACTTTCGTCCGATTAGCCCGCCGCCGCCCAGCCCACCCCCGGTGAGGAGGCCGTTCGTTGCGAGCCCGCGGCCCAATACCTGGGGATCAGACGGGGAGACTCCGCAGCCACCGCATGTGACGGCGAGAGCGCAGAGCAGCACGACCACGAGCCGGCCCTGTCGAAATGAACGTGAATGGATTTGCAGCATCGTTTTCCCTCTCGATTTCGGGCTTCCATCTTCGTTACGATCTCCGAGGGACGCTTGCTGACCCCGCGGATCATCGAGCGATATTACAAACAACTTGTAACATCTGAAAATCCACAGGTGAAACCGCTGCACGGGCTTCACCGGCGACTACGCTACTTCGCTCGTTTGGGCGAACGAGGACATTTGACCGACGTCGCCGGTTCTTCTGCTCTCATAACGGGCGATGATTCGTACCTCACTCGATTCCGTCAGATTATCGGGTGACGGGACACGCTGAGTGTCGATCGCCCGCAAATCGATTGAGGTTTGCTCGCCAAGTTGCGATCGAATCGTAGAGTTATCGTAACGACGTCCCGCGCTCCTCTTCCGGAAGGTCCGCGAACCGATTCGGCTGCTCTGCGATTGCAAACCCTGCGACTGCACTGCCGCGCTTCGATGGATTTTTTTCAGTGCTGAAAATTAAGCCGAATGTCGAGCGCGAGGCTGACCGAGGGATACGTTTGGGGAAATCCGCTTGCGCCGAACTCGTCCGGCCCCAACCGAGGGGCTGACGATTTCAACGGCGCGGTGGAAACATCGACACGCGGCGCTTCTGGACGCGGTGTGTCAGACGACAGATTCGAGATTCTCAGTACGGGGGCAAAGTCATGGATCACACCACTCGAACGATCACAGACCTGGTTCGAAGCATTGCACGACGGCGGCCGGCGCTCGGCTGCGCATGCGCGGTATTTGTCACGTTGACGGCGACGGGCGCGTCGTTCGGGCAGGATGCACCAACGGTGACGCCGCTCAGCGTCACGTCGATCAGCCTGACCAGCGCGGTCTTCGGCGGCATCGTGACGGATGACGGCGGATCGCCGATCACCGCGCGGGGCATCTGCTGGAACACGACCGGCCAGCCGACCGTGGAAGGCTTTCAATTGCAGGAGGGATCGGGCACCGGCGGATTTGCGACGACTTTTCATGGACTGACGCCGGGCACGACCTACTACGCCCGGGCCTATGCGACAAACGCAGCGGGAACGGGCTACAGCTCGCAGGTCAGCTTCGTGACCAAGGGCGATCTCAAGCCGGTGTTCACGATAAAGGTCACGCCGGCGGCCGATCCCGTGCAGCTCGGCGAACCGGCGGTCTTTTCGGTCGAGCTGCGCAACATCGGGTCGGGCGAGGCGAGCAACGTGCTCGTGTCGATCCCGCTGCCGGAAGCGACGAACTTCGTATCGGCCGACATGGGTCCTTCGCATCCCGCCGGATCGGCGCTGGCCCAGACGGGACAGGTGAACAACGGCGCGGTGACATTCAACATCGCGTCGCTCGTGGCCGGTGAAACGGTGACGATGCAGCTCGTGCTCGATCCGCAAAGCCCCGGCGCTTTCGGGGTGTCGGCATTCTCGGTAAGCGGCGATCAGTCCGCCCAGGCGGTCGGGAATCACGGTTACGTCGTGCAGAGCGGCGGCAGCGCGCTTCCGGGCGTGACGCCGGTCTGCGGCGCCGGCGCGGCGCCGGGACTGCTCGGGCTGGCGACCATGCTGCCGCTGGTCATCGGGGCACGGCGAATCCGCAGCCGCCGCTGACGCGGCGCGCATCGTTCCAACTTCAACGCACTCAAGCCGGCGACACCTTGTCGCCGGCTCTGTATTTAATGACCTGCACCGGTTCGAGCGTGACCAGCCCCTCGTTGACCATCTGGTCGATGTGGGGCAGCAGCTCGTCGATCTTCTCCCGGCTGTCGACGATCTCGATGACGATCGGCAGGTCCTCCGAGAGTCGCAGCACCTTGACGGTGTGGAGGCGGCTCGTCGCGCCGAAGCCCATCGGGCCGCGGAGCACGGTGGCGCCGGCCAGGTGCAGTTCGCGAGCTTTAAGCACGATTGCCTCGTACACGGGCTTGCCGTGCCACTTATCGCTCTCGCCGATGAAGATTCGGAGCAATTGAGCTTCGCCCTCGAGTTTCATGTTCATACTCCAAAGATCCGCTCGGCGAGGCGGTAGCCCAACCATACGGCGGCGAGGCCGAGCGCGACGCTGAGCAGAATGTTTGCAAACGCGGTCAGGGTTTGGCGGTCGTTGGCGAGGGAAAAAGTCTCCCAGCCAAAGGCGGAAAACGTCGTGAAGCCGCCGAGGACGCCGACGATGAGGCCGGTGCGGTATTCGGGACGGGTGAACGGGGCGGTCGCGAGGACGCCGATCGCGAAGCAGCCGACGACGTTGACGATGAGCGTGCCGACGGGAAACGCACCGGCCGTGATCCGCTGGCCCCATCCCTGCACCAGGTAGCGGAGCAGCGAGCCGAGGCCGCCGCCGACAAGGATCAGGACGATCTTGTTGTGAACCAGCGCGTTAAGCATGGGACTCCTGCCTTGAGTCGGGTTCCAGGTTGTTGGCAGGAGACACGGCTCCTACCAGATTGGTAGGAGCCATCAGGCCGCCGTGGCGACCGTTTTGGGCGGGCTCCATCGCAGTTTGTCGTGGAAGTCTAGTATCGCGGCGGCGCAGTCGCAAGGCCGCGAACCGGACCGGCAATGGATTACAATTCGCGCGGGGTTTCGATTTATAATGTAGACGGCAGGATCGCCCGCTTCGCGGCGGGCACTTGTTCCCTTCTTTCGCGGAGACGCACATATGTCGGTTCAGCCCGCCCTCAGTTGCCAGAAGTGTCACGCTCCGATCACGCCGGAACAGATTCAGAAAAAGCAGGCCGGGACGGTAAGAGGGATCTGGCTTTGCCCGCCTTGCGTCGACAACCTGAAGAAGCAGGTGGCGATGAGCCAGTCGGGCTTGCTGAACCTGCCGGCGACGGCCGCGGCGCCGGCGGTCGACGCGGCACTCGCCGCGACGGCGACGATGGAAGCGCCGCCGGCACAGACGGCCCTCGCCGATCCGCCGCCGAACCCTGCGAACGGCAACAACCCGCTGATGAGCGAACCGCAGGACGAAATGAAAGGGCCGCGCGTCGAGGGAGGCTCGGCGATCAAGACGCTGGGATCTCGCGGCGGCGGCGGAGCCGCTGAGTACAAGTTCAAGCGGCCGCTGGCGGCACAGGAACTCGGCCCGACGCGCGTTCACACGTTCCATGCGCGAATGAGCGGGAGCGCGCTGCAGAACCTGGACTACACCATCAACGAGTGGTTGGATAACCATCCCGATATTTACATCAAGAACGTCACGGCCACCGTGGGCGTCTTCGAGGCGAAGATCTCAACCGAAGAGCACCTCGTGCTGTCGATCTTCTATTGATGTCGCGACGCGGCCGCGCGGCGCGAGATCAAGCCAGCAAATCTTCGATCTTCACCGGCAGCGCGCGGACGCGGACGCCGGTCGCATGGTGGACGGCGTCGGTGATGGCGGCGGCGATGCCGGCCAGGCCGATCTCGCCGATGCCGCGGGCGCCGAGTTCGTTCAACTCGAAGTCGGGGTAATCAAGGAAGTGCACATCGATCGGCGGCGCGTCGGCGTTCACCGTCATCACATAGTCGGCGAGGCTGCTGTTGATCGGCGCGCCGTTCTGCGGGTCGTAGGTCGTGTGCTCGAAGAGGGCCATGCCGATGCCCATGACCACGGCGCCCTCGATCTGGTTGCGGCCGGCGAGGGGGTTGAGGATGCGCCCGGCATCGATCACCGTGACAACACGACCGACGCGCAGGCGGGCGATCTCGGGCTGCCAAGTGACTTCAACATAGTGGCAGCCGTAGGAATGCGTGGAGAATTTCCGCTGCGGATTGCCGAAGGTGGAATCGGCCCGGCCGTTGCCGGCGACCTGCCGGAGATTGGCTCGGCGGAGAACATCGGCGAATGGCACACCGGAGGCGGCGCCGTCGGCCTTTGCGAAGATGCGGCCGCCCGCGAGCGCGAGGTCGTCCGGTTTGCGCTGAGCGAACGGCGAGCCGGGAGTCATGGTCGCAATGGTCAGCAGCGAGGCGATGGCGGCGTCGGCCGCCCCGAAGACGGCCGGAATGATTGACGGGGTCGCCATCGAGCCGCCGGAGATCGGTCCCGGCGGAAGCGTTGTGTCGCCGAGGACGACTTCGATCTTGTCGAGCGGAATGCCGGTCTTGAGCGAAACAAGCTGGGCGAAGTTTGTGTAGGTGCCCGTGCCGATGTCCTGCGTGGCGCAGGCGACGCGGGCTGTACCGTCGTCGCGAAGTTGCAGGCCGGCGGCGGCGGCGAATCGCTCGGCGAGCCACGAACAGCCGGCCACACCCCAGCCAAGCGTCAGGCCGTCGCGCTTCATCGAGCCAACTTCGGGCGTGCGCTTCGACCAGCCGAACTTTTGAGCGCCGAGTTCGAAACACTCGACCAGGTGGCGCGACGAGAAGGGCAGGCCGGACGATTCGTCGACTTTGGGTTCATTAAGGATCCGGAGTCGCACCGGATCGATCTTGACCTGGTGGGCCAGCTCGTTGAGGGCCGATTCGGTGGCATAGAGGCCGGGGACCGCGCCGGGGCCTCGCATGTCGGAGGGGGCGCCGATGTTGCGCTTGGCGCGGCCGAAGGCGACGCGGAGATTCGGCACGCTGTACTGAAACGGCGTCGGTTCACCGCAGTCTTCGTGGTGGGCGTCAAGGATGGAGCGGGTGTAGACGTAGTCGTGGTGCAGCGAGACGAGTTTGCCCTCGGGCGTCGCGCCGATGCGGACGCGCTGCTGCGTGCGCGGGCGGTGGCCGACGGTCTGAAACATCATGCGACGGCTGAGGACGAGCTTGACCGGCCGGCCGAGTTTTCGCGCGGCGGCGGCGGCGAGCGAACAGTGCGGCCACGGAAACAGCTTGCTGCCAAATCCGGAGCCGACGAAGCGGGAGATCACGCGGACGTTTTCGCGGGGCAGCCCGAAGACCTGGGCGAGGACGCCCTGCAAATTGACCACGCCCTGTGACGATTCGTAAAGCGTGAGCGTCGATCCGTCCCAGAGCGCAGTCGTTGCGTGCAGCTCGAGCGGATTGTGGGTTTCGGCCGGAGTGACGTACGTCTGGTCGAGCTTGACGGGCGCGGAGGCGAAGGCGGCGTCTGCGTTGCCGCGCTCGCTCTGGAGGCGGCGGCGCGGACCGAACGTGGTCATTACGACGTCGGGATCATCATCGGGCTTGAGATCGGTTTCGACGTTTGGCTTTTCTCTTGCATAGGTCACGCGAACCGCGTCGGCGGCGGCTTTGGCCGACTCAAACGTGTCGGCGACGGCGAGCGCGACGTACTGACCGTAGTAGCGGATTACGTCGTCGTCGAACGGAGGGCGGCGCTCCTCGGCGATTCCCTCGAAACCCGGCTCCATCGCCGAGCGGGATATCTTTCCGATGTTGTCACGATGCAGGATCGCGCGAACACCGGGCATCTTTTCGGCGGCGGCCGCATCGATCTTGACGATGCGGCCGTTCGCGATCGTGGCTTCGACCGGGACGCCATAGAGCATTCCCGGGAAGTGATAGTCGGAGGTGTAGCGGGCGCTTCCGCTGACCTTGAGCGGGCCGTCGACGCGCGGGGTGCGGTTGCCGATCGGCGAGGACGGTGAAGCCGGTTGGGTTGTCGGCATGGTTGCTCCTTGGGGCGTCAGGCGGTCGCCGCCAGCTTCAGGGCGTGCGCGAGGCAGCGCCGGGCCAATTCGATCTTGTATCGATTCTGACTCTGCGGCTTCGCTTGCCTCAGGGCAGCCTCGGCAGCCTTGCGGAATGTCGCTTCGTCCGGCATCTGGCTGATCAGTGCGGATTCGGCTTCGGGCGAGCGCCACGGCTTTGTGCCCACGCCGCCGAGGGCGATACGGGCGGCGCCGATCTTTCCGTCGGCGATCGTGAGGACGACGGCGGCGGACGCGAGGGCGAACTCATACGACGCGCGGTCGCGCAGTTTCAGATAGACCTGCTTGCTCCCGGCTTTCGGCGCGGGCAGCGTGACGTGCGTAATCAGATCGCCCGGTTCGAGGACGGTTTCGCGTTGCGGCGAGTCGCCCGGCAGCAGATGGAACTCGCCGAACGGGACGGCGCGCCGGGCCTTGGCCCCCTGGATGTGAATCGTCGCCTCCAATGCCGCCAGCGCGACGCACATGTCGGATGGATGCGTGGCGATGCAATGTTCGCTTGTACCGAGCACGGCCAGGGTGCGGTTGCTGCCGGTGATGGCCGGGCAGCCGCTTCCCGGCTCGCGCTTGTTGCAGGGCATGGCGGGGTCGCGGAAGTACACGCAGCGCGTGCGCTGCAGCAGGTTGCCGGCGGTGGTGGCCATGTTTCGAAGCTGGACTGATGCGCCGGCGAGCAGGGCCTGCGAGAGCACCGAGTAATCGCGTTTGACCGTCGCGTGGTTGGCGAGATCGGAATTGCGGACGGTCGCGCCGATCTTCAGGCCGCCGTCGGGCGTAGCTTCGATCTTGTCGAGCGGAAGGCGGTTGATGTCGAGCAGCCGCTGGGGCGTCTCGACATTCAGCTTCATGAGATCGACGAGCGTCGTGCCGCCGGCGACGAAGCGGATGTCGGCGCCCTGCTGGGCGGTCTTCGCGCGGGCGGCCGTCGCGATGGCCGTCGCAGAGTCGGGCGGTCGGGAAAACTCGAATGCCTGCATGTGAATCGCTCCGGCGTGTCAGGCGTGCTTACGGACGTGCTGGATCGCGGCGATGATGTTGGCGTAGGCGCCGCAACGGCAGATATTGCCGCTCATCAATTCTTTCACGTCGGCGTCGGCGGGGCCACACGGCTCCTTGAGCAGGGCGACGGCCGACATGATCTGTCCGGACGTGCAATAGCCGCACTGGTATCCGTCGCAGGCGACGAAGGCGGCCTGCATGGGATGGAGGCCGTCGGGCGAGCCGAGGCCTTCGATCGTCGTGATCTCGTCGCCATCGTGCATCAGGGCGAGGCTGAGGCACGAGTTCACGCGGCGGCCGTTGACGTGCACGGTGCATGCGCCGCATTGCCCGTGGTCGCAGCCTTTTTTCGTGCCGGTGAGGACGATGGTTTCGCGGATGCAGTCCAGCAGAGTCGTCCGCGGATCGACCCGTAGCTTGCAATCCTTGCCGTTGATTCGCAGGGTAACGGGGACAGCGCCCTCAATGTCGGGGCCGAGCGGCGCCGCCGCGCTGCCGCCGGCTTGGCCGGCGACCGCGTCAGGGTGCGCTGCCGCGAAGGCGGCTACGGCCGCGGCCGTGCCGGTCGTCGAGAGGAAATCGTGACGGCTTGGATTTGGGGAAGCTGCGAATTGTTCGTCCTGCATAGCGCCTCCTCTCGGACAGACAATGTTGACCGCGGATTGTAACTGTTCGAGGCCGCGGAGCTGTACTGCTCGGTCCGGACTGCGATGCCCGTCGCGCCCGCTCGTGGGACGAAAGGGTGCCGATCGTCGGCGCTATTGAATGGATCGCCGCCCGCATCGCGCTAAAATGGCCCTCGGTTCGGTCATTCTTGTCCTTGAGCGGCGGCGCGAAGCGAACGGCGAAGACTTCTCGGTCGAATATGAAGCTGTTCGCGACCCGATCTTGTTCGTGCAGATTGTATTGACGAGTACGTTGATGGACGCGCTCCGAAACGTGTGCGAGTCAGCCGCCCGCCTGGATCGGGCGGGAGTCGCGCTGACTCGCATCGGCCTCGTCGTCGTATTGATCTGGATCGGCAGCCTCAAGGCCTTTCGATATGAGGCAGAGGGAATTGTTCCGTTCGTGTCCAACAGTCCGTTAATGCGATTCTTCTATCGTCAGCCGGGCGGTGCGTATCGCGGGCACATGAATCGGGAGGGTGAGGTCAATTCCGCGAACCGGGAGTGGCACGAACAAAACAGGACTTATTCGTTTGCATACGGCCTGGGGGCCGTGATCGTTGGGCTCGGAGTCATGATCGCTCTGAACCCCTGGTTGCCGCAGATTTCGGCCGTCGGCAGCATACTGGTCTTTCTGATGTCCTTGACGACGCTTTCATTTCTGATAACGACGCCCGAGTGCTGGGTGCCGGCGCTGGGGAGCTCGGAGCATGGCTTCCCGCTGCTGTCCGGCGCCGGGCGATTGGTGATCAAGGACACGATCATGATGGGCGCTGCGCTGGTAACGTCGGCCGATTCGGCAAAAGCGTACTTGCGGACAAGAGCCGTGGCTGCCAGCGGTCGGCAATCGAGGGGTGAAGGAATCGCGACATGAGAGTCAGTCGAAACGACACCGCCGTTGTGGTCATCGATCCTCAGAACGATGTCTTGAGCGAGAAAGGCGTCTCGTGGGGCCTCGTGGGAGCAAGCATCAAGGAGAACAACACGATTGTGAACATCGAGCGCGTCTTCGCGGCGGCGAAAACGCACGGGTTCGCGGTATTTGTGTCGCCGCACTATCTGTACCCGTCGGATCAAGCGTGGCAGTACGGGGGAGCGGTCGAAAAGATGATGCTGGACGGCAAGGAATTTTACCGACCCGATCCACTGCGGCTCGATGGCTTCAAGGGTTCGGGAGCCGACTGGCTCGAGCGATACAAGCCGTTCATCGAGGACGGCAAGACGATTGTTGTCAGCCCGCACAAGATGTGGGGGCCCCAAACAAACGATCTGGTCTTTCAACTCCGCAAGCGTCGCATCAACCGGATCATCCTCTGCGGCATGTTGGCAAATCTCTGCGTCGAGAGTCACTTGCGCGAGCTGCTTGAACAGGGGTTCGAGGTGGCGGTCGTGAAAGATGCGACCGCCGCTCCGCGACATCCGGAACTGGGGGACGGATACAAGGCCGCGATCGTCAATTACGGATTTCTGGCGAACGCGGTGCTGACCGCGGACGAAGCCGTCCGGGCCATGAGCCAGTCTGAGGTTTGAAGTCGAGGAGCGTGGAATGAAGACGAACACCTATCGGGCCGTGCAGGTCACCGATCGGGGCAAGCTGCAGCTGGTCGAGCGAGAGTTGAAGGGCCCGCCGCCGGGCAGCGTCCGGATCCGCGTCGAGGCATGCGGAGTCTGTCACTCAGACTCGCTGACGGTCGAGGGCAAATTTGGCGTCAGCTTTCCGCGCGTGCCGGGACATGAGATCGCCGGGCGAATCGATGCGGTCGGCGCTGACGTCGTTCAGTGGAAGCCGGGGCAAAAAGTCGGCGTCGGCTGGAACGGCGGATACTGCGGACGCTGCCGCCACTGCCGTCGGGGCGACCTGTTTGCGTGCGAAACCGGCCAGGTCACTGGGATCAGCTTTGACGGCGGCTATGCCGAATACGTCATCGTGCCCGCGAGCGCGGTGGCGCTCATGCCGGAAGAACTGGCGGCGGTCGAAGCGGCGCCGCTGATGTGCGCCGGGCTGACGACGTTTAACGCGCTGCGCAACAGTGGAGCGCGGCCGGGAGACGTTGTGGCGATTGTGGGATTGGGAGGACTCGGGCATCTGGCGATTCAGTACGCCGCGAAGATGGGCTTTCACACGGTGGCGATCGGCCGCGCAAAGGACAAAGAGCCCCTGGCCCGCAAACTGGGCGCCGCGGTCTATATCGACAATACGACACAGGACCCGGCGGCCGTGTTGCAGGAGCTGGGCGGGGCGAACGTGATTCTGGCGACGGCGACCAGCGGCGACGCGATGAGCGCGGTGCAGGGCGGTCTGGCCGTGAACGGAACGATGGTGGTCGTCGGCGCGGTGGAGTCGATGCAGGTGTCGCCGCTGCTGCTCCTGATGGGCAATCGCTCGATCAAGGGCTGGTATTCGGGCACTTCGATCGACACGCAGGACACGCTGGCGTTCAGCGCGCGCGTGGGTGTGCGCTCAATGAACGAGGTCTATCCGCTCGCGAAGGCGGCAGAAGCGTATGAACGCATGATGAGCGGCAAGGCGCGGTTCCGAGTTGTGCTTTCGATGACGGCCTAGCGGGCGGATGCCAACGCGGCGCCGAGACTCGGGAGATCGATCGATGAATCCCGCTCCAACGAAGACAAGTGCGCCGGCGGTGATCGCTCCGCCGTTTACGCTCGAGTCGGCCACGCAGAAGGTGCGGTTGGCGGAGGACGGCTGGAACTCGCGCGATCCGCATCGGGTGTCGCTGGCCTACACCGAGGACTCGGTGTGGCGGAACCGGAGCGAGTTCGTCGTCGGACGCGATCAGATTCGGAAATTCCTCGCGGGAAAGTGGGCTCGTGAACTCGAGTACCGGCTGGTTAAGGCGCTGTGGGCGTTCACCGGCAACCGAATCGCGGTGCGGTATCAGTACGAATGGCATGACGCCGGCGGCCAGTGGCACCGCAGTTATGGAAATGAGTTGTGGGAGTTTGACGATCGCGGACTGATGCAGAGACGGGAGTCGAGCATCAACGACGTCGGCATTCTGGAGAGTGAGCGGCGATTCTTCTGGCCGGCGCCCGGCTCGCGGCCGCTGGATCATCCCGGTATTCCCGAAGTGAAGTGATTCCGATTACCCAAACCCCGTCGAGGAGCACGTATGACTCGCGCGATGAATTGGAGAGCGGCGATGACCCTGCTGGCGGCAATGACCGTCCTGCTCGCGGGGCATGGATCGACGTCAGCCGCGGACGCAGTGCGTGTGCGGCATAAGTCGATCAAGGTAGGTGACCTCGACATGTTCTATCGTGAAGCGGGACCGAAGGACGCCCCGACAATCCTG